>CAZCEZ010000051.1:4453-25780 GCA_964497795.1 uncultured Acidimicrobiaceae bacterium | reverse complement strand
TGGTCGGGTGGGGGAGATTTGAACTCCCGACCTCTGCGTCCCGAACGCAGCGCTCTGCCAAGCTGAGCCACCACCCGGTGGTCCCGGCTCCGGGAGCCGGGACCGGGCATCGTACACCGACCCCCCGGCGCCGATCGAAGCCGTCAGGTCTCCGACGATCCGCCCGGCACGTAGGGCGGGTGGGCGTCACCGAAGCAGGCCGCGACCGCCTCGGCCCCGACGACCTCGACGTCGTCGCGGCGGTGCGGTTCCCAGTCGGCGCGGTCGAGCACGAAGCGGAGCTCGCGGGCCGGCTCGCCGTCCCGGTCGCGCCAGCGCTCCCCGCACGGCCGGTACCCCAGCGCCCGGGTCACGCCGAGCGAGGCGGCGTTGTCGGCGAAGGCACCGGTGAGGGCGCGGGCGGCCCCGAAGCCGTCGAAGGCCAGGTGGAGGATGGCAGCGCGCATCTCCCGCCCGATGCCCCGCCCCTGGTGGGCGCGGCCGAGCCAGGACCCCGTGGTCACCGTGCGGGTCACCGACCAGGCGTCGCCGCCGACGCCCTGGATGCCGACCACCTCGCCGTCCACGACGGCGGCCAGCGGGAGGTGCCAGGCCGAGCCGTCCAGCAGGGTGCCGCGGCAGCGCCACAGGAACTGGAGCGTGTTGCGCTCCAGGTGCGGTGACGGCACCGACGTCCACTGGACGAGGAACGGTCGGGCGTCGGGGTCGTGCACGCCCCGGGCGCCGAGCTCGGCCAGGGCCAGGGCATCGGCGTCGTCGGCGAAGCGGAGCGTCAGGCGCGGTGTGCGGACCTCGAGCCCGAAGGCGGGCAGGTGCTCGGCCAGGCGGCGGCGGAGCTCGGGGTCGCCGGCCGGCACGGGCCGGGCGGGCGGTGCGGGGACGTCGGGGGCGGCCATGCCCCAGGCTCGTCCGCTGCGGGCGCAGGCGCCAGCGGGTTCCGGGCCCGGTGCCCCTCGGGCGCCGGCGCTACTCGGCGGCGACCGGCGGGATCGTCTGGGACGTCGACGGCTCGGTGTAGGTGTCACCGGCCAGCAGGGCCCGGAAGGCCCGGCGAAGGCGGAAGCTGTCGAGCGGCTTGACCACCCAGCCGTCGGCGTCGGACCGCCGGGCCAGGAAGATGTCCGCCTCGCGATCGAGCAGCATCAGGATGGACGTGTCGGGCAGGCGCCCCATCTGGGCCTCGGCCCGCAGGTGCGAGGCGACGGCCATGCCGCCCATGTTGCCGATCTGGAGGTCGAGCACGACGATGTCGGGCTGGTGGGCGTCCACGGCGGCGTGCACGTCGACCCCGGCCCGGACCCTGACGATCGTGGTCTCGTCGTCGCCCAGCGCGGCGTCGACCTCGTCGGCCACGGCGTCGGTGTCGGAGGCGATGAGCACGGTCGGCACGGGCTGGACGCTAGCGTTCCCGAACCCAGCGGCCCACAACCGCTCCGACGCCGAGGGGCCCTCCGCGGGACCTCCGGAGCGAACCCGAGGTGACGTCATGGACATCGCGATCGAGACCACGCCGGACTACACGCTGTGCCGGCCGAGCGGTGAGCTCGACGCCTACACGGTCCCCGAGTTCCGGGAGGCCCTGGGCAGCGTCACCGACGTCTCCCGCCTGCTGATCGACCTCTCCGACGTCCCCTTCATGGACTCGGCCGGCCTCGGCGCCCTCATCGGCGGCATCCGCCGCACCCGCGAGGCCGGCGGTGAGGTCGCCGTGGCCTGCTCGCGCCCGTCGCTGACCCGCCTCCTCCACACCACCGGCTTCGACCGGATCGTGCCGGTGGCCGAGTCCGTCGACGAGGCCGCCACCGCCCTCCGCGACGCGTAGCCGGGCGGGAGCGCCGACGAGCGGCCGGAGCGCGAGCGGGGACGCGCCCGCCCGGACGGGCAGCGTGGGCCCGACGGCTCAGCCGTGCAGCGCCGCGCCGATGGCGCGCAGGCCGTCGAGGTCGTGCACGTCGGAGCGCAGGAACGGCACCCGGAGCACGGGCGCCGGCTCGACCTGCGCGGTGAGGTCGGCGAGGTGGTCCTCCTCCCGGGAGGCGACCAGCTGGAAGTCCGCCAGGTTCCGGAAGGCGTCGGCGATGGGTCGGGCGTCGTCGACCGAGGCCGAGCCCGTCCCCGCGGCGAGCGACTCGGCCCGCTCCCGGGTCGCCTCGGCCAGGTCCATGCCCTCGCCGGTGGGGAAGCGCGGGTGCATCCGGTTCACGATGAGGGCCCGCACGTCGATGCCGGCCTCGTCGAGCTTCTCGGCGAAGAACGTGGCCTCGCCGACGGTGTCGCGCCGGGGCGACGCCACGAGCACGAAGGCGCACTCGTCCTCGCGCAGCAGCGCCTCGACCCGGCCGGCCCGGTTCTTGAAGCCCTCCTCCATGCCGTCGAAGGCCTGGAAGAACGCCACCGCGTCGTCGATCACGTCGGCACCCACGACCCGGGCCAACGAGCGCACGAAGGTCTGGGTCGCGACGTTGACCGCCTTGAGGAGCCCCCGGTTCGGGGCGGTGATGATCTTGTACAGGCGGTGGTCGAGGAAGCGCGACAGCCGCCGGGGGGCGTCGATGAAGTCGAGCGCGTTGCGCGTCGGCGGGGTGTCGACGACGACGAGGTCGAAGTCGGACTCCTCGGCCAGCTCGTAGAGCTTCTCCATCGCCATGTACTCCTGCGTGCCCGACAGGGCCGAGGAGATGTTCTGGTAGAAGCGGTTCCCGAGGATGCGGCGGTGCTGCTCCTCGTCGGCCGCGTACTTGCCGACCAGGCCGTCGAAGGTCGACTTCGTGTCGAGCATCATCGCCCACAGCTCGCCGCTCCAGGCCACGTCGCCCGACCCGGCCGCAGCGGGGTCGATCGGTGCGGGGGCGTCGGTGAGCCCGTCGAGCCCGAGTGCGTCGGCCAGGCGGCGGGCGGGGTCGATGGTGACGACGACGGCACGACGTCCGAGCTCGGCGGCCCGCATGGCGAGCACGGCGGCCGTGGTCGTCTTGCCCACCCCGCCCGAGCCGCAGCACACCAGGATCCGGCGGTGGGCGACGAGGTCGTCGAGGGCGGCCATCGTCGCCTCGTCGTTCAGCGGGGCAGCACCCAGGGGCGCACCGGTGGGAGCCATCAGGCGCTCGTGACCGGGACGGCGTCGATGGCGGCGATCCCGTCGAGCACGGCTCGGGCGAGGCGGTCGACCTGGTCGGGACCGATCTCGGACTCGAACAGGAACGGCAGCTCGATGCGGGGCAGCGCCAGCCGCTCCTCCACCCGGGCGACCTGCTCGGCCTGGAGGCCGATCCGGTGGCGGCGGAAGTCGGCGGCAGCGGCCAGCGCCTCCGGCTCGGCGCCGCGCAGCGACGTCCCGCCCCGCTCGGCGGCGGCCTCGACGTCGGCGGGCGACCCGAGCCCGTCCAGCCCGGCGAGCACCGGGTACAGGCCGTTGACCACGACCGGGCCGAGGGCCACGCCGACCTCGTCGCGCAGCGACGACGCCGTCTCCACCAGCTCGTTCACCGGCGTCTCCTCGGGCAGGGTGACGAGCAGGACCTGGCAGCGGGCGTGGTCCTCGAGCAGCTCGAGCACGTCGCGGGCCTGCGTCGCGATCGGACCGACCTTCACGGCGTCGAGCAGGCCCCGCGCCGACCGCAGGAAGGTGATGGCGTGGCCCGCGGCCGGGGCGTCGAGCACGAGCACGTCGGCCTCGCCGGCCCGCTGGAGCTGCTTCACCTTGCCGAGCACGAGGATGTCCCGCAGCCCCGGCACGGCCGTCGACACGATGTCGAGCGCGCCGGACGCGAGCAGGCGCTTGGAGATGCGCGACAGCCCGTGGTCCTCCAGGTACTCCATGAGCGCCTGGTCGGGCGTCACGGTCCGGGCGCGCACGTCCGCCGCGCCCTCGGCGCCACCGCCCTTGGCCAGGATCCGGTCGTCGTAGTCGAGGCCGCCGGCGTCCTGACCGAACATCGCGGGCAGTCCCGACTTACCCTCCACCTCGACCACCAGGGCCGAGCGACCGGCGAGGGAGGCCGCTCGCGCCAGCGCGGCGGTCACCACCGTCTTGCCCACACCGCCCTTGCCCGCGACGATGAGCAACCGGGATGCAGCGAAGTACTCCGTCGGTTCCACCGATCAACCACATCCAGGACGTCCAGGGAGGCCCGACCCTCCGCCGGGCGCGGCCCACCCTATCCAGGGTCCTGGCCGCCCTCGCGCTGGTGCTGGGCACGCTCCTCACCCTCGTCGCGCCCGCCGCCGCGCAGTCGGACGCGCCCGACGAGGAGCCCTCCGGCGACCCCGGCGTGGTCCGGGTGCTCAAGGTGTCCGGCTACCTCGACCCGATCCTCACCTCGTTCGTGGCCGAGGAGATCGAGGCCGCCGACGGCGCCGGCGTCACCGCGCTCGTCCTGCAGCTGAACTCCGACGGCGCGGTCGTGTCCGACGACCGCATCGACGACCTGGTCGCCGCCATCGAGTCGTCGCCGGTCCCCGTCGCCGTCTGGATCGGCCCGTCGGGCTCCGAGGCCCGGGGCGACGCCGTGCGCCTCGCCGCCGCGGCCGCCGTCACCGGCCTGCCCCCCGGCAGCCGCATCGAGGTCACCCCCGAGCTCGCCGAGGGCGTCGACCTCGACGGACGGACCGCGGTGGGCGAGGTGGTCGGCTCCGAGCTGGCCGCCGAGCTGCGCCTCGTCGACACCGCCGCCCCGGTGCTCGGCGACTTCATCGTCGACCTCCCCGGGGTCCAGACCCGCGTCGTCGACGCCCGCCGGGAGCCGGTCACGCCCGTCCGCTTCGGCCAGCTCGGCCTCGTCGACCAGCTGTTCCACACCGTGGCCTCCGAGCCCGTCGCCTACCTGCTCCTCGTCATCGGGGCCAGCCTCCTCGTGTTCGAGCTGTTCACGGCCGGGGTGGGCGTGGCCGGCATGGTCGGGGCCGGCTCGCTCGTGCTGGCTGCCTACGGCCTGGGCGTGCTCCCCGTCCGGACCTGGGCCCTCGTCGTGCTCTGCCTGGCCTTCCCCGCGTTCGCCGTCGACGTGCAGACGGGCGTGCCCCGGTTCTGGACCGGCGTGGGCACGCTCGGCCTCGTGGTCGGCTCGGTCGCCCTGTTCGAGACCGGCCCGCCGTCGTGGATCACCCTGGGCGCCGGCATCGTGGGCGTGCTGCTCGCCATGCTCTCGGGCATGCCGGCCATGGTCCGCACCCGGTTCTCCACCCCGACCATCGGGCGCGACTGGATGATCGGCGAGACCGGTGTGGCCCTCGCCGACGTCGCCCCGGACGGCGTGGTCCAGGTGCGCGACGCCCCCTGGCGCGCCCACACGAACCGTGCCACGTCGATCACCGCCGGTGACGAGATCCGGGTGACGGCCATCGACGGGCTCACGCTCGAGGTCGAGCCGATCGAGGGCGGGGCCGTCGACTACCGCGAGAAGCGGCAGCACACCTGAGCCCGGCGGGCGCCCGAACCCGACACGGCGACCCCTTCCGGGCACGGATGGCCCGTCGACGGCGCCCGATCGATCGCGGACGCGAGCATGATGCTCGCGAAGATGCATCTTGTGCCGATGGGTCGTCGGACCTAGGTTCCGCCCCACGTCCACGACCGGGGGGTTGAGCAACGTGACGCTGGCAGTCATCCGCACCGAGACCGAGCAGTGGCAGCTGAAGGCCGCGTGCCGAGGTCCGCAGGCCCGGGTCTTCTTCCCGCCCGCGCAGTTCGAGCGCAAGGACGAGAAGCTCGAGCGCGAGGGCAGGGCCAAGGCCATCTGCGAGACCTGCACGGTGAAGCGGGAGTGCCTCGAGTACGCCCTGCGGATCCGCGAGCAGCACGGCATCTGGGGCGGGCTGAGCGAGAACGAGCGGAAGGCGATGCTCTCCTAGGCATCCCACCCGCCCGCCGATCGCCGGTCCGGACAGCCCCGGATCGACGGTCGGGATCACAGGCGCGGGCCGGCGATCCGCAGGTCGTCCCGTCGACGGGTCCGACCCGTGGCGTCGAGGTGGGCCAGCAGGGGCAGCACGAACTTCCGCGACGTGCCCAGCGCGTCGCGCACCTGGGCCACCGTGATCCCGTCGGGCTCGGCTGCGAGCAGGGCGCGCACCCGGTCGGCCGCCGCCTCGACGGCCCCGGCCGAGAACGCGACGCCGTCGACCTCCACGACCTGCCCGCGCCGCACGAGCTCGCGCACCTCGGCACGCCCGAGGTCGTCGGGCGGGGGCGGGGGCTGGAAGGGCTCGGCGTCGAGGGCGTCCAGCCACGGGTGTCCGTCCAGGGGGTCGATGGCGTCGGCGTGCACGGCCCGGCCGGCCTCGACCACGACGTCGTCGAGCAGGCCGACCACGGCCCGGTCCCGGTCGTCGAGCGTGGCCAGGTCGAGGCCGAGCGGCCCGGCCTCCCCGAGCGTCGCCGCGACGCGGTCCCGGGCCTCGGTCAGCGCCTCGGGCGACACCACCCAGCGACCCACGGTCGGCTCGCGCCGCTCCCCGGTCAGCAGTGCGAGCCGGTCCACCTCGATCCAGCCCCGCTCGGCCACGACCCGGTCGACGGACCGGTCGGGTCGGGCCCGGGACGCCCGGAGGACGGGATCGACGTCGAGCACCTCGCCGCCGCCCACCGTCTCGCCGCGGCCGGCGTCGCGCAGCACGAACCGGTCGCCGGGCAGCAGCGGGAGCGGCGTGGCCAGGTGCAGCCGGACCGGTCCGGTCTCGCCCGGCTGGAGGGGGTGGTCGCCGAGCACCCTGAGCCGGACCGGGTGCTCGCCGGAGCCGACGTAGGCGAGGTGGGCCCCGCGGCGGGACACCTCGTGGTCCAGCGTGGCGAGGACGCTGAGGGCGGCGTCGACGGTCGTGGTGCGGTGCCACTGCCCGCCGCGGACCAGCACGTCGCCCCGGTCGACGTCGTCGTGGCCGACGCCGACCAGGTTCAGCGCGGTGCGGTTGCCGGGCTCGAGGCGGTCGACCTGCTCGTGGAGTCGCTGGATCCCCCGGATCCGCACGGGCCGCCCGGCGGGCAGGACCACGAGCTCGTCGTCGACGGCGACGGCGCCGCCGGTCAGGGTGCCGGTGATCACCGTGCCGGCCCCGGCCGGGGCGAAGGACCGGTCGATCCACAGTCGGGGCCGGTCGTGGTCGGCGGCCCGGGGCGTGGTGGCGAGGAGGTCGTCGAGCGCGGCCCGCAGCTCGTCGAGGCCGGTGCCGTCGAGCGCGTCCACCCCGACGACGGGCGCGCCGTCGAGGAACGTGCCGGCCACGGCCTCGGCCACCTCGAGCTCGGCCAGCTCGCGCAGGTCGTCGTCGACGAGACCGACCTTGGTGAGCGCGACCACCCCGTGGCGCAGGCCGAGCACGTCGAGGATGCGGAGGTGCTCCTCCGACTGGGGCTTCCAGCCCTCGCTGGCCGCGACCACGAACAGGCAGGCGTCCACCGCCCCGACGCCGGCCAGCATGTTCTTGAGGAAGCGGACGTGTCCGGGCACGTCGACCACGGCCGCCCGCCGTCCCGAGGCCAGCTCGAGCCCGGCGAAGCCGAGGTCGATGGTCAGGCCCCGGGCCTTCTCCTCGGCGAGGCGGTCGGGGTCGGTGCCGGTGAGCGTGCGGACCAGGGTCGACTTGCCGTGGTCGACGTGCCCGGCGGTGGCGAGGACGTGCACGGGTCAGGCGCCGCCCTCGGGGTCGCCCGCCGCCGGACCGGTCGGCACGCCACCGGGGACCAGGGCCCGGACCAGGGCCTCGGCCACGACCGCGTCGTCGTCGGGCTCGACGGTGCGCAGGTCGAGCACGGTCCGGTCGTCGAGCACCCGGGCCACGACCGGTGGGCGGTGGCGCCGCAGCGCGTCGCGGACGTCGCCCTCGACGGCCACGCCGACGCTGGGCACGGGGATCCCGGGCAGGGTGCCGCCACCGGCGACGGCCTCGGTGTCGACCACGGCCACGGCCGGGGCGTCGGCGCCACCGGGGAGGTCGGCAGCGCGCACGGCGGCCACGAGGGCCTCGGCCCGGGCCCGGAGCCCGTCGGGGGTCGCCGTGGCCATCCGCCAGAACGGGAGGCGGTCGGCGGTCCGGTCGAGGTAGGCCAGCGCCAGGTCCTGCAGGGCGGCGAGGACGAGCCCGCCGGGGCGGAAGGCGCGGTAGAGGGGGTGGCGGGCGCAGCGACGCACGAGGTCCGCCGACCCGAGGACGATCCCGGCCTGGGGCCCGCCGAGCAGCTTGTCCCCGGAGAAGACGACCAGGTCGGCGCCGGCCTCGAGGGTCTGGCGGGCGGCGGGCTCGTCGGCCAGCCACGGGGGCGGCCCGTCGTCGAGCCAGGGGCAGGCCGCGTCGAGCAGGCCCGAGCCGAGGTCGACCACGACGGGCAGGTCGCGCTCGCGCCCGAGCCCGGCCAGCGCGGCCACCGACGTGTCCTCGGTGAAGCCCTCGATCCGGTAGTTCGACTGGTGGACCTTGAGCAGCATGGCCAGGTCGGCCACGGCGTCGACCGCCGTCCGGTAGTCCGCCAGCCGGGTCCGGTTGGTCGTCCCGACCTCGACGAGGCGGCACCCGGAGCGGGCCATCACGTCGGGGACGCGGAACCCGCCGCCGATCTCGACGAGCTCGCCGCGGCTCACCGCGACGCCCCGCCCCGGCCCTCCCGGTTCGCCCGGCCCGGCGAGGGCGGCGAGCACGAGGAGCATCCCGGCGGCGCAGTTGTTCACGACGAGTCCGGCCTCCGCGCCCACGGCCCGGGCCAGCAGGGCCCCGGCGTGGGCCGTGCGGTCGCCCCGCTCGCCGGTGGCGAGGTCGAGCTCGACGTTGCTGGCCCGCCCCGGCGTGGACACCGCCAGGGGCGCCCGGCCGAGGTTGGTGTGGAGCAGCACGCCGGTGGCGTTGACGACCGGCTGGAGCAGCGTGCGAGCCCGCTCGTCGGCCAGGTGGCGGGCCAGGTCCTCGACCTCGGCCGCCGGTCGGCCCCGCCCCCGGGCGACGGCGGCGCGCGCCGCGTCCACGAGCAGCGGGTGGGGCAGGTCGGCGCCGGGGCCCTCGGCCCCAGCGATCGCCCGGGCGAGGGCGTCGACCGAGGGCGGCCGGTCGGCGGGGACGTCGGTGCGGGCCACGCCGGGAGACTACGGGGACCCGTGCGACCCGCCCCCGCACGCGGCGGCTACTGGTAGCCGATGGGCGGCGCCGGCGGCCGAGCCGGCACGAGCTCCTGCTCCGGGCGGCGCTCGATGACGTGGTCGACCAGGCCGTAGGCCACGGCGTCCTCGCCCCGCAGGATGTGGTCGCGGTCGATGTCCCGCAGCACCTGCTCCTCGGTGCGACCCGTCGCCGTGGCCAGGATCGCCACCATGCGCGACCGCATCTCGACCCACTCCCGGGTCCAGATCTCGATGTCGCTCGACTGGCCCTGGAGCCCGCCGTGGGGCTGGTGGATGAGGATGCGGGCGTTGGGCAGCGTGTACCGCTTGCCCGGCGCGCCGGCTGCGAGCAGCACGGCGGCGGCCGACGCGGCCTGCCCCACGCACACGGTCGAGACGTCGGCGCGCAGGAACCGCATGGTGTCGTGGATCGCGAAGAGGGCGTTCATGTCGCCGCCCGGCGAGTTCACGTACAGCCGGACGTCCGCAGCGGGGTCGATCGACTCGAGGTGGAGGAGCTGGGCGATGACCAGGTTGGCGACCTGGTCGTCGATGGGCGTGCCGAGGAACACGATCCGCTCCTCGAGCAGGCGGCTGTAGATGTCGGCGGCACGCTCGCCGCGCTGGGTGGACTGGATGACGGTGGGGACGAGCACTGGGCCTCCCTGGAGGGACTGCGGACAGATGCGCAACCATTTGGTTGCACGTCTGCACGGTACGGGCGTCGCAGCACACGCGCAACCGGTAGGTTGCACCCATGGCGCAGGAGCACCCGACCGAGACCCCCGACGACGCCCCCGCCGTGCGGCGCGACGTCGACGTGGCCATCGAGCCCGACGAGGTGTGGGAGCTGCTCGTCGACGACGACGAGCGGGCCGGCTGGTTCGGCGGCCCGACCGAGCTGGAGCCCGTCCCCGGCGGCGGCGGGACCTTCACCGACCCCGACGGCACCCGCCGTCGTGCCACCGTCGAGGAGGTCGAGCCGGGGCGTCGCCTGGCGTGGCGCTGGTGGCCCGAGGACGGCGACCCCGACGAGGGCGCGAGCCGGGTCGCCGTCGAGCTGACCCCGCTGCCCGGCGGCACGCGGATCGCCGTCACCGAGGTGCCCCTGGCCCCGGTGGCCCGGGCGCGCTGGTCGCGCCCGGCGGGGCTCCCGCTGGTCGAGCTCGAGCACCGGGCGCTGCTGGTGGCGGCCAGGGTCCCGGCGACCGCCTGAGGTGCCCGACCGCCGGCCGAGGGGCGCCGGTGCGGGGGCGCGCCCCGTCGACGAGGCCGTCGTCGACGCCGTCCTGGGCGCCCTCTCCGACGCCACCCGGCGCGCCGTGCTGGCCGAGGTGGCCCGGGTCGGACCGGTGACGGCCACGACGCTGGCCGCCGACCTGCCCGTCACCCGCCAGGCCGTGGCCAAGCACCTCGACCGCCTCGCCGACGCCGGCCTCGTGCACGCCGAGCGCGTCGGCCGGGAGACCCGGTGGCGGGTGACGCCGGGCCCTCTCGGCGCGGCCCGGGCGTGGATGGACCAGGTCGGCGCGGCCTGGGACCGGCGGCTCGGCGCCCTGGCCGAGCGGGCCGGCCGGCTCGATCCGCCCGAGCCCTGACGGCCCCGCCCGCAGGACCCGCTACCGCGAACCGGACGAGAGGGACGACAATGGGGGCGATGCGCGCCCTCCGATCCCTCGGCACCCTCACCAAGGTCGGCCTCGCCTTCCTGGTCGTGGTGGTGCTGACGCCGCTCGCCGCGGCGGGCACGGTCCTGGCCACGCAGCTCTTCGTCCCGCTGCCGGCGGTGATCCCCGAGCCCGAGGAGCTGGAGGCCATCCAGTTCTCGCAGGTGTACGACGTCAACGGCGAGCTGATCCACACGTACCAGCAGTTCGACCAGAACATCCCGGTCGAGCCCGGCGACGTCCCCGACGTGGTCAAGGACGCGGTCATCGCCGCCGAGGACCGGAACTTCTACGGCCACTCCGGCGTCGACGTCCGCGGCACGGTCCGAGCGCTGATCACCGACGTCCGCCAGGGCGAGCTCGCCCAGGGCGGCTCGACGATCACCCAGCAGCTGGCCAAGAACGCCTACGGCGTCGGCTCCGACCGCACCATCTCCCGCAAGGTCCGCGAGGCCGTGCTCGCCGCCCAGATCGACCGGTCCCTGACCAAGGAGGAGATCCTCCACCAGTACCTGTCGATCGTGTACTTCGGCGAGGGCGCCTACGGCATCGGCGCCGCCGCCCAGGTCTTCTTCGACAAGCCGGTCAACAACCTCGACCTGTCCGAGGCCGCCACGCTGGCCGGCGTCATCCCGGCCCCGTCGCGCTTCAACCCCCGCGCCGACCTGGGCACGGCCGAGATCCGCCGGGTCAGCGTGCTCGACGCCATGCTCGGCGAGGGCATGATCACGCCCGAGGCCCACGCCGAGGCCGTGGCCCGCCCGCTGTGGCTCGAGGAGACCGGGCCGCCGCCCGGACCGGCCACGGTCATCCGCAGCCGCGAGGTCGCCTCCGCCCGCTACCCCTGGTTCATCCAGTACCTGACCGCCTGGCTGACCGAGGAGCTGGGGGGCGACGAGCTGCTGTACACGGGCGGGCTCCAGATCTTCACCACGCTCGATCCCCGGGCCCAGGCCGCGGCCGAGGCGGCGGTGGCCGAGACGATCGCCGACGTGCCCGACGAGGTCACCGTCGACCCGGTCACCGGCGCCGAGCGGACCTCCACCCTGCAGATGTCGATCACGTCCGTGGAGCCCCCGACGGGCTACGTCCGGGCCATGGTGGGCGGCCGGGACTTCGGCACGAGCCAGGCCAACATCGCGATCCGCGGGGCCGGATCGCCCGGCAAGCAGTCCGGCTCGTCGTTCAAGCCCTTCGTGCTGGCCACGGCCTTCGAGCAGGGCATCCAGCCCGATGCGGTCTACTCCGGCGGGCCGCTGACCATCGGCGACTACTCCCCCAAGAACTACGGGGGTGCGGTCTTCGGGAACATGACGCTGCGCCGGGCCATGCACGCCTCGGTGAACACGGTCTTCGTGCGCCTCATGCAGGCCGTCGACCCCTACGAGGTGGTCGACCTCGCCAACGAGCTCGGCCTCCAGATCCCCGAGATCGAGCCGTCCGTCGACGGCTCGGGCCTCGCCATCGCCCTCGGCACGCGGAGCGTGTCGACGATGGGCATGGCCTCGGCCTACGGCACGTTCGCCAACGACGGCGTCCGGGTCCCGCCGACGCCCGTGGTGCGGGTCTTCGACCCGGCCGGCGACGTCGTCGTCGACCGCTCGACCCCTGCGGGCGACCAGGTGCTGACCGAGGGCACGGCGGACAACGTCACCGACGTGCTCCAGGGGGTCATCACGTCCGGCACGGCCCGGGGCGCCTCGATCGGGCGGCCTGCGGCGGGCAAGACCGGCACGACCCAGGACAACAACGACGGCTGGTTCGTCGGGTACACGCCGACGCTGTCGACGGCGGTGTTCGTCGGCTGGGACCCGACCCCGTACCGGACCATCCGGGTCAAGGGCCGAGCCCTGACCGGCGGCTCGTTCCCGGCCACGGCGTGGAAGCGGTTCATGACCGAGGCCCTGACCGACGTGCCCGTCACCGACTTCGGGGAACCCGCGCCGATCCGCGACGTGGCCGACGAGGAGACCCAGCGCGAGCGGCGCGGCTTCGGCCCCGGCTCGCCCCAGCGGATCGCGACCACCGGCAGCGGCGGCCCCTACGTGCAGTCGATGGAGCGGCCCGAACCGCCGGCCCCGACGACGACCACCTCCACGTCGACCACCACGACGACGACGCCGGTCACGACCACGACCCGCCCCGACGGCATCTTCTTCGGCCCGGACCCCGACGACGACCCCTGAGCCACCGGGCCGGACCGGCGCGGGCGACGGGCGCTGCGCCGCTCAGCCGGTGAGGTTCGTCGGGCACTGCACCACCTGCTCGCAGGCCTGGCGCACCGGGATCCCGAAGAACACCGAGTCGGGCACGAAGCCCAGCGGTGCGTAGCGGCGGGACGAGATGGCGACCAGCTCGCCGTCGCCGTTGAGCAGCGGGCCGCCCTGGAACTGCGGCCCGATCTGCGCGTCGTGCTGGACGGCGTTCGAGGCGACGTCGGCCACCTGGCCCTGGACCACCGAGCCGCCGGAGCCGCCGAGGGCGGACACGGCGAAGATCCGGTCGCCGGGCCGCAGCGCGGAGGGATCGGCCAGGGTGACGGCCGGCAGGTTGGGGGCGTCCTCGGCCACGAGCAGGTCGAGGTCGCGGCCCTCGTCCCACCCGGTGAGGGACACGCCGACCGGTTGGCCACCGGTCCCCCGCACCTCGATGCCGGGCCCGGGCTGGACCGTGGCGGCCCGGACGGTCTGGTACGAGGTCAGCAGGAACGACCGCTCGCTGTCGGAGAACAGCACGAAGGCGGTGCCCACGGAGGGCTGGCCGTCCGGATCGAGCGACGTGACGAGGAAGATCGAGTCGCGGACGCCGTCGAGGACCTCGGTCACGGTCAGGCTCGACGCGGCGAACTGCTCGAGCTCGGCGAGCAGCTGCTCGATCTCGGTCAGCGTCTCCTCGCGCTCGGCCTCGATGACCTGCTCGGCGGCGATCACGTCGTCGGCGATCGACGACTCCACGTCGGCGACGCGCTCGCGGGTGTCGTCGAGCTCGAAGCGGTAGTAGGCGAAGAGGGCGGCGCCCGAGAACGCCGAGGCCAGGGACATGAAGAACAGCAGCCCGGCCAGGCCGAGGATCGACCGCGGCAGGATGCGCCGCATCAGCCCGCCGTCGTCCGCGCCGGTCTCCGGTGCGGCCGGTCGGGCGGGGGGCGGCGAGGTCCCGTCGGGGCGGGGGTCGGGGGCCATCGGGACGACGGTAGCGTGGGTCCTCCGATGTTCGGGTTCCTGCTCCTGGCCTTCCTCGTGGTGCCCATCCTCGAGCTCTACGTGTTCGTGCAGGTGTCCGACGCGATCGGCTTCCTGCCCACGGTGTTCTGGATCGTCGCCGTGAGCGTGATCGGCGCCTGGCTGGTCAAGCGGGAGGGGCTCGGCGCCCTGGGCCGGGCCAACGCCCAGGTCGCCCGGGGCGAGGTCCCGACGAACGCCCTCGTCGACGGCATCCTGATCCTGTTCGCCGGCGCGCTCATGCTCACGCCCGGCTTCCTCACCGACGCGGTCGGGGTCCTCCTGCTCGCGCCCCCGTCGAGGGCCGTGATCCGGGGCGGCCTGAAGTCCCGCTTCCGACGGCACGGCCCGATCGTGGTGACCCGGGGCTTCGCCTCGGGCCCCGGTGGCGGCCCGTTCGGGCCCGGTCGGGATCCCGCGGGCCGCGGCCCGGGCACCGTGTGGGACGCCGACTCCTGGGAGTCCGG
The DNA here is from genome assembly GCA_964497795.1 of uncultured Acidimicrobiaceae bacterium. Taxonomy (GTDB): domain Bacteria; phylum Actinomycetota; class Acidimicrobiia; order Acidimicrobiales; family Salinilacustritrichaceae; genus Salinilacustrithrix. The sequence continues at coordinate 11,342 of CAZCEZ010000051.1, read as the reverse complement.
GTCCTGGGGGCCGGGGACCACCGGGCCGGACGCACGGGACGAGGGCGACGACCCGTCCGGCGGCCCCGACCGGCCGCAGCTCGGATGAGCGCCCCGACGCCGGAGACCCCCGCCCCCGCCGAGCAGCCCGTCACCCCCCGTCCGGCCGCCACGGTGATGCTCCTGCGGGACCGGGCCCGGCCCCACCCCGACCTGCCGCCCCTCCAGGTGCTCCTGCTGCGGCGGTCGGGCGACACCCCCTTCGTCCCCGGCGCGCACGTGTTCCCCGGCGGGGCCGTCGAGGACGACGACGCCGACGGCATCGCCGACCACGTCGACGGGCTCGACGACGACGCGGCGAGTCGGGCCCTCGGCGTCCCCGGGGGCGGGCTCGCCTGGTGGGCGGCCGCCGTGCGCGAGCTGCTCGAGGAGGCCGGCGTCCTGCTCGCCCACGGACCGGACGGCCGGCCGGTCCGCCCCGACCACCCCGTCCTCGCCGACATCGACCGCCTCCGGGTCGACGTCGAGACCGGACGCCGCCACCTCGCCGCGCTGTGCGCCGAGCACGACCTCCGCCTCCCCTTCGGCGACGTCGTCTACCTGTCGCGCTGGATCACGCCGGCGTGGTCGCCCCGGCGCTACGACGCCCGCTTCTTCGTCGCCGCGACGCCGCCGGGCCAGCGCGCCTCCTCCGACGGCTGGGAGGCGGTCGACGCCGCCTGGTGGGAGCCCACGGCGGCCCTCGCCGACTGGCAGGCTGGGCGGATCGACCTCATCGAACCGACCGTCGCCAACCTCGAGCTGCTCGCCCGCCACGCCACGGCGGCCGACGCGCTGGCCGGCCTGCGCGCCCTCGTGGCGGCGCGGGGCGTCCAGGGCGGGGAGGGCTGATGGGCGCCACCGACCGCGACGCCGAGACCGACGAGCCGAAGCCGATCGTCCACGAGGTCCCCTCCGCGGTCAGCCCGTACATCCGCCGCGTCGTGGCCGACAACCCCTCGCACATGACCGGGCCGGGCACGAACACCTACCTGGCCGGCGTGGACGAGATCGCCGTGATCGACCCCGGCCCCGACACCGACGCCCACGTCGACGCGGTGGCGGGCTGCGGCGGCGACCGGATCCGCTGGATCCTGCTGACCCACACGCACCCCGACCACGCCCCGGCCACGGCCCGGCTCAAGGCCCGCACGGGCGCCGAGGTGTGCGCCTTCGACGACCGCGACGACGTCCCGGTCGACCGCTTCCTGGCCGACGGCGACACCGTGGACACCACCGAGTTCCGCCTGCGGGCCATCCACACGCCGGGCCACGCGTCGAACCACCTCTGCTACCTGCTCGAGGAGGAGCGCACGCTCTTCACGGGCGACCACGTCATGGACGGCTCCACGGTCGTGATCGCACCGCCCGACGGCGACATGGCCGACTACCTCGCCTCGCTCGAGAAGGTCCGGGCCCTCAAGCGCCTCCGGGCGATCGCCCCCGGCCACGGCCACGTGATCGCCGACCCCTACGAGCGCATCGACGCGTACCTGGCCCACCGCCGCGAGCGCGAGGCCCAGGTGCTGGCCGCGGTGCGCGACGCGGGCACGACCACCATCCCGACCATCGTCGACGCCCTCTACCCCGGTCTGGTCGAGGACCTGGTCCCCCGGGCCCGGCAGTCGGTCCACGCCCACCTCGCCAAGCTCGCCGCCGAGGGCCTCGTGACGGGCGACGACGCCGAGGGCGCCTGGAGCGCAGGGGGCTGACCGCCGCCGGGGCCGAGGGGCTCCGGCTGTCCGCGCATCCGCGAAGGAGTCGGGGGCCCCTCCGTCGAACCAAGGCCCCGTGGGGCATCGTCTCGTGACCGTCCCCGAGGCCGCAGGTGTCCTCGGGCTCCCCGTCTCCGGGGTCGAGGCGCTCGTGGACGCCGGCTACCTCCGCGTCGACGACGGCGCACGGGTGCCCCTGAGCGAGCTCAAGGCGTTCCAGGCCCGCAACGCCGCGGGGTCCGGCGACACCGTGGCCGACCTGCTGGGCGACCTCGGCGGCGCCGACTCCGGCGCCGACGACATCCTCGACGCGCTCGAGGCCGGCGTGGAGGACATGGCCCGGCGGACCGCCGACATCGTCGGCGGGGTCTTCCCCGAGGCGGCGGCGTGGACCCCCCGCCAGCGGAGCCACTTCGAGGGCCAGGCCCGGGCCCGCTTCGAGGCGATCCTGGCCGTGACCCGGGCCGACTCCTCCGACGACGACCTCCTGAGCGACCTGGCCGAAGCCGGCGGCGCCGCCGCCTTCGCCGGCGCACCGCTCCCCCAGGTGCTCATGACCCTGCGGATCAGCCGGGACCTCCTGGTCCAGGCCGCGGTCAGCGCCGCCGAGGAGCTGGGCCGCAAGTGGGGCCTGGCCCTGGCCGTCGTGCTCACGAGGGTCCTCCCGGTCCTGGACCGGCTCACCGACACGGTGGCCCGCGGCTGGTGGTCGGTGGTCCTGACCCGCGAGCAGGAGGCCTACGCCCGCTACGAGCACGTCGTGGAGCACTCCGCCTCCGGCGTCTACGAGGTCGACCTGACCGGCTCGGTCCTCTACGCCAACCCGATGCTGCGCCAGCTGTCCGGGCACGGGACCGCCACCGACGTCGCCGGCCGGGACATGGCCGAGCTGCTCCCACCCGAGGACCCGGGCACGCCGCTCGAGGTGTACCGGACCCCGACCGAGGGGTGGACCCCGGTGACGGTGCTGCGGGCCGACGGCGTGCGCCGCGAGATCCTCCTCCAGGTCTCGGAGCGGACCGAGGAGGGCGAGGCCGTCGGCTACGACGGGATCATCCGCGACGTCACGGCCGAGCGGACCCTCGAGCGCCAGAAGAACGACTTCCTCGCCCTCATCACCCAGGAGCTCCGCCAGCCGCTGGCCGCCGTCCTCGGCCTGGGCGTCACCCTGGAGCTGCACGCCGACGAGCTGCCCCGCGAGCGGATCGCCAACATGGGCCGGTCCATCCACCTCCAGTCGGACCGGATCGCCCGCCTGGCCGACGACCTCCACGACGTGTCGCGCATCCGGGCCGACAGCCTCACCCTCGTCACCCGCGACATCGAGCTCCGCTACGCGTGCGAGGCCGCCCTCCGCCTCGTCGGCGCCGACGGCCCCGAGGCGGCCGACGTCGACCTCGACGTGCCGAGCGGCATCTCCGTCGTCGGCGACAGCCGCCGCCTGGAGCAGGTCGTGGCCCACCTCGTCGAGAACGCGCTGCGCCACGGCGAGCCGCCCGTCACGATCCGGGCCCGGCAGCTCGACGACGACCTCGTCGAGCTCGTGGTGGCCGACGTCGGCCCCGGCGTCCCCCTCCACGAGGTCGACGGGCTCTTCTCGGCGATCCGCCCGACGGCGGTCGACGACCGCCTCCGCGACCGCCCGTCCGGGATCGGCCTCCCGCTGGCCCGCAGCCTGGTGGAGGCCATGGGCGGCCGGATCCACCACGAGGCGCCGGCCCGGGGCGGGGCCCGCTTCACGATCCGGCTCCGGGCCAGGGCCTGAGCCCCGTCACCCACCCGGGCGGCTGCGCCGGGCACCGTCGGGCGGTGACTGCGTTGACACAAATGACCTGATCGGGTCATGGCCCCTGCTCCGGCCCGCGGGCATCGTGTAGCCCGAGCCGCCCATGGCGGCCACGACCGAGGGGCGACGGGTGCCAGCCGGGAGGGCTGCCCGCGACGGAGTCCGCCGCTCCCCTCGTTGCTGACCCCGTCGATCCGGTGCTGGGGGGCACGTGGACGGCGGGGTCAGCTGCGTCTCCGGGCGCCTTCGACCGCGTCTCCGGGGGCTTGCGGCCGCGTCCCCGGGCGCCTCCGGTCGCCTCCGACGCTGGCCCGACCCGGGGCGGCGACGCTCAGAGGCCGGCGTCGTCGAGCGCCGCGACGGCGGCGTCGAGCATGCGGGCCGAGCACCCGGCCATGTCGGCCAGCGGCACGGCCTCGGTCACGACGACCTCGGCCAGGGCGCGGAACGCCTCGGCCGCCGGGCCGTCGCCGAGGGCGACGGGCCGCCCCTCGTCGCCCTGCAGGGACACCGAGGGCTCGAGCGGGATCTGGCCGAGCAGCGGCGTGCCCGAGGACTCCGCGAGGGCCTCGCCGCCCCCGGAGCCGAACAGCTCGTAGCGGCCCCCGTGGTCGCAGACGAAGGCGCTCATGTTCTCGACCACGCCCGCGACGCGCAGGAAGTTCTTGCGCGACATCGACACCGCCCGGGACGCCACCTTCTGGGCGTTGACCGCGGGCGTCGTCACGACGAGCACCTCGGAGCGCGGGATCAGCTTGGCCACGCCCATCTGGACGTCGCCCGTGCCCGGGGGCATGTCGACGAGCAGGTAGTCGAGGTCGTCGCCCCACCAGACGTCCTGGAGGAAGTGCTGGACGCCCCGGTTGAGCATCAGGCCCCGCCACATGAGCGCCGACTGCTCGTCCTCGACGAGGAAGCCCATGGACACCACGCGCAGGGTGCCGTCGGCCCCGTCGGGGTTCGGCACGCTCCGCTCGTTGGGGACCATGTAGCGCTTGCCGTCGACCTCGCGACCCTCGAGCCGGCCCGACACGCCGAGGAGCCGGGGCACCGAGAAGCCCCAGATGTCGGCGTCGAGCACCCCGACGGTCAGGCCCCGGGCCGCCATGGCGGCGGCGAGGTTGACCGTGACCGAGGACTTGCCGACGCCGCCCTTGCCCGAGGACACGAGCACGACCTTGGTCCGCGGACCCACCGAGGAGTCCTCCTCGCGCTGGGACACGTTGAAGCGCGCCCGCTCCATGGCCCGGGCCCGCTCCTCGTCGTTCATCTCGTCCCAGGCCAGGCGCACGAAGTCGATGCCGGGGAGCGCCTGCACCCGGGTGCGGACGTCCTTCTGGATCTGGGCGCGCAGCGGGCAGCCCGAGGTGGTCAGCGCGATCGTCACCACGGCGGTGAGCGCTGAGCCGTGGCGGGGCTCGGACGCCACCATCTCGACGCCTCGCACCATCCCGAGCTCGACGATGTCGCTGCCCAGCTCGGGGTCGATGACGCCACGCAGCATCCGCGTCACGTCGTCCGCGGTGGGGACGTCGGAGGGCCCCGTCGGCGGGGGCCCGTCGGTCGCAGCGGGCTCGTCGGGCATGCCCGCACCCTACCGCCCATTCTCCCGGTCCAGGCCGTGGAAAAGGCCCCGCACCCCCCGGTACCCTGGGCGGCGATGGCGACCGACGAGGACGACGGCTGGGGTGCTGCGGCACCCGCGGGGCCCGTCCCGCGCCTCGAGGTCCTGAAGACCCTGGGCGACAACACCCGCTACGCGATCTACCTCGAGCTGGCCCGGGCGCCCCGACCGCTGTCCACGGCCGAGGTCGCCGACACCCTCGACCTCCACCCGAACACCGTGCGCCCGCACCTCGAGCGGATGCGCGAGGCCGGCCTGGTGGAGGTGTCGACGGCGGCGACCGGTGCGGTGGGTCGCCCCCAGCACCGCTTCGCCCTGGCCGAGGGGGCGCCGTCGCTCGGCCTCGAGCCGCCCGGGTTCCCGATGCTGTCCCGCATGCTCCTGACCGTGGCGGCCGCTGCCGGCGTGGACCCGGACGAGCTCGTCGCGGCCGGGTTCGAGCAGGGCATCGCCGACGCGGCGGTCGCCGATCCCCGCGCCGACGACCTCGACGCGCTCGAGGCCCGCCAGGGCGAGCTCGGCTTCGACCCGACCCGTGCCGAGGAGGACGGCCAGGTCACCATCGCCTTCGCCCACTGCCCCTTCCGCGAGCTGGCCGAGGCCCACCCGGACCTGGTGTGCGCCATCCACGCCGGCATGGTCGAGGGCTTCGCGTCGTGCCGACCGGGGTGCCGCGTGGAGCGGTTCCACCCCCTGATCGACCGGGAGCCGTGCCGGGTCGACCTCCGTCGCACCGACCACGCGGCCTCGCCGGCCTGAGCGCCGGCCCGCGCCTCCGCAGGTGCATCCCCGGCACTCCGACCAGTAGCCTGGGGGGTCATGATCACGCTCACGGACACCGCTGCCGCCAAGGTGAAGAGCCTCATCCAGGACGAGGGCGAGGCCGACCTCGCCCTCCGGGTGGCCGTCCGACCCGGCGGTTGCTCGGGCTTCTCCTACGAGATGTTCTTCGACACCGACGTGGCCGACGACGACAACATCGCCACCTTCGGCGAGGTCAAGGTGATCGTGGACCCGTCCAGCGCCCTGATGCTCGAGGGGGCAACCCTCGACTTCAAGGACGGCCTGGAGTCGGGCTTCTCGATCAACAACCCCAACGCCCAGCGCACCTGCGGCTGCGGCTCCAGCTTCTCCTAGCCCGGAGCCGCCACCGGCTCCCCGCCCCCGGGGCGGAGGTCCGGCCCAACGACCACGACCCGGACGTCGGCGCCCAGCGCCGGCGTCCTCGTCGCGTCCGGGGCCGCTCGCCCGGGGTCCAGGATCCCGCCGGGGTCGGCCACGACCACCGTCGGCGGGGACGGCAGGACGCCCCGGGCCTCGAGGTCGACCACGACGGCCACCACGTCGGCGGCGTGCCGGACGGGCTCGTCGAGGAGCCACAGGAGGCCCCGCCACGCGGCGACGGCCCGCTCGTGGGCCAGGACGGCGGTCTCGGCGACCTCGACCGCGGGTGACGGCGTCCCCGGCTCGGCTGCGGGAGCCGGGACGGGATCGGGCACGCCGGGCCGCTCGCCGGGACCGACGAGGCTCCGCCAGCGCTGCTCGGCGGCGACCCGGGCCGCAGCCGCCTCCGCCCGCCGCCGACGGGCGGCGCGCACCGGTTCGGGCTCGCGGTCGGCTGCGCCGAGGCGCAGGTCGCGGCCCGGGGCCGGATCCCCGGGTTCGGACGGGCCGGGTTCGGACGGGCCGGGTTCGGACGGGCCGGGTTCGGACGGGTCGGGTTCGGGCGGGCCGGGTTCGGACGGG
>CAZCEZ010000051.1:0-4353 GCA_964497795.1 uncultured Acidimicrobiaceae bacterium | reverse complement strand
CGGGCCGGGTTCGGACGGGTCGGGTTCGGAGAGGTCACGGTCGGGGTCGTCGTCGACGGCGGAGAGGTCCCCGATGCCGGCCTCCAGACCGGCGCGGAAGTCGTCCTCGGCACCGAGGCGGGCCACGGCCCGCCGGAACCGGAGGACCCGCTGGGCCACGTAGAGGAGGGCGAGGGCGGGGGCCGCCACGGCGACGACGTCGCCGTCCACGGCGAGGACCGCGCCGCCGGCGGCGAGGGAGGCGACCAGGACGCACACCGACCAGCGCACCGCCCGGCGGTCGGCGGGCTCCCACGGCCCGGGGGGCGCGCCCCCGTCCGGGGCGGGCGGGTCGTCCGCCGTCCCGTCGTCCGCGGTCGCGCCCGCCGCGTCCGGAGCGCGGTCCTGCGCACCGGACCGGCCGCCGACCGCGGCGTCCAGCTCGTGGAGGAGCGCGGCGTGGGACCGGGCCTCGGCCTCACGGGCGACGAGCACGGCCCGGGCCGCCGCGGCCCGGGCCGACGGGTGGAGCACCGGGAGCCCCGGGGCCCGCGCCTGGGGCACGGCGGGGGCGGTGGCCGCGACCTGGCGGGCCAGCCGGTGCAGGACGCCGGCGTCGACGCCGCGGGGCCCGGGGTCCGGGCGGGCGCGCCTGGCCGCTGCCACCACGGCATCGGGGTCCTGCAGGTCGGCCGGTGCGGCGACCACGGCGCCGAGCCGCTCGGCCAGCCGACGGGCCTCGGCCACGGGTTCGGCGGCGAGGACGTGCTCGACGGGACGTGCGGCCGACCCCGCGCCGGCGGACGCGGTGCGGTCGGACCCGGGCACCGGCGGTCCTAGCCGACCAGCCGCTCGAGGGCGGCGCGGATCTCGACCTCGCCGAAGACGTAGTCGATGCGGTCCACGACCGTGCCCGTCGCGTCGACCGTGTACAGCACCGGCTCGAACGCGAGGCCGAGCTCGGTGACCGCGGGTGCGAAGTCCTCGGGCACCGGCGGCACGCTGTTGGCCTCGGGCTCGCGGAACACCTCGGCGTGCACGGCCACGACGTCCCCGCCCCGCTCGTCGAGGACGCCCAGGAGCACGTCGAGGACCGGGCCGCAGATCACGGTCTGGCAGAAGGCCGGGGTCGCCACGAGCAGGACGAAGGGCTCTCCGGCCTCGAGCACCTCGGCCACGGTGCGCCCGTGCAGGTCGCAGTCGGGCTCCCGGGTGCAGATCGGGTTCACCCCGCGGGCGTCGTCGACCGTGGGCGTGGCCAGCGCCGGCAGGGCGTCGCCGGGACCGACGATGGCGCTGGCCACGGGGTCGTCGGCCTCGACGACCTGGACCTGCGTGACCACCTCGCTGCCGTCGACGTCGACGGTCACGTCGTGGAAGCCGGGCACGTCCGGGGTGAACTCGAACACGTAGTAGCCCCGGGGCAGGCCGTCGCCCAGGAAGGCGGCCTCGACGCCCTCGACGAGCGTCTCGCCCGACGGGGAGCGGACCGACACGGTGACCACGTCGGGCGACAGCTCGGCGGGCAGGAGGCCCTCGTCGTCGGTGAGGCCGAAGGGCACCCGTGCCGGGCGCTCGGGCCGGTAGTAGGGCCCGAAGAAGCGGGCCGCGCCCAGGCCGCCGACGATCCCCTCGGGCAGGTCGCCCGCGGCAGCGCCGTCGCCGTCGGCCGTCGCGCCGTCCCCGTCGTCGCCGCAGGCGGCGAGCACGGGGCCGGCCAGGACCACGGCACCGAGCGCGCCGGCCCGGGCGAGGAAGCGCCGGCGTCCGGGTGCGCGGCCGGCACCGGGAGCGGTCGGGTCGGGTGCCGGGAGGAGGCGGTCGGCCATGGGTCGCGACCGTAGTGTGACCCCCCGTGCCCGGACCCACCGCCTCCCCCGCCGGCGACCCGATCCGCCTGACCGTGGACGGCGCCGAGGTCGTCGTCGAGGACCCGACCGACTCCCTCCTCGGCGTCCTGCGCGACCAGCTCGGGGTCCGGGGGCCCAAGGACGGGTGCTCCCCTCAGGGCCAGTGCGGCTGCTGCACGGTGCTGGTCGACGGCGCGCCCCGCGTCGCCTGCGTCACCCCGGTGCGGCGGGTGCGGGGACGGTCGGTCACGACCGTCGACGGCCTCGACGCCTGGGCCGCCGACGGGGACGGCCCCGGGGCCACCGAGCTCGCCGAGGCCCTGTGCGCGACCGGCGGCTCGCAGTGCGGGTTCTGCACCCCGGGCATCGTCGTGCGCCTCGCCGGGCTCGCCGCCAGGGACCCCGACGCCGACCACGCCGCCGTGCGCCAGTCGCTGCTCGCCCACCTGTGCCGCTGCACCGGGTGGCAGACCATCGTCGAGGCCTGGGACGTGGCCGTGGCCGGCACCCCCGCACCGGCGGGAGGCCGCGACCTCGAGGCGGCCACGGCCCGGGCCACCCTCGAGGCCGGGACCCCCCAGCGGGTCGGGCCCGACGTGGCCCTCGGCCGGGCCGGCTTCGCCGACGACGACGCGCCGATGGGCACCCCGGTCGCCGTGCGGGTCCACGACGGCGGGACCCGGGCCGACGACGACCCCGACGCCTGGGCGCTCGGCGCGACCCTGGCCGAGGCCCGGCGGGCGGCGGGCAAGGTCCAGGGCCGGCGGACCACGGAGGACGCCGCCCCGCCGATCGCCGTGCCCGAGGGCGACTGGGACCTCGTGCTGGCCACCTCGTGGATCGAGCCCGCCTACCTCGAGACCGACGCCTCCTGGTGCGAGCCGGGCGGCACCCCCGCCGACCCCCTCGCCAACGGGGGCGCGTTCGGCGGCAAGGTCGACCGGGACCGCAGCCTGGACGTCGCCACCGCCGCCCGCGCCCTGGCCGACCGGAGCGGCGGGCCCGTGCGGGCGCTGGCCTCCCGGGAGGACACGGTCCGGCTCGGGGCGAAGCGCCCGCCGCTCGCCGCCGGCCTCCGGGCCGACGGCACCGGCGTCGTGCGCGTCGCCCGCACCCCGGGTGCCGCCGACGCGATCCGCTCGGCGCTCCCCCTGGTGACCGTCGAGGAGGTCGACGTCGCCGGCCCGCCGACGTCGTGCGCCGTCCGGGGCGCCGGCTGGGCCGAGGCCACCGCGCTCGCGCTCGTGCTCGCCGGGCCCGACGCCGAGGGCTGGTTCGGGCCCGTCACGGCCCCGGCCCGCTCGACGGCGGACGAGACGACGGGCGGGTCCGGTCCGACGGTCGACGGCGGCCGGGCCTGGGCCCGCGTCGCCGACGACGGCACGGTCGCCGTCCGGGTCGCGGCCGGCGACCCCCTCGACGCCGTCGTCCTCCGCTCGTGGTGCATCGGCGCCGCCCACCAGGCTGCGTCGTGGGTCACCAGCGAGGCCCTGACCGTCGACGACGACGGCGAGGTCCACGACCTGACGATCCGCTCCTTCGGCGTGCTCCGCGCCGTCGACACCCCGCCGATCGCGGTCGAGGTGCTCGACGACGACGGGCCGGCCCGCCCGGTGTCCGACGCCGTCCTCGCCGCGGTGGCCGCGGCGATCTGGCACGGCCAGGGCACGCCCCCGGCCTGGCCCACCGGCGTCCTCCCCCGCATCCCCTCGGCGGGCTGAGGGCGTACGGTCTGGCCCGTGACCACGCCCGTCGGCCCCTACACCCCCGTCGTCACCACCGGCGACTGGATCATCACCTCCGGCCAGGTCGGCCTGACCTCCGAGGGCGGCTCGCCGCGCCTGGTCGAGGGCGGGACGGCGGCCGAGCTCCGCCAGGCGATCGAGAACGTCGCCGCCCTGCTCGCCTCGCAGGGCGCGTCGCTGGCCGACGTCGTCAAGACCACGGTGTTCCTGGTCGACATCGACGACTACGCCGAGATGAACGAGGTGTACGTGGCCGCGTTCGACGAGCTCGCCGGGGGGCACCGGCCCGCCCGCTCCGCCGTCGCCGTCGCCGCCCTGCCGATCGGCGCCCGCGTCGAGATCGAGGCGATGGCCGTCCGCCGCCCCTGAGGGCCCGACGTTCGTCGACCCCGCCGGCGCGGCGTTAGCCTCGCACCATGATCGGAGCCGCCATCATCGTGGTCGTCCTCGTCGCCGTCATCCCCGTGAGCGTCCTCATGTCGGGCGCCCTCGGCTCGGCGATCATCGGCTTCTTCGAGCAGAAGGACGCGGACGCCCGCCACGAGGGCTCCGAGCTGATCGACCTGAACGGCTAGGTCGGCCCGGGTCCCGGGCTGCCCACGCAGGCCCGGAGGGAGCCGCCGGGCGACCGGTCGGACGAGACGTGACCGGCTGCTCCGTGCACACGTTGGCGCCCCCGCAGCGGAGCGAGGAGGCGCCGACGGGTTCAGCCCATCCAGCGGGACTGGCCGAAGCGGTAGCCGACGGAGCGCACGGTCTGGATCAGGCCGGCGTGCTCC
>CAZCEZ010000050.1:18132-25897 GCA_964497795.1 uncultured Acidimicrobiaceae bacterium | reverse complement strand
GCCGCGTCGCCGGCTACCTGTTCGGCTTCATGAAGCAGCGGGCGCCCAAGGGCGTGGCCGAGTAGGTCCGGGTCCGGGCGCGGCGGCCCGGGCGAACGGATCCGGCCGCCGGACCCGCCGGTCCCTAACCTGCGACGCCATGGCCAAGCAGAAGGCGCCCGTGCTCACGCCCCAGTCGGAGGACTTCCCCCGCTGGTACCAGGACGTGCTGAACAAGGCCGAGCTGGCCGACAACGGACCGGTGCGCGGGACGATGGTCATCCGCCCCTACGGCTACGGCCTGTGGGAGCGGATGCAGGCCGAGATGGACGCCCGCATCAAGGCCTGCGGCGCGGAGAACGCCTACTTCCCGCTGTTCATCCCCGAGTCGTACCTGACCCGCGAGGCCGAGCACGTCGAGGGCTTCAGCCCCGAGCTGGCCGTGGTCACCCACGGCGGCGGCAAGGAGCTCGAGGAGCCCGTGGTGGTCCGGCCCACGTCGGAGACCGTCATCGGCGAGTACATGGGCAAGTGGGTCCAGTCCTTCCGCGACCTCCCCCTGCTGCTGAACGCCTGGGGCAACGTCGTGCGCTGGGAGCTGCGCCCCCGCCTGTTCCTGCGCACCACCGAGTTCCTCTGGCAGGAGGGACACACCGCCCACGCCACCCAAGAGGACGCCGCGGCCTACGCCACGCGGATCCTCCACGAGGCCTACGCCGACTTCATGACCGAGGTGCTGGCCATGCCGCTGCACCTCGGCATCAAGCCCTCCTACGACCGCTTCGCCGGCGCCATCAACACGATGGCCTGCGAGGCGATGATGCGCGACGGCAAGGCGCTCCAGATGGGCACGAGCCACGAGCTGGGCCAGAACTTCTCCCGGGCCTTCGACATCACGTACCTCGACTCCGACAACGCCCAGCAGCACTGCTGGACCACGTCGTGGGGCACCTCGACCCGCATGGTCGGCGGGCTCATCATGTGCCACGGCGACGACCGCGGCCTGCGCATCCCGCCCCGCCTGGCCCACGTCCAGGCCGTCGTGCTCGTCATCCGCGACGACGACGGCGTCGTCGAGGCCGCCCGGTCCCTGACCGACGAGCTCGCCGCAGCGGGCGTGCGGGTCCGCCTCGACGACGCCACCGCCACCCCCTTCGGCCGGCGCAGCACGGACTGGGAGCTCAAGGGCGTGCCCGTGCGCCTCGAGCTGGGTCCCCGCGACCTCGCCGAGGGCCAGGCCGTGCTCGTGCGCCGCGACACCGGGGACAAGACCCCCGTGCCCCTCGCCGGCCTCGCCGAGCGCCTCCCCGCCCTGCTCGAGGAGATCCAGGCCGACCTGCTCGCCGAGGCCACCGCGTTCCGGGCCGAGCGCACGGCGACCGTGGCCACCGTCGAGGAGGTCCTCGAGGCCGCGGCGACCGGCTTCGCCCTCGTGCCCTGGGACGTCGTGCGCGACGCCGAGGCCGCGCTGGGGGAGCGGTCGGTGACCGTCCGCTGCATCCAGCGCGCCGACGGGACCGTCCCGGCCGACGAGGACGAGCCCGACCTCGTCGCCGTCTGCGCCCGCAGCTACTGACCCCCCGGGGGGGTCGCTCCGGCCGTCTCGTCCGGGCGCGCTCGTCCCGCGCCGCGCGCCGGCGGGTGCGCACCCGCCGACCCGGTGCTGGTAGGGTCCCCGTCCCGGCGCCCTCGTGGCGTCGAACCCGTTTCCGTCACCGGAGCGTGGGCCTCGGCCCACGCTTCTTCGCTTTCCGACCGCCGATCCGCCCGAGGAGGTGCCCGTGGCCAAGACCGATCTCGTCGCCGACCTCGTGGCGCCCATCCTCGAGGCCCACGACGCCGACCTCTACGACGTCACCTTCAACGGCGGCAAGCTCGTGGTCGCGGTCACCCGCGACGGCGGGATCGACCTGGACAGCCTCGCCGAGATCTCCCGGGCCCTGTCGGCCCGCCTCGACGAGGAGGACCCGATCCAGGGCGGGTACACCCTCGAGGTGTCCAGCCCCGGACTGGAGCGGACGCTGCGGACCCCCGGGCACTTCGCCGGCGCCGTCGGCGCCGAGGTGACCGTCAAGCGACGGCCGGGCGACGGCGACCGCCGCGTGCGCGGCGTCCTGGTCGAGGCCGGCGACGAGCGGATCGTCGTCGACGCCGCCGACCCCGACGGCAGCGGGACCCCGGTCGGCCGGGTCGAGATCGCCATCGCCGACATCGACAAGGCCCGTACGGTGTTCACCTGGGGCGACGCCCAGTCCAAGCCGTCGGGCACGACGTCCGGCAAGAAGCCGAAGCCCTCCGAGAAGGAACCACGATGAGCAACCCCGACATGTTCGAGGCCCTGCAGGCCCTGGCTGCCGAGAAGGGCATCTCGGTCGACACGCTGATGTCGGCCCTGGCCGACGCGCTGGAGTCCGCCTACAAGCGGATGCCCGGTGCCCTCGAGTACGCCTGGGTCACCATCGACCCCGCCACCTTCGACATCCGGGTCTACGGCCAGGAGCTCGACGAGGACGAGCAGCCCGTCGGCGACATCTTCGACGTGACGCCGGAGAACTTCGGCCGCATCGCCGCCCAGACCGCCCGCCAGGTCATGACCCAGCGGATCCGCGAGGCCGAGCGGGAGATGAAGTACGAGGAGTACGCCGGGCGCGAGGGCGACATCGTCACCGGCATCGTCCAGCAGAACGACTCCCGCTACACGCTGCTCGACCTCGGCCGGGTCGAGGCCCTGCTGCCCCAGGCCGAGCAGGTCCCCCACGAGCGGCCCGAGAACAACGCCCGCCTCAAGGCCTACATCGTCGAGGTCCGCAAGACCGCCAAGGGCCCCCAGATCGTCGTGTCCCGCACGCACCCGGGCCTCATCCTGGAGCTGTTCAAGCTCGAGGTCCCCGAGATCGCCGACGGCATCGTCGAGATCAAGGCCTGCGCCCGCGAGCCAGGCCACCGCACGAAGATGGCCGTCGCCTCCAACCAGAACAACGTCGATCCCGTCGGCGCCTGCGTCGGCGCCCGCGGCTCGCGCGTCCGCCAGGTCGTGACCGAGCTGCGGGGCGAGAAGATCGACATCGTCCCCTTCTCCGACGACCCCTTCGAGTTCGTGGCCAAGGCCCTCCAGCCCGCCCGGGTCAAGGAGGTCCGCATCGACGAGCTGACCGGCACCGCCATGGTGATCGTGCCCGACCACCAGCTGAGCCTGGCCATCGGCAAGGAGGGCCAGAACGCCCGCCTCGCCGGCCGCCTCACCGGCTGGGCCATCGACATCAAGTCCGAGACCCAGCTGGCCGAGGCCGAGGCCGCCTACGCGGCCGAGGACTGGGCCGAGGGCGAGTGGGTCGTGGACGAGGAGACCGGCGAGCAGGTCTGGCAGCCCGCCGAGGGCGGCCCCGCCGTGTCGGCGACGGAGTACCTCGAGTCCAGCGAGGACGCCCCCGACGAGCCCGCCGACGTCGACCCGGCCGAGGTCACCGACCAGGCCCAGCCCGACCCCGCCGCCGACCCCGGCGACGAGGGCACCGCGCCCGACGACGACGGCGCCCCCGCACCGCTCGATCCCGCCCCCGACCTGGCCGACGCGGCCGAGGAGGTCGCCGGCGACGGCGAGATGGGCGAGGGCGTGGTGGTCGGGGACGACCCGGTCGCGGCGGCCACCCCCGGCGCCGACCCCGCCGAGGAGGCCGCGCTCGCCGCCGCCCCCGTCGAGGCCGACGACGACCCGGCCGCTCCGGCCCCCGGGACGCCCTGAGCCCACGACGGACCTGCATCGGCTGCCGGCGCTCCGCCGAGCAGCACGAGCTGGTCCGACTGGCCCGGACACCCGAGGGAACGGCCGAGTTCGGTCGTACACTCCCGGGCAGGGGCGCCTGGCTCTGCCGTGGCTCGCTCGAGGTCTGCCTCGAGGCTGCCGTGGCCCGTCGTGCGCTCGATCGGGCCTTCCGGGCACCGACCGCGCCACCGCCGGTTCGTGGCCGGGAGCAGGACGCGCGAGGATGAAGGGTCGCGCCCCCCACCTCACCACACCGCAGCGCAGACACATCACCGACGCAACCCCAAGGCGAAACGAAGACTTTTGGCAGGAAAGATCAGGGTGTACGAGCTCGCACGTGAGCTCGGACTCGAGAACAAGGAGACCGTCGACCTGTGCAACTCGCTCGGGATCGGCGTCAAGAGCCACAGCAGCTCCATCGTGGAGCCGCAGGCCGATCGCGTCCGCCGCAAGGCGGAGCGTGAGGGACTGATCCGCGAGCCGCGCACCGACGACGGTGGCAGCGACGCGGACGGCGGCGACGAGCCGGCAGCCAAGAAGGCCGCCCCGGCGAAGAAGGTCGTGGCCAAGAAGGTCGTCGCCCCGCCCCGCCCGGCACCGCCCAAGCCCCCGGCCGAGCCGGCCGCCGACCAGGGGAGCGCGCCCACGCCGCCGCCGGCCAAGCCGGCCGCCGAGGCACCCACCCCGCCCCGGCCCGCCGATGCCACGGCCCCGAAGCCGCCGACGGCCCGTCCCACGGGCGTGGTGACCTCGAGCGGCACCCAGGACCCCAAGGGTCCCGTCGACGAGCCCGCACCGGCGCCCAAGCCCCCGACGGCGCCCACGCCGCCCCCGGCGGCGCCCAAGCCCCCGACGAGCGCGCCGACCCCGCCGCCCAGCGCGCCGACGCCGCCCCCGGCCCAGGCACCTGCCGCCGAGGCCGAGCCGGCTGCGCCGACGCCTCCGCCCGCCGCCGAGGCCCCGAAGCCGCCGTCGGCTGCGCCGAAGCCCCCGGCTCCGGCCCCGCCGCCCGCCGCACCAGCCGCCTCGGCCGAGGGGCGCGAGCCGAGCGAGGCCCCGCGCCCTCCCGCGGCCGCCGATCCCGGTGCCAAGCCCGGCCCGAAGACGCCGCCCAAGTCGGCGTCCGGCAAGCCGATCCCGCCGCCCCCGGGTCCCATGGTGTCCCGGTCGGGCAAGCCGATCCCGCCGCCCCCCGGCGCGGGTGGCCGCGGTCCCGCCCCCGCCCCCTCCGGTCCCGGCAACCGCCCCGCCCGTCGTGGCGCCGGCGCGGTCCGGTACACCCCGCCGCCCCCCGGCGGCGGCCCCCGTCCCGGCGGCGGCCCCGGCGGCGGTCCTGGTGGTGGACGCCCCGGCCCCGGTGGCGGACGCCGCCCACCGAAGCGCCGCGGCGGACGTCGCCGTCGCAACCGCGAGGAGCTCCAGCCGCTCGAGGCCCCCTCCTTCACCCCGAAGGAGGCCCCGGTCCCCGACGGCGAGGTCATCATCGAGCGCGCCTCGACGCCCCAGGACATCGGCCCCAAGCTGAACCGGAACGCGTCCGACGTGGTCCGCTTCCTCATGGAGCAGGGCGAGATGGTCACGGCGACCCAGTCGCTGTCGGACGACATGATCGAGCTGTTCGCCGCCGAGCTCGGCGCGACGGTCCGCCTCGTCGACCCCGGTGAGGAGCAGGAGGTCGAGCTGCAGAAGCGCCTCGGCGTCGACGAGCTCCTCGGCGAGTCCGACGAGGACGACGACGGCACGCCCAAGCGGCCCCCGGTCATCACGATCATGGGTCACGTCGACCACGGCAAGACCAAGCTGCTCGACTACATCCGCGAGGCCAACGTGGTCGCCGGCGAGGCGGGTGGCATCACCCAGCACATCGGCGCCTACCAGGCCGAGAAGGACGGCAACCTGCTGACCTTCATCGACACCCCGGGCCACGAGGCGTTCACCGCCATGCGCGCCCGTGGCGCCCAGGCGACCGACATCGTCGTCCTGGTCGTGGCCGCCGACGACGGCGTGATGCCCCAGACGATGGAGGCGCTGAACCACGCCAAGGCGGCCGAGGTGCCGATCATCGTGGCCGTCAACAAGATGGACCTCGAGGCGGCCAACCCCGACCGGGTCATGCAGCAGCTGTCCGAGCACGACCTCATCCCCGAGGAGTGGGGCGGCGACACGATCTTCACCAAGGTCTCGGCCATGACCGGCGACGGCGTGGACGACCTGCTGGAGAACCTGCTCCTGCTGTCCGAGGTCGAGGACTACCGGGCCGATCCCGAGGGTCGCGCCGCCGGCGCGGTGCTCGAGTCCCACCTGGACATCGGTCGTGGCCCCGTGGCCACGATCCTGGTCCAGCGCGGCACCCTCAAGGTCGGCGACCCGCTCGTCGCCGGTGCGGCCTGGGGTCGCGTGCGGGCGATCATCGACGACAAGGGCCAGAACCTGAAGGAGGCCGGCCCCTCCACGCCGGTCCAGGTGCTGGGCCTGTCCGACGTGGCCGACGCGGGCGACACCTTCATCGTCGCCCCCGACGACAAGACCGCCAAGGACGTGGCCTCCAAGCGCGACCACTTCCACCGCCTGGCCAACCTCGGCCGGGAGGCGACCGCCACCGGTGGCGGGGCCAAGCTCGAGGACGTGTTCGCCGCCATCCAGGCGGGCGAGACCGCCACCCTGAGCCTGGTCGTCAAGGCCGACGTGAACGGCTCGCTCGAGGCGCTGACGGACTCGCTCCGCAAGCTCGAGCGCGAGGACGTGAAGCTGTCCTTCGTCCACCGTGCGGTCGGCGCGATCACCGAGAACGACATCCAGCTCGCCGCGGCGTCCAACGCCACCATCATCGGCTTCAACGTCCGCCCCGACCGCAAGGCACGGGAGATGGCCGAGGCCGAGGGCGTGGAGATCCGCACCTACGAGATCATCTACAAGGTGCTCGAGGACATGGAGGCGGCCATGCTCGGCATGCTCGCCCCCGAGTACGAGGAGGTCGTCACCGGCGACGCCGAGGTGCGCGAGATCTTCTCCGTGCCCCGCATCGGCAAGATCGCCGGTTGCATGGTCCTCGACGGCGTCATCACCCGAGGCTCGAAGGTCCGCTTCCTGCGGGACGGCACCATCATCTGGAAGGGCACGATCCAGTCGCTCAAGCGCTTCAAGGACGACGCCACCGAGGTGCGCGCCGGCTTCGAGTGCGGCATCGGCCTGTCGGACTTCCAGGACCTCAAGGAAGGCGACATCATCGAGACCTTCGAGGAGCGCGAGATCGCGCGCACCTGAGGCGCCCGGTGTCGCTCCACTGCTGCGCACTCGCAGTCGAGGTCCGCATCCCGCTCGCCGACTCCCTGAAGGCGAAGCGGGCCACCATCCGTCCGATCCTCGACGGCGCCCACCGACGCTTCGGTGCGGCGTCGTCGGAGGTCGACCTCCAGGACGTCCACGACCGTGCCGTCCTCGGCTTCGCCGCGGTGGCCGGCTCCCCGCGCTACGTCGACGAGGTGCTCGACGCGGTCGACCGCTTCGTGTGGAGCTTCCCGGAGGTCGAGGTCGTGGAGACCGAGCGCTTCTGGGCGGACACCGCCTGATCGCACCGCGCGGCGCCGTCGCTGCCCGGGCCCCCGGGGCCTGTGGCAGGCTCGGCCCATGGCCCGTCGCCGACAGTCCAGCGCCCGCCGCTACCCGCGCACGGCCCGCCTCAACGAGCTCGTCCGGGAGATCGTGGCCGAGGAGATCGAGCGCATCGACGACGAGCGGCTCGGCTTCTTCACCGTGACCGCGGTCGAGGTCGACCCCGGCCTCGAGCACGCCAAGGTCCACTGGTCCGACCTGGAGGCCGCCGACGACGTGGTCCTCGAGGTCCTGGAGGAGCACCGGGCCCGGCTGCAGGCCGCGGTCAACCGGCAGACGCACATGCGTCGCACGCCGATCCTGTCGTTCCACGCCGACGTGGTCAGCCGGTCGGCGAACCGGATCGAGGAGATCCTCCGGGACCTCGGCACCGACGAGCCCAGCGCCACCGACGAGCCCAGCGCCACCGAC
>CAZCEZ010000050.1:4381-18032 GCA_964497795.1 uncultured Acidimicrobiaceae bacterium | reverse complement strand
GCGCCACCGACCAGCCCGGCGCCACCGACCAGCCCGGACCGGACGAGCCGCCCGACGCCGGGACGGTGTGATCGTGGCCGCCGGGGGACCAGCCAGCACCGTGGCCGAGGTGGCCGCGGTGGTCGAGGGGGCCGAGGGCCTCGCCCTGGCATGCCACCACCACCCCGACGGCGACGCCCTCGGCTCGATGCTCGCCATGGCGCACCTGTGCCGGGCCAACGGCGTGCCGACGCACTCGTCGTGGCCGTCGCCCTTCGTCGTGGGCCCGCACTACGAGTTCCTCCCCGGCCTCGACGCCTGCGTGCCACCCGAGCGGTTCCCCACGGAGCCGGACGTGCTCGTGACCTTCGACCTCGGCACGACCGACCGGCTCGGCGACCTCGCCGACCGCGTGGCGTCGTCCAGGGAGGTCGTCGTGCTCGACCACCACGCCGACAACCAGCGCTTCGGCACCCGGAACCTGGTCGACCTGGACGCGGCCGCGACGGCCGTGCTGGTCCGGCGCCTGGCCGACGAGCTGGGCTGGGCCCTGACCCGCGACGCCGCGCTCTGCCTGTACGTCGGCCTCGTCACCGACACCGGCCGCTTCCGGTACCCGAACACCACCCCGGACGTGTTCCACCTCGCCGAGGAGCTGGCTGCCTACGACCTGCCGATCGCCGACATCACGCGGTCCCTGTTCGACCAGCACCGCTTCCCGTACGTCCAGATGGTCTCGATGGCCCTGGCCCGGGCCGAGCTCGACGTGGAGCACGGCTTCGTGGTGGCCTGGCTCACCGAGGCCGACCTGACCCGCTTCGACGTGGCCTTCGACGAGACCGAGGGCTTCATCGACCACGTGCGGGCCTGCGCGGAGGCCGAGGTCGCCTGCGTGGTCAAGGAGAGCCCCGGGGAGGGCGTGCGGGTGTCGCTGCGCTCCACGGGTGACGTGGACGTCGCCGACATCGCGCGGGACCTGGGCGGCGGCGGCCACAGCTTCATGGCCGGGTTCACCTCCGACGCCCCGATCCGGGACGTGATCGAGGCGGTCCGGTCGCGCCTGCCGGTGGTGCCCCTCGCCGACCGCGCCCCGGAGCCGCGCGACCTCGGTGCGCTGCTCGCACCGGGTGCGCCCGATGCGGGGCAGGTGCCCTGATGGCCAAGCGCGCCAAGCCCTCGCCCTGGAACGGACTCGTGCTCGTCGACAAGGAGGTCGGCTGGACCAGCCACGACGTCGTGGCCCGCGCTCGCGGCGTCCTCGGCACCCGCAAGGTCGGCCACGCCGGCACGCTGGACCCACCCGCCACCGGACTGCTCCTCGTCGGCGCCGGGCACATGACGCGGCTGCTGCGGTTCCTCACCGCGCTGCCCAAGACCTACACCGGAGAGGTCGTCCTCGGCATCGAGACCGACACGCTCGACGACACCGGCCAGGTCACCGCGACCCACGCGATGGGCGACGTCGACCAGGCCCGGGTCCGGGCCGCGGCTGCCGAGCTGACCGGCGACATCCTCCAGGTCCCGCCGATGGTGTCGGCGGTGAAGGTCGGGGGTCGTCGCCTCCACGAGCTGGCCCGGGAGGGCGAGGAGGTCGAGCGGGCCGCGCGGCCGGTCACGATCCACCGGCTGGAGGTGGGCCCGCGCACCGAGACCGCCGGGGGAGAGGCGTGGATCGGCCCCGATCCCGAGGCCCTGGCCGCCCGCCCGCCACGGGCGAGGGACGACGAGCCCCCCGCCGAGCGGGTGGCCGTGCGCCACGCCGGCGTGCACCCGATCGAGGTCACCTGCTCCTCGGGCACCTACGTGCGGACCCTGGCAGCCGACCTCGGCGCGGCTCTGGGCGGCGGCGCCCACCTGCGCAACCTGCGGCGGGTGGCCGCCGGTGGCTTCCGGGTCGAGGACGCCCACCGCATCGGCGACGTCGACCCCGCCCGGGACGTGCTGCCACCGGCTGCGGCGCTGGCCGACCTGGCCACCGTCGTGGTCGACACGGCGACCGCGGTCGAGGTCGGCCACGGACGCCCGCTCGAGCGCGAGCACCTCGGCATCCCGGCCGACGCGGCGGGCCCGTGGGCCGTCGAGACCCAGGACGGGGTGCTCCTGGCCGTGTACGGCCCCCACCGCCCGGGCACCGTGAAACCCGAGGTCGTGCTGCCCGCGTGACCGGATCGTCCCGCTTTGCGGTGGTGGACAGGTGCGGTCGACTCGGAAAGACTGGTGAGGTGGGAGAAGTCGTACGGAGCGTGCGGAAACGTACGGTCTCGTCGGGGCATGGTGCCGATCCGGCACCGCTGAGGATCTAGGGTCCGTGGCTGTGGCGGAATCGAATGCAGTGCACGGGGCGCTCGGCGCGCGCCCCCGGCGTGGCCCCGGGAGGGGCGACCGCGGCGCGTCCCTGGTCGAGTTCGCACTCATCGTGCCCCTGCTCAGCCTGTTCCTGTTCGGGATCGTCCAGTTCGGCATCGCCTACGACAAGCAGCAGTCCGTCAACTCGGCGGCCCGCGAGGGCGCGAGGCTCGGGGCGCTTCGCTCGTCCACGCTCGCGGACATCTCCGGGCGCGCAGCCGACGCAGCAGACGACGCCGCAACGGCGTCGGAGCCCGTGGTCGAGGTGTACGACAGCAACGGGACCCTGGTCGGTCGTCGCGAGACCGACGGCACCTACACCAACGTCGCCGCATCGACCGAGAGCGACCCGGGCAACCCGGCGCCCGAGGACGACGACGACCGCATGCCGTGCGGCCGGGTGACGCCGAGTGACTTCGTCCGCGTGATCGTCAGCACCCCGTACGACATCACGATCCCGTTCTGGGGCGTGCAGAACGTGACCCTCGACTCGACGGCGGAGTTCCGATGCGAGTGAACGAACGAGCGGCCCGGGACGAGCGGGGAGCCGTCCTCATCATCTTCGCGGTCTTCGTGCTGGTCGCGGTGGTGTTCCTCGCCTTCGTGATCGACATCGGGAACCAGCGCCAGGACCGTCGACAGCTCACGACGGCGACCGATGCGAGCGCGCTCGACGTCGCGTACGAGTGGGTCCGAGCCGGCGACTACTCGCCGGGCTACTACCCCGGAGGTGACTGCAACCTCCGGGCGACGCTGTACCTCGACCGGAACCGCGTCGTGGATCCCGGCGACCACTCCTGCGTGGCGACCTACCAGGGGGCGCAGGTCGGGTACGTGTCCGTGTTCGCAGGCGGGGACACGCCCTACGCGATCGCCCCCGTCTTCGGGCAGGACAGCGGGCGGATCGGCTCGGCGACGTCGGTGCGGATCACGCCCGTCGACGGCGGCGGACTGCGGCCGTTCGCGGTCTGCGTCAACGACAGCCCCGAGCTGAACGAATGGCTGCGCTGGCAGGCCGGCCTCGGCCCGGAGCCGGTCCCGTCCTTCGACGACATCATCATCGGCGGGCCGAAGTTCCTGTCCGACGGGTGCACGCAGAACAACGCCAACTGGGGCTTCGTGCAGTTCGCGAGCCAGGACAACGGCACGCCCGGGGTCACGGAGTCGTTGGAGGAGGGCTCGGTCGACCCGATCGCGACGGTGCCCGCCGCCTTCTACGAGAACGGCGACACGGCCGGCGACCTGCGCGACGACGACGCCGACGACGTGGCCGACGCCTGCGAGCTCACGTACGCGGCCCAGACCCCTTCGGACTTCTGCCTCTTCGAGGCCACGGGCGCCAACGGGTGGAACTCGAACGGCCCGATGGAGGCCTTCCAGCAGCTGATGGACGACGGCACGGTGTTCAACCTCCCGCTCTACGGCGCAGCCCAGCCCGACGCCGCAGGACCCGGATCGTCGACCGGCTTCCCGATCGTCGGGTTCCTCGAGGTCCGCCTCCTGGCCTACTGCGACGACCCGGCGACCGTGAAGGCCGCCGCCGAGGTCGCTGCGGGGGCCTGCAACGGCGGCAACGACAACTTCGTGCACGTCGAGCTGCTGGGCGTCGCCACCGGTGACTGCTGCAACATCAACGCCGACAACGCACAGCTCGAGATCTGCGACGTCGGGACCATCGGGGGGGGAGCCGGGTCGACCCTCGCCGTCGACTGCGGGACCGGTGGGGGCAGCTCGGGCGGAGGGCCACCGGTGAACCCGCCACCCGACCCCTGCGAGGTGCTGTCCTTCACGCCCCCCGACCAGACCGTGGTGGTCACGAACAACAACGGGGGGACGCTGACGTCCGACGTCGTCGTCGACATCGAGGTGGCCGACACCTCCGACTGCGCGAACGTCGTGGTCGAAGCCGACAAGGGCAACGGACAGACGCCCGACGCCACGGTCAGCCTGTCGGGGAGCACGTTCCGGGCGACCTGGCCCGCAGGGACCACGCAGTTCTCCAAAGACTCGACCTTCGACGTCGTGGTCACCGCCGACGGGTCCGCCGTGTTGGATTCGTCGCCGTCGGCGGGCGCCACGATCGAGACCACGACCTGAGCCGACGCGCTCGGACGCCACTCCACGGGAGAAGCATCAAGTGAACAAGAAAGTCGTGGGCGTCATCGCTGCCGCCCTCATCGCCATCGTCGGGACCGCGGTCCTGGTCCTGTTCGTGCAGGGCGCCGAGGACCGCGCCCTGGAGGGGGAGGAGCTGGTGACCGTGCTGGTCGCCGACGCCCGGATCCCGGCCGGGACCCCGGCCGCGCAGCTCGAGGGCCTGCTGACCGAGGAGCAGATCCCGGTCAAGATCGCCCCCGAGGGCGTGATCTCCGACCTGGTGCAGGTCAACGGCCTCGTCACCTCCGCCGACGTGTTCGCCAACGAGACCCTCGTCGCCGGTCGCTTCGTCGAGCCCGAGCAGTTCTCGGCCCGCCGCGGCGCCGTCGAGGTGCCCGAGGGCCTCCTCGAGGTCACGATCGCCATGTCCCAGGAGCAGTTCATCGGCGGTGTGCCGGTCCCCGGCGACACCGTGGCCGTCGTGGTCAACGGCGAGCGGTCCGACTTCATCCCGGCCAACGTCGATCCGCTGGCCCAGATCGACCCGGCCGACCCGACCCAGACCAACGACGCCGAGTCCCTCCGCTACTCCAAGATCATCCTGCAGCAGGCCCTGGTCACCAACGTCCAGGGCAACCCGCTGCCCGAGTCGCCCGCCGTGCAGTCGGCCACGGACCGCGTCGCCCCCGCGTCGGGCTCGCTGCTGATCACGCTGGCCCTCGACGGCCCCGACGTCGAGCGCCTGCTCTACGTGCGGGACTCCCAGTCGCTGAACGCGAACCTCCACATGGCTCTCCACTCCGGTGAGGCCCTGGTGCCCTCCGAGGGCGTCAGCGTCGAGAACATCGTCGACCCCGGGGCACCCGTCGGATGATCGTCGTCCTCTCCGGTTCCGAGGACCTCGCCGAGGCCGTCCGCGCTGCGGTCGGTGACGAGGTCGAGGTCGAGCGGGCACCCCTGGAGCGGGGCCCAGCCGCGGCCGGGAGCGACGTCGACGTCGTCGTCGTCGACGCGACCGCCGACCTGGACGGGGCGATCGCCGCCGCCCAGGCCTTCGACGACGTCCGCCCCGACGTCACCGTCGTCCTCCACGGCGACGTGACCAGCGGCGACCTCGTCGCCCGCGCCATGCAGGCCGGGGTCCGCGACCTGCTGCCCCCGGGCAGCGACGACGACCGGATCCGCGAGGCCGTCAAGCGCGCCCTCGAGGTCGCCGAGCGCCGCCAGTCCGCCCTCCGGGTCGGCGGCGAGCCCCGCCACGACAACCGCCTGATCATGGTGCTCTCGCCCAAGGGCGGCGCCGGCAAGACCACCGTGGCATCCAACCTGGCCGTCGGGCTCGCCAGCCGCGTGCCCAAGCAGGTCGTCCTCGTCGACGGCGACCTGCAGTTCGGTGACGTGGGCAACGCCCTGCGCCTCCTGGCCGAGACCAACATCCGCGACGCCATCGCCGGTGGCCTCCACGACGTCACCGAGGTGAAGGTCCACCTCACGCCCCACCGCTCGGGCCTCTTCGCCCTGTGCGCGCCCGAGGTGCCCGGCGTGGCCGACGAGATCACCGCCCAGGCCTTCACCAAGGCGGTGCAGCTCCTCCACAAGGAGTTCCGCTACGTCGTCGTCGACACCGACCCGGGGCTGGGGGAGCGGACCCTGTCGGTCATGGACCACGCCACCGACCTGGTGTTCGTGGCCGCCACCGACGTGGCCAGCGTCCGCGGCCTGCACAAGACGATCGACGCCCTGGACCGGATCGGCATGACCGGCCCCCGCCGGCACTTCGTCCTCAACCGGTCCGACGCCCGCGTCGGCCTCGAGGTCGAGGACATCGCCGCCACGATCGGCATGCAACCCGACGTGCTCGTGCCCTCGAGCCGGACCCTGCCCGTCTCGCTGAACCAGGGCACGCCGGTGCTCGAGCTCGACGACGGCTCGCCCGCCGTCGGCCCGCTGTGGCAGCTCGTCGACCGGTTCGAACCCGACCCCAACGCCCACGCCTCCGACGACGGCGGGGGACCCCGCCGCTCCGGTGGCCTGTTCGGGAGGCGCTAGATGAAGCTCGGAGACCGACTGCGACGTGCCGACGGCGACGAGCCGGAGGACGGCCCCGGCGCGGACGAACCCGCGCACGAGCGCCGCGTCGACCCCTACGCCCGGCTGAAGGCGCAGGTGTCCGCCGCGCTCGTCGAGCGCATGGCCAACCGCCCGAGCAACGCCGAGCTCAGCAACGACGAGCTGCTGGGCATGGCCCGGGACACCCTCGCGGACCTCATGAACGCCGAGGAGGTGCCCCTCTCCGCGCAGGAGAAGGCCCGCCTGGTCGAGGAGATCAGCGCCGACGTCATCGGCTACGGCCCCATCACGCCCTTCCTCGACGACCCCGACGTCACCGAGGTCATGTGCAACAACACCGACGGGGTCTGGATCGAGCGCCGCGGGCTGCTGATCGAGACCGACGTCGCGTTCGCGTCCGACGAGCAGCTCCGTCGGGTCATCGACCGGATCGTCGCCGCCATCGGGCGCCGCGTCGACGAGTCGAGCCCGATGGTCGACGCCCGC
This sequence comes from uncultured Acidimicrobiaceae bacterium, assembly GCA_964497795.1. GTDB lineage: Bacteria > Actinomycetota > Acidimicrobiia > Acidimicrobiales > Salinilacustritrichaceae > Salinilacustrithrix. The sequence goes on along the minus strand of CAZCEZ010000050.1, from coordinate 11,054 downwards.
CTCCCCGACGGCTCCCGCGTCAACGCGGTCATCCCGCCCCTCGCCGTGGACGGGCCGAGCCTCACCATCCGGAAGTTCTCGAAGATGGTCCTCGGGTCCGAGGACTACGTCCGGACCGGTGCGGCGACCGAGCCGCTCATGGAGTTCCTGAACACCTGCGTGGCCGGCAAGCTCAACGTCCTGGTCTCGGGCGGCACCGGCACCGGCAAGACGACGCTTCTCAACGTGCTGTCGAACTTCATCCCCGAGGGCGAGCGCATCGTCACCATCGAGGACGCCGTCGAGCTCAAGCTCAACAAGCGCCACGTCGTCCGGCTCGAGTCCCGGCCGCCGAACGTGGAGTCCAAGGGCGAGGTCACCATCCGGGACCTGGTGCGCAACGCGCTGCGCATGCGCCCCGACCGCATCATCGTCGGCGAGTGCCGTGGCGGCGAGGCCCTCGACATGCTCCAGGCCATGAACACGGGCCACGAGGGCTCGCTGGGCACGCTGCACGCGAACACGCCCCGGGACGCCATCTCCCGCATGGAGACGATGGTGCTGATGGCCGGCCTCGACCTGCCGATGCGGGCCATCCGCGAGCAGATCGCATCCGCCATCGACCTCATCGTGCACATCTCCCGCCTGCGCGACGGGTCGCGCCGCATCACCTCGGTCTCCGAGGTGGTCGGCATGGAGAACGACACGATCACGATGAACACGCTGTTCGACTTCGACTACGCCGCCGGCATCGACGACAACGGTCGCTTCCTCGGCGTGCCCAAGCCGACCGGCATCCGGCCCTTCTTCTCCGAGCAGCTCGCCGAGCAGGGCTTCCAGCTCCCCAAGGAGCTGTTCAGCGAGGCGAGCCCGTCCCTGGTCGAGGAGGCGCTGGCCGCCAACCGCGGGAGTCGCCGCAAGTGAGCACCGCGGCCCCGAGCGGCGGGCGCGCCCGGCTGGTGGCGCTCGTCGTCGCGCTCCTCGCCCTCGTCGGCCTCGCGGCGCCGGCGGGCGCCCAGCAGGGACCGGCCGTCGAGGTCACCGGCATCGACCTGTCCGCCTTCCCCGAGGTCCGGCTCCGGTTCGCGCTCGGCCCGGGCGTCACCGACCGGACCCTGGACGCCGACGCGATCGACGTCACCGAGAACGGCGCACCGGTCGACGAGGTCGTCACGCCGCTGACAGACCAGGTCATCTCGGTGATGCTGGCCGTCGACACCTCCGGGTCCATGGACGGCGATCCGCTGGCCCAGGCCAAGGTCGCCGCGATCCAGCTGCTCGACGTGCTGCCCGCCGATGCCCGCGTCGGCGTCATCGGCTTCTCCGACGACGCCACGCTCGTCTCGGCCTTCACCACCGAGCGCGACGCCAGCCGGGCCGCCCTCAACGACCTCGCGGCCGGCGGTGGCACGTCGCTCTACGACGCCGTCGTCCTGGCCGCCGAGCAGGTCCGTGCCTCCGACGCCGACCGCACGGCGATCCTCGTGCTCAGCGACGGCGCCGACTCCGGCGAGACCGGCAGCGACGCCTCGCTCGAGGAGGCCGCGACCGCGGCCGCCGACTCCGGCGCCGACGTCTACGCGGTGTCGCTCCAGACCGACGACTCCGACCCGGCCGCGCTCTCGTCGCTGGTCGAGCCCTCCGACGGGCGGGTCGTCCAGGCCGCCGAGCCCGACGCCCTCGCCGCCGCCTACCTCGACCTCGGCCAGCGGATCGTCAACCAGTACGAGGTCGTGTTCGTCTCGACCACGGCCGAGGCCACCGCGACCTACACGATCGGCGTGGCCGGGACCGACGCCGCCACCGAGGTCGCCCTCGCCCTGCCCGACCGCGCCGGCGGACCGGGCGACGCCCCGACGACCACCGTCGAGCGCGCCCTGCCCGAACCGCTCGTCACCTCCGTCGAGCCCGGCCCGCTCGAGCAGGACTGGGCCCTCTACGTCGGCGCCGGCCTCGTCGCCGTGGCCATCGCGATCACCGCGTCGATCGTGGCCCAGGGCGACCCGAACCGGCCCCGCGAGCGTCGCTCCCTGCGGACCGACGCCGACATCCCCGACGGGGCCAACGCCGTGCAGCGGACCGTGGCCACGGCCCGGGCCGCCGTCACCGGGCTCACGTCCCGGGCCGTCGCCCGCACCGAGTCGCAGGGCTCGATCGACGCCAAGCTCGACCGGGCCGGCATCGTCATGCGGGCCGGTGAGTTCGTGGCCGCCGTGCTCGCCACGGCCGTGGCCGCCGGCGTCCTCGGCTACCTGTTCCTCGGCGCGGTGGGCCTGGCCCTCGGCGTGGCCGTGCCGATCCTCGGTGCCAACGCGTTCCTCGGCTTCAAGGCGCAGCGCCGCAACAGCGCCTTCGCCGACCAGCTCTCCGACACCCTCCTGATCCTCTCGGGCTCCCTGCGGTCCGGCTTCGGCGTCGGGCAGGCCATCGACACCGTCGCGGAGGAGATGGAGCCGCCGATGTCGACCGAGTTCCGTCGGGCCATCCTCGAGACCCGCCTCGGGCGCGACCTCGAGGACGCCCTCGACGGGGTCGCCAGGCGGGTCCAGAACGAGGACTTCGAGTGGGTCGTCGACGCCATGCGCATCAACCGCCAGGTCGGCGGCGACCTCGCCTCCATCCTCGACCAGGTGTCGGAGACCATCCGGTCCCGGAACCGGCTCAAGCGCCAGGTCGCCGCGCTCACCGCCGAGGGCCGGATCTCGGCGCTCGTGCTGTTCCTGCTGCCCATCGGGCTCGGCCTGGTCCTGTACAGCTCCAACCCGGAGTACATGGACCCGCTGTTCGACCGCACCGCCGGGCAGATCGCCCTCGGCCTCGGCATCGCCCTGCTCGTCGCCGGTGGGCTCTGGCTCCGCAAGATGATCGACATCGAGTACTGAGGTCGTCGCCGTGCCCGTCTACGTCTACGTCACCGCCGCCGCCGTCGCCTGCTCCCTCGTCGCGCTGGCCGTGCTGCTCTTCGGCGAGCGCACCGTCGAGACCAGCGTCCAGTCGAACCTGGGACGGGGCGGCACGCCGCTGCGGGACTCCCGTCAGATCGCCCTGTCCGCCTCGGCCCGGACGCGCCTGCTCGAGCCGGCGCTCGACGCGCTCGCCCGCCGGGCCCGGGGGATGACCTCCTCGGGCGTGGGTGACCGCATCCAGCGCAAGCTCGACCTCGCCGGCCTCTACGAGCGGGGTTGGACCGTCGAGCGGATGCTCGTCATCCGGGTCCTGTCGCTGTTCTTCGGCGTCGGCCTGTCGCTGTTCGTGCTCGCCGGCACGTCCGGCCGCCAGGGCGTCGGCCTCGCACTGCTCGTCACCGTGGCCGCCTACCTCGGCCCGACCGCCTGGCTCGACCGCAAGGCCGGCGAGCGCCAGGGCATGATCGAGAAGTCCCTGCCCGACGTCATCGACCAGATGACGGTCTCGGTCGAGGCCGGGCTCGGCTTCGACGCCGCCATGGCCCGCTCCGCCGAGGGGCGCTCGGGCCCGCTCGCCGACGAGCTCACCCGCGTCCTGCAGGACATCCAGGTCGGCGTCAGCCGCCAGGACGCCCTCGACCGGATGGTGGAGCGGACCGAGGTCCCCGACCTGAAGGCCTTCGTCGTCGCCGTCCGGCAGTCGACCAAGCACGGCCTGCCCGTGGCCCGGGTGCTGCACGTGCAGTCCCAGGAGCTGCGCGAGAAGCGCCGGGCCCGCGTCGAGGAGAAGGCGGCCCAGCTGCCCGTGAAGATCGTGTTCCCCCTCGTGTTCTGCATCCTCCCGTCGCTGTTCGTGGTCATCCTCGGCCCGGCGGGCATCACGACCTTCGACAACTTCTGACCCGGACCCGGACGCCGACGGCGCCGGGCGGGGCGACGGCAGCCCGGTTTCGGGACCCGCCGGGCGGGCCGTAGCCTGCGGGCGTGCAGGTCATCCGCGACACGAGCGCCCGCCCCGACGTCGGGCTCGGCACCGCGGTCACCATCGGGGCCTACGACGGGCTGCACCTCGGGCACCGTGCCGTGATCGGCGAGGTGCGCCGGGCCGCCCAGGCCCGGGGCCTCCGCTCGGCCGTGGTCACCTTCGACCGCCACCCGGCCTCGGTCGTGCGCCCCGAGTCGGCACCCAAGCTGCTCTGCGACCTCGACCAGAAGCTCGAGCTGCTCGAGGGCACCGGCGTCGACCTGGTCGTCGTCGTCACCTTCGACGCCGAGCGGGCCACCGAGTCCGCCGAGGACTTCGTGACCGAGGTCCTCGTCGACTGCCTCCGGGCCCGCACCGTCATCGTCGGCGCCGACTTCCACTTCGGTCGCGCCCGGGGCGGGAACGTGACGCTGCTCGAGACCATCGGCCCGGGCCTGGGCTTCGAGGTGCGGGGCCTGCCCCTGGTCGACGTGGACGGCGAGTCCGCCGGCGACGCCGACCGGGTGTCCTCCACGGCGATCCGCCGGGCCCTCGTCGCCGGCGAGGTCGACACCGCCGCCCGCATGCTCGGGCGCCCCCACGAGGTGCGGGGCCACGTCGACACCGGCGACCGGCGCGGCCGCGAGCTCGGCTTCCCGACGGCCAACGTGGCCGTGCCCGAGGAGATCCTCCTGCCCGCCGACGGCATCTACGCCGGGCGCCTCCGCCGCGCCGACGGCACCTGGCTGCCGACGGCCATCTCGCTCGGGCGCCGCCCCACCTTCTACGACGACCAGCCGGTCAGCCTCCTCGAGGCCCACGTGCTCGACTTCTCCGGCGACCTGTACGGCGAGGACGTCGCCGTCACCTTCGAGGCCCGCCTGCGGGGCGAGGAGCGCTTCGACTCCGTCGACGACCTCGTCGCCCAGATGGGCCGCGACTGCGACGAGGCCCGCCGGATCCTGTCGACCTGACGCCCCGGGGCCGCCGGTCCAGGGGCGCCCGAGCCGCTCCGATGTCCGATCCCGGGCCCCACGGCTGTCAGACTGGGGCCATGTGGGCACGCTGCAGGACCACCAGGTGAGCGCGGAGACCGCAGCCGATCGCTCGACGGCGGAGGCCACGGGCTTCGACGCCGACGTCACGGTCATCCCCGTGCGCATCGAGGAGGGCGACGAGCCGCTCCCGCCCCGGGCCCGAGCCCACCGGGCCCTGCTGAACCTCCTGCCCGAGGCCGAGATGCCCGTGGTGGGCCCCGAGGCCGACGGCGCCACCGAGCGCGGCCTCGTCGCCGCCCCCCGCCTCGCCCGCCACGTCTTCACCCTCAGCGACGGCCACAAGGTTGGCGTCGCCGTCTCCGGCCGCGGCGTGCCCCTCGTGCTGGTCCACGGCTTCACGGCCGAGGGCTTCCTGTACGCCCAGACCCTGTCCCGCCTCGTGTCGATGGGGTTCAAGGTCATCGCCATCGACACGGCGAACCACGGCTCCACGCAGGGCCTGCCCTCCGGCGGCGCCAACTTCCGCGACTACGCCGAGCTGCTCGCACGGGCCCTCGACGAGCTCGGCATCGAGCAGGCCTTCTTCATGGGCCACTCGATGGGCGGCCGGGTCATCACCCAGCTCTGCGCCGCCGAGCCCGAGCGGGCCCTCGGCCTGATCCTGGTCGACGCCATCGTGGGCGACGCCTGGGACCGGCTCGTGAACGTCGGGCGCGCCTTCCCGCCGGCCATGGCGGGCGTCGTGGTGCTGCTCGCCCTCGACGCCCTGTCGACCCCACCCGTGCTCCGCAACCCCGAGCAGGCCGTCAAGCTGGGCCGGCTGTTCGTGCCGACCCTCGTCGGCCACCTGACCCGCCCGTGGCGGATGCTCGGACCCGCCGTGTCGATCCTGCGCAGCCGCGGCAGCCGGTGGATGCTCCAGCGCCTCGCCCAGGAGCGGATCCCGGTCGTGGCCGTCCACGGCACCCGGGACTTCGCCGTGCCCCTCCAGACCGCCAAGGACGCCGCCCGCCGGGCCCGGGGCCAGTTCGTCGTCGTCGACGGCGCCAACCACTGCTGGCCCCTGCGCGACCCCGAGACCCTGCCGGCGATCGTGTCGGACCTGCTCCACGGCGAGCTGGGCGAGGCCTACCGGGACGCCGTCCGGGCCCGGGGCCTCGACCCCGACGTGGCCGGCCTCGACGAGGTCGACGAGGCGTTCTTCCCGGCCGGGGCCCCGGTCCGGGCCATGACGCCGCCCCTCGAGTTCGCCCGCATCGGCGCCCGCCGCCGCCAGCCCGGCTACCGCTACGACATCAAGCCGGCCCTCGACGTCGACGACGCCTGACCAGCCCCCGCCCACCCGGGTCGACGAGTCCGGGTCGACGAGTCCGGGGGCGCCGCCGGCGCCCGGCGCGACACGATGCGGTGATCGTCCCGGTGTGCTGGTACCGTGGTCGGCTGGCCGGGTGGGGTGCGCAGATCGATCCGATCGGCGCGGCACCCCGACCGGCTTCCGCTTCCCCCTCCCGCACACGTCGGTCGGGGCAGCCGGGTCCGACACCCACACGCACGTCAGAGGTTCCACCTTCTCCATGTCCGAGCAGATCGACCGCCGCAAGCCCGAGATCATCGCCGAGCACCGCAAGCACGACGCAGACACGGGTTCGCCCGAGGTGCAGATCGCGATCCTCACGGAGCGCATCAACCACCTCAACCAGCACCTCTCGGTGCACAAGAAGGACCACCACACCCGACGCGGCCTGCTGAAGCTGGTCGGTCGTCGCCGGAGGCTCCTCGACTACGTCCGCAAGAACGACGTCGAGCGCTACCGGGCGATCATCGCC
>CAZCEZ010000050.1:0-4281 GCA_964497795.1 uncultured Acidimicrobiaceae bacterium | reverse complement strand
GCTCCTCGACTACGTCCGCAAGAACGACGTCGAGCGCTACCGGGCGATCATCGCCACCCACGGCCTGCGCCGCTGAGGACGGAGACGGAACGAGCGGCGCCCCGTGCGCCGCTCGTCCCACATCCGGCGTGCGGATCCCACTAGCGTCCGCGCCGAAGCAAGCAACAGACAACCAGACACACCGGCGGCAGCCTCACAATCGGTCAGCTGCCAGTCGCCGATCTCCGATCGTCCGCACGGGACGAGGCGGGGGTGCGCCGACTGGGAACTGGCCCTGCCGCCCGACCGGCCCGACCGCCCCGCTGTCAACCCGAGGGGGTGCGGCGGCGGGAGCCGGGCCAAGGAGCAATCCCACAACATGACCACCGACACCGTTCGGACCGCCGTCGAGCCCATCCGGGTGGAGGCCCCCATCCCGGGTGCCGACAAGGCCCTCGTGTTCGAGACCGGCAAGCTCGCCCAGCAGTCCCAGGGCGCCGTCCTCGCCTCCATCGGGGGCACGAAGACCCTCGTGACCGCCAACGCGGCCAAGAGCGTCCGGGAGGGGATGGACTTCTTCCCCCTGACCGTCGACGTCGAGGAGCGGATGTACGCCGCCGGGCGCATCCCGGGCTCGTTCTTCCGTCGTGAGGGCCGGCCCACCGACCTGGCCATCCTCACCTGCCGCCTCACCGACCGGCCCCTGCGCCCGTCCTTCGCCGAGGGCTACCGCCACGAGACCCAGGTCGTGTCCACGATCATGGGCTCCGACGGCCGCAACCCCTACGACGTGCTGACCATCAACGGCGCCTCCGCCGCCCTGATGCTGTCCGGCATCCCCTTCGACGGCCCCATCGGCGCCGTCCGCATGGCCTTCGACACCGACGGCGAGTGGGTCCCGCACCCCGAGCACGAGGAGATCGAGGAGTCCACCTTCGACCTCGTGGTCGCCGGCCGCGAGGCCGAGGACGGCTCCATCGCCATCATGATGGTGGAGGCCAACGGCACCGAGAAGGCCTGGCAGCACTACCAGGCCGGCGCCCCCTTCGTGACCGAGGAGGCCATCGCCCAGGGCCTCGAGGAGGCCAAGACCTCCATCAAGGCCTCGATCGACCTCCAGCGCGAGCTCGTCGCCAAGGCCGGCGCCCGCCCGCCGCTCGAGTGGACCCCGGTCATCGACTACCAGGACGACGTCTACGCACGCGTCGCCGAGGTCGGCACCGAGTCGCTGAGCAAGGTCGCCCAGATCGCGATCAAGGCCGACCGCGAGGACGCCGAGCGCGCCGCCAAGGACGAGATCCGCGCCGCGCTGGCCGACGAGTTCGAGGGCCGCGAGAAGGAGATCGGCGGTGCCATCAAGGCCCTGCTGAAGAAGCTCATCCGCTCCCGCGTCGTCAACGAGGGCGTCCGCATCGACGGTCGCGGCCCGGCGGACCTCCGCCCGGTCAGCGCCGAGGTCGGCATCCTCGACACCGCGCACGGCTCCGGCCTGTTCCAGCGGGGCGAGACCCAGGTGCTCAACGTCCTCACCCTCGGCATGCCGAAGATGGACCAGCTCCTGGACAACCTCGGGCCGCAGGACAAGAAGCGGTACATGCACCACTACAACATGCCGCCCCACGCCAACGGCGAGACCGGCCGCGTCGGCTCGCCGAAGCGCCGCGAGGTCGGCCACGGCCTCCTGGCCGAGCGTGCGCTGCTGCCCGTCATCCCCCCGATGGACGAGTGGCCCTACACGTTCCGCCTCGTGTCCGAGGTGCTCGCCTCCAACGGCTCGACGTCGATGGCCTCGGTCTGCTCGTCGTCGCTGTCGCTCATGGACGGCGGCGTGCCCATCAAGGCGCCGGTCGCCGGCATCGCCATGGGCCTCATCTACGAGGACGGCAAGTACACGACGCTGACCGACATCCTCGGCGCCGAGGACGCGTTCGGCGACATGGACTTCAAGGTCGCCGGCACCAGCGACTTCGTCACCGCCCTGCAGCTCGACACCAAGATCGAGGGCCTGCCCGCCGACGTGCTGGCCGCCGCCCTGCAGCAGGCCAAGGACGCCCGCACCACGATCCTCGGGATCATGAACGACTGCATCGCCGAGCCCCGCGCCGACGTGCAGGGCACCGCGCCGAAGATCATCTCCTTCGAGATCCCGGTCGACAAGATCGGCGAGGTCATCGGGCCCAAGGGCAAGGTCATCAACACGATCTCCGGCGAGACCGGCGCCGACATCTCCGTCGACGACGACGGCGTCATCGGCACCGTCACGATCGGCGGCACCGACAAGGGCGCCGTCGACGAGGCCCGCCGCCAGATCGAGCTGATCGTCAACCCGCCCACCGCCGACATCGGCGCCGTGTACCCGGGCAAGGTCGTGAACATCACCAAGTTCGGTGCGTTCATCAACATCCTCCCCGGCCGCGACGGCCTGCTCCACATCTCCAAGATCGGTGGCAAGCGCCGCATCGACAAGGTCGAGGACGAGCTCGAGCTGGGCCAGGCCATCGAGGTCCGGGTCGACGACATCGACCCCAACGGCAAGATCAGCCTGTCGCTGGCCTCCGAGCCGGCCGACGAGGGCGACGACGGCCCCCGCTCCTCCGGGAGCCGGTCCTCCGGTGGCGGCCGTGGCCGCTCCGAGCGCACGAGCCGTGACGACGACGGCGGCGGCTCGTCCGACGACGGCGGCGACGCCGAGTTCGTGTCCTTCGAGGACGCCTTCGACGCCGAGCTCGAGTCCGAGCTGGGCGACCTCGGCCCCGAGAACAAGCCGAGCGGTGGCGGTCGTGGCGGCGGCGGTGGCCGTCGTGGCGGCGGCGGTCGCGGCCGGCGTCGCTGAGGCCCACGTCCACGGGCCCCACGCCCACGGATCCACGCCGACCCCCGGTCCCGCAGCAGCGGGCGGGGGTCGGCCCCGTTTTCGCCCCTCCCCAACCCCGAGCACGGATCGAGCCGATGACCGACCCCCAGCCCCGCACCACGACCCTCGCCGACGGCCTGCGCGTGGTGACCGACCCGATGCCCGGTGCGCGCTCGGTCACCACCGGCGTGTGGGTGTCGGTCGGCTCGCGCGACGAGCCCGCCGAGCAGGCCGGCGCGTCCCACTTCCTGGAGCACCTGTTCTTCAAGGGCACCGAGGAGCGGTCCGCCCGGGCCGTGGCCGAGGCCGTCGACGCCGTGGGCGGCGACATGAACGCCTACACGGGACGGGAGCACACCGCGTTCCACACCCGCCTGCCGGCCGCCGAGTGGCGGCTGGGCGTCGAGCTGCTCGGGGACCTCCTGTCCGCGCCCGCCCTCCGTCCCCACGAGATCGACGCCGAGCGAGAGGTGATCCTCGAGGAGCTGTGGGCCGCCCAGGACACCCCCGAGGACGTCGTCCACGTGCGGGCGATGGAGGCGCTGTTCCCGGACCACCCGCTCGGACGCGAGGTCGCGGGCGACGAGGAGACGGTCCGGGCCATGACCCGGGACGACATCGCCGGCTTCCTCGACGCCCACTACGGGCCCGGCAACCTCGTCGTCGCCGCGGCCGGCGCCGTCGACCACGACGAGCTGTGCGCGGCGGTGGAGACCCACCTCGTGCGCCACCAGCCCCCGGCCCAGGGCCCCACCGCGCTCGGCTCGGCGACCCGTGCCGTGCGCCGCCAGCCGCCGACGCCGGCCGTCGAGCCGCTCGCCACCGTCGGGCGCGACGGCGAGCAGGTCCACGTCGTGCTCGGGTGGCGGGGGCTGCCCATCGGCGACGACGACCGCTACACCCTCCACGTCGCCAACCAGGTCCTCGGGGGCGGCTCCTCGTCCCGCCTGTTCCAGGCGGTCCGGGAGGAGCGGGGCCTGGCCTACACCGTCTACTCCTGGGTCTCGTCCTACTCCGACGCCGGGGTGCTCGCCCTGTACGCGGGGACGTCACCGGGTCGCTCGGGCGAGCTGCTCGACACCCTCGACGCCGAGCTCGACGCGATCCTCACCCGAGGCGTGACCGCCGAGGAGGTCCGGGTCGCGACCGGGTACCTGGCCGGGGCGACCGAGCTCGGCCTGGAGGACTCCGGATCCCGCATGGCCCGCCTCGGCCGCATGCTGCTCTCCACCGGGAGCGTCGTGGACATCGACACCCAGCTCGAGCGCCTCCGCGCCGTGACCGTCGACGACGTCGACGCGCTCCTGCGCCGGCTCCTGCGCCAGCCCCGGTCCGTCGTCGCGGTCGGGCCCGTCGACGAGGCCGCGCTGGCCCGTCGGGTGCCGGCCTAGGTCGCGGCCGGATCGCCGCCCTGGCGGCCGCGGTGCCCGTGGCGCGGGCGGCGGGGC
>CAZCEZ010000049.1:10778-26182 GCA_964497795.1 uncultured Acidimicrobiaceae bacterium | reverse complement strand
GGCGACGTCGCCGGCATGGGCGCCGACCTCTTCGAGTCCTACGGCGGCTCGATCGTCGCCCCGATCGCCCTGATCGCGTTCACGATCTTCGCGGCGGGCGACTTCACCACGACCGACCTGCTCACGCAGGACTTCAACATCGCCCTGCTGGTGTTCCCCTTCGGCGTGGCGTTCCTCGGCATGGTCGCCTCGATCATCGGCTCCTTCACCGTCAAGGCCGGCGACTCGACCGACATCCACGCGCTCTCCTCGGCGCTGCACCGCGGCACCAACGTCGCCATGGGCATCACCATCCTCGCCGTCGTCGGCCTGGGCGCCTACCTCTTCACCGACGACAACGGCTTCGACAACTTCTGGGGCCTGCCCCTGTCGGTGATCGGTGGCCTCGTCGTGGGCTACGCCATCGGCAAGGTCGCCGAGATCTGGACCTCGGACCAGTTCTCGCCGGTCAAGAAGATCGCCGCCGCCTCCGAGACCGGCCCGGCCACCACGATCCTCGGCGGCATCTCCGCCGGCATGGTGTCCGTCGCCGCCTCCGTCGTCCTGATCGGCGTCGGCGTCCTCGTCGCCTACTACGGCGGCCAGCAGGCCTTCCCCGCCGAGCTCGAGGAGCTCGGCGGCATCTACGGCATCGCCGTGGCCGCCATCGGCATGCTCGCCACCACCGGCGTCGTCGTCTCCGTCGACGCCTACGGCCCGATCGCCGACAACGCCGGCGGCATCGCCGAGATGGCCGAGCTCGACCCGGGCGTCCGCGACGTCACCGACGCGCTCGACTCGCTCGGCAACACGACCGCCGCCGTGGCCAAGGGCTTCGCCGTCGGCTCCGCCGCCCTGACCGCCCTGGCCCTGTTCAAGACCTTCGAGGTCGCGCTGGTCCAGGCGGCTCCGGTCGACTCGGACTTCATCGCCAACGGCGGCCTGAACCTCAACGTCGGCGACGTCGACGTGTTCATCGGCCTGTTCCTGGGCGCCATGCTCCCGTTCCTCTTCGCGGCCCTCACGATCGACGCCGTCGGTCGTGCCGCGAACCAGATGATCGAGGAGGTGCGTCGCCAGTTCCGGGAGATCCCGGGCCTGCGCGAGGGCAAGGAGGGCGTCAAGCCCGACTCCGCCACCTGCGTGGCGATCTCGACCAAGGCCTCGCTGAAGGAGATGATCGTGCCCGGCGCCCTCGCGGTGGTCGTGCCCCTCGTCATCGGCTTCATCGACGTCGACACCCTCGGCGGCTTCCTCGCCGGCGCCCTCGTCACCGGCTTCTGCCTGGCCATCTTCATGGCCAACGCCGGCGGCGCCTGGGACAACGCGAAGAAGTACATCGAGCAGGGCAACCACGGCGGCAAGGGCTCCGAGCCCCACAAGGCCGCCGTCGTGGGCGACACCGTGGGCGATCCGTTCAAGGACACCTCCGGCCCCGCCATGAACATCCTGCTCAAGGTCATGACGATCGTCTCCCTGGTATTCGCCAGCGCCTTCGTCTGATCGGACCAGCCGGGTGAGCGCGGCGAACCCTGCGCACCAGCCCGTCTGATCGGACCTCCGGCCCCGGCCGGATCCACCCGAGCCGTTCCCGGCCCCGCCCTCGTGGCGGGGCCGGGCCGCGCCCGGGCCACGTTGCGGTGTCCGGCTCCATCCCGCACGGACCCGGCTCCGTAGAGTCGTCCGTGGCCATGGCCTCCGCCCGACGCTTCCCCTACGACGACCTCGACCTCGACGGCGACCACGACCTGCGGGGTCCGGTGACGCTCGAGACGTGGCTGGGTGCACCGGCCCGGAGCTTCCCGAACCGCCCGCCGACGCTGCCCGACGCGCTCGACCGGGCCGTGCGCCTGTTCGGCGACCGGACCTTCCTCGTCGAGCACGACGGGCCCGACGCGCACGCCGGGCGGCGGGTGGGCTACGCGGCCTTCGCCGACCTGGTCGCCGGCGCGGTCGAGCGCCTGGCCGCAGCCGGGCTCGGCTCGGGCGACCGCTTCGCGGTCGCGGCCACGAACGGCCTCGACCTGGCCGTCGCCCACTTCGCCGCCGCGACCGGGGGCTTCGTCCTCGTCGGCCTCAACGTGCGCCTCGCACCCGAGCAGTGGGCGTACCAGCTGGCCCACTCCGGCTGCCGCCTGGTGCTGGCCCAGGACGCGTTCCTGCCCGGCGTGGAGCTCGCCGCGAAGGAGGCCGGGCTCCCCGACGGCGCCGTCGCCCGCCTGGACGACCAGCTGGTCGGCGACCCGGGCCGCTGGTCGTGGGATCCCGCCACCCAGCGGCCCGACGAGGCCGCGACCTACGCCGTGGTCTACACATCGGGCACGACGGGCCGGCCCAAGGCGAGCCAGGTCGTGCACCGGTGCAGCATCCACTCCGGCCTCGACTACCACCGCCTCTGGCAGCCCACGACCGACGACGTCGCCGCCGTCGTGTTCCCGCTGTACTACATCTCCGCCATGCACGCCCACGTGCTGCCCGTGCTGCTGGCCGGGGGGACGTGCGTGCTCGTCGACGAGCCGACGCCGCCCCGGATCGTGGAGGCCGTCCGCACCCACAGGGTGACGATGCTGTACGTGGTGCCCGCGCTCTGGCCGCGCCTGCTGAAGGTCCGGGGGTTCGCCTGGCCCGAGGTCGACCACCTCCGCCTCGGGGCCTTCGGCGGCGCGCACATGCCCCTCCCCGACATCGCCGCGGTGCGTGCCGCGCTCCCCCAGGTCCGCCTCCACGACGTCTACGGGCTGTCCGAGACCCACTCGCCGGCGTGCATGCTCCTCGACGGCGAGATGGCCCGGAGGCCCGGGTCGGTCGGGCGCCCGCTGGCCTGCATGGAGGCCCGGGTCGTGGGCGACGACGACACCGTCCTCGGCGCCGGCGAGCCCGGCGAGCTCGAGCTGCGCGGCTCGCTCGTCACCACCGGCTACCTCGAGGACCCCGCGGCCACGGCCGAGGCGATCCGGGACGGCTGGTTCCGCACCGGCGACGTCGCCCGCATCGACGCCGAGGGCTACGTGACGATCCTCGACCGGCGCAAGGAGATGATCAACCGGGGCGGCAACAAGGTCTTCTCCGCCGAGGTCGAGCGGGTGCTGCGCGACGACCCCCGGATCGCCGACGTCGCCGTGGTGCCGGGCCCCGACCGCGCCGGCGGCGAGTCGGTGTGCGCCTTCGTCGTCCGTGCCGAGGCCGGCCGGGGCGACGGACCGATCGACGCCACCGCCGTGCGCCGCATCGTCTCCGAGCGGATCGCGACCCACGCGTCGCCGCGCGTGGTCGAGTTCGTCGACGCCCTCCCCCGGAACTCCATCGGCAAGGTCGACAAGCCCCTGCTCCGGGAGCGGGCCGCCGAGCTGCGGGGCGGCCCGGCCGGCGACCGGTGAGCGCGACGGCCGCCTCGTCCGTGCGAGGGTGCGGGGCGTGACCGACGCACCGAGGATCCTCGTCACCCGCACCCAGCTCGACCGCTTCGGCGACCGCCTCCGCGCCGCGGCGCCCGGCGCGACCTGGTTCGCCATGGACCTCGACGGGACGATCCGCGCCGGCGACGACCCCGAGGGCGGAGCACTCGACGACGCCGACGTGCGGGCCACGGTCGCCTTCGGCTCGACCGACCTCTTCGACCCGACCGCACGGGACGAACCGGACCGCACCGACGACGACCCCGACGACGCGGACGACCCTGGCGCCGGCGCCCCCGACCGCGAGCTCGTGCGAGCGTTCTTCGTCCACTGCCTGCGATCGGAGACGCTGCGCTGGTTCCACGTCGCCGCCGCCGGCGTCGACGACCCGGTGTTCGGGATGCTCCTCGACAAGGGGGTGCGCCTGACCACGTCCCACCACACGGCGATCCCGATCGCCGAGTACGTGCTGGCCCAGGTGCTCCGGGCCCGCCTGCCCCTCGCGGCCATGGACGCCGACCGCCGGTCGCGTCGCTGGCGGCACCGGGACTGGGAGGAGGTGGCCGCCAGCCGCTGGCTGGTCGTCGGGCTCGGCTCGATCGGCTCGGAGGTCGCGGTCCGGGCCCGCGCCTTCGGCGCCCACGTGACCGGCGTGCGCCGGACGCCCCGCGGCGACGAGCCGGTCGACGCCATGGCCACCCCCGAGCAGGTCCCGGCGCTCGTCCCCGACCACGACGTGATCGTCCTCGCGGTGCCCGCCACGGCGGGCACCACCGGCATGGTCGACGCCGACCTCCTCGCGTCCATGGCGCCCGGCACGATCCTCGTCAACGTCGGGCGCGGCGCGCTCGTCGACGAGGACGCGCTCCGCGCCGCGCTCGACCGGCACGCCCTCGACGGTGGCCGCCCCGCCGCCGCCGTGCTCGACGTCGCCGTCGAGGAGCCGCCGGCAGCGGACTCCTGGCTGTGGGACCACCCCTCGGTCGTGCTGACCGCCCACACCTCCTCCGGCGGTCGCCAGCGGCTCGCCCGGGCCGTCGACGCCTTCGCCGAGAACCTCGTCCGCTGGGCCGCGGGGCGGGACCTCCTCGACGAGGCCACCCCGGCCGACCGGCCGTGAGATCGGCAGCCGGAGCCCTGACGATCCGGTGAACGGACCCGCCTCCGGGGTGCGACGGGTCCGGCTGCGGCCCACACTGGGGCCATGGCCGACCAGCGATCCACCGACACCCCCCACGGCGACTGGACCCCGCCGGCGGAGGACGAGCTCCGCGACCGCCTGACCCCGATCCAGTTCGAGGTCACCCAGCACGCCGGCACCGAGCGGGCCTTCACCGGTGCCTTCTGGGACACCTGGGACACCGGCACCTACACCTGCGTCGTGTGCGACCTGGACCTGTTCCGCTCCGACACCAAGTTCGACGCCGGCTGCGGCTGGCCGAGCTTCTTCGAGCCCCTCGGCGAGGACCGCGTCGAGATGCGGACCGACGCCAGCCACGGCATGGTCCGCACCGAGGTCCTCTGCGGCCGGTGCGGCGCGCACCTCGGCCACGTGTTCCCGGACGGGCCGGCCCCGACCGGCGACCGGTACTGCATGAACTCGGCGTCGCTCACCTTCGCCCCAGACGAGACCTGAGCCCCAGACGAGACCTGGGCACAGTCACCGGCGGACCGTGACACCCGAACGCAGGTTCGGTACCGTGAACGCGTGTTCGACCCCGCTGGAACCGCCACGCTCCCCGACCTGACCGACGAGCAGCACCGCGCCGTCGTCCACGACGGCGGGAACCTGCTGATCGTGGCCGGGGCCGGGACCGGCAAGACCACGACCCTGGCGGCGCGCCTCGCGCACCTCGTCGGGAACGGCGTGCCCGCCGAGCGCATCATGCTGCTCACCTTCAGCCGGCGGGCGTCGACCGAGCTGCTGTCCCGTGCCGGCCGGTGGGCCGGCCACGACCGCCTCCGGGGCGCCTGGGGCGGCACCTTCCACGCCGTCTCGAACCGCCTGCTCCGCCGCTGGGGGCGCTCGGTCGGCATCGACCCCGACGTCACCCTGCTGGACGGCCCCGACCAGGCCGACCTGCTCGCCCTCGTCCGGGACGAGCTGTCCGCCGAGGCCGCGCCGTCCCGGCGGCGGGCGCGCAAGGAGGTCCTGGCCGGTGCGCTGTCCCGCGTCGTGAACACCCGCCAGCCGCTCGACGTGGTGCTGCGGACCCACTACCCGTGGTGCGCGGACGAGCTCGACGACCTGCGTGCGGTGTACGGCGAGTACGTGCGCCGGAAGCGGGCTCGGCACCTGGTCGACTACGACGACCTGCTCACCCTGTGGCGTGCGCTCGTCCAGCACCCCGAGGCGGGGCCGCTCGTCACCTCGCGCTTCGACCACGTCCTCGTCGACGAGTACCAGGACACCAACGCCCTGCAGGCCGACGTCCTGGCCGCCATGGCCGACGCCGGCGTCACCGTGACCGCGGTCGGCGACGACGCGCAGGCGATCTACGGCTTCCGGGGCGGCACGGTCCGCAACATCCTCGACTTCCCGGCCCGCTTCGACGCCGACGTCGTCGCCCTGACCCGCAGCCACCGCTCCACCCCCCAGGTCGTCGAGCTCGCCAACCGGATCTGGGCCGCCGCAACCGAGCGCCACGCCAAGGAGCTGGTCGCCACGCGGGCCGACGGCCCGCGCCCGCAGCTGGTCGACGCCGGCGACGAGCACGACGAGGCCCGCGCCGTCTGCGAGCGCCTCCTCGCCGCGGTCGAGCGGGGTGTGCCGCTGCGCCGGCAGGCGGTCCTGTTCCGCACCGGCCACCACGCCGACGTGCTCGAGGTCGAGCTCACCGTCCGACGCATCCCCTTCGTCAAGTACGGCGGGCTGAAGTTCCTCGAGGCCGCGCACGTGAAGGACCTGCTCGCGCTGTGCCGGGTCAGCGTCAACCCGCGGGACGACCTGGCCTGGTTCCGGATCCTCCAGCGCGTCGACGGCGTCGGCCCGGGCACGGCCCGGCGGATCGTGGACGCGCTCGACCCTGCCGACGGGTCGCTCACCCGGGTGCTCGCATCCGGCGTCGGCCCGGCGCGGTCGACCGAGGCGCTCGACGCGCTCGCCGGCGCCGTGGCGACGGCGGCGGACGGCGACCGGCCGACCGCCGACCGGCTCGACGCGCTGCGGACCTGGCTGGACCCGTACCTGGAGCGCTTCGGCGACGCCGCCCCCCGCCGGGCCGACCTGGCCCGCCTGTGCGAGCTGGCCGCCGACGCGGCCTCGGTCGAGGCGTTCCTGACCGAGCTCACCCTCGATCCCCCGGCCTCGACCGGCGACCTGGCCGGCCCGCCCCACCTCGACGACGACGTCCTCACCCTGTCGACCATCCACTCGGCCAAGGGGGGCGAGTGGGACGTCGTGCACCTCCTGCACGCCGCCGACGGGAACCTGCCCTCGGACCTGGCCACGGGTGACCCCGAGCAGCTCGAGGAGGAGCGCCGTCTGCTCTACGTGGCCGTCACCCGGGCGCGGGACGAGCTCCACGTGCACGTGCCGCTGCGCTTCCACCACCACCGGGGGCGCCTCGACGACGCCCACTCGACCGGGCAGCGGAGCCGGTTCCTGACCGCCGACGTGGTCGACGCCATGGACGTCACCGTCGCCCGCCCCGTCCGCGTCGTCGACCGGGACACCGGCGAGATCACCGTCGTGGGCGACGCCGTCGCCGCCGCGGACGCGGAGCTGGCGGCGCTGCTCGGCTAGGGCGCGTCGCTGGTGAGCGGCACCGCGTGGGCCACCGACCACGTGCGCTGGCAGGTGGAGCACCGCAGGTGCGACGTCCCTCCGGGGAGGTCGACCAGGTCGACGCAGCCAGCCCGTCCGCACGACGGGCACGCCTCGGGCGCTGCGGTGCTCGTGGCGCCGTCGCCTCGCACCTCGGCGCGCACGGCAGCCGGAGACGCCAGCCCGAGCGCCACCTCACGGCCGCGGGCGCGGTCCCGGCGGCGTCGGTGGCTCGGCAGCAGTCGTTCGACGAGGTCCACCTGACGTCCTCCCGGTGTGCGTCCTCGGGGCCGAGGCTACGGGTTCGGGCGCCGGATGCCACCCCGGCTTGCGGCCGCCCCGCGGGTCAGCGTCGACGGCGTCGCTTGGCCTCGAACGCCGCGTCGAGCGCGTCGAGGCGTCGGGCCTCGGCGAGACCGCTCTCCCGCCGGGCCTGCACCTCGTCGGGGGTCCGGCGCAGCATGGCCTGGACCTCGCGCAGGAGCTCCTCGGGGTCGACGGGCTTGGCGACGAACTCGTCGGCCCCGAGCTCCCAGCACCACACCTGGTCGGACGGGTCGGTCTTGGCGGTGAGGACGACGATGCGGGTCTCCGCGGCGAGGGACTCCTCGCCCCGCACCCGCAGGACCCCGTGGCCGTCGAGGCGCGGCATCATCAGGTCGAGCACCATCGCCTCCGGCGGCGCGTCGCGCAGCACGGCGACGGCTTCGACGCCGTCGGATGCCTCGACGACCTGGTAGCCCTCGTCCTCGAAGACGAAGCCGAGCATGGCCCGGATGCTCGGGTCGTCGTCGACGACCAGGATGCGCTGCTCGCTCGGCGGCCGCTCCCCTCGGGACCAGACGTCCTCGGTGATCTCCCAGTCGCTCATGCCACCCTCGCCCCTGCGGAACCGGACGACGGCACGGTACCGAAGCGGCAGCGCCGGACGGTGGGCGGGACGGATCCCGGGCGGTCCGGCGTCCCGGGGCCGCCCCGGGCCGTGGTGCAGAATCGGCAGGTGGCCACGTCCCCCTCCCCCGGTCGCACCGCCCGTGCCTGACGACCCCCGCCGCCGCCTCGACGACGTCCCCGACCTGGCCGACGCCCCGCTGGACTGGGATCCCGCCCGACGGCGGTTCCGCGACGACGACGGGGACGGGGCGTCGGAGCGGGACGGCGCCGGTACCGGCGAGGCCCCAGGTGCGGCGCCGGCCGCCGACGACCGGCGCCTCCGCATCGCCGCGCCCCCCGAGGGCGGGCGCTCGGTGCCCCCGCCCCGGCGTGCCCCCGTCGTCGTCGATCCCGAGCCGCCCGCCGCCGGCGCCGCGGCCACGGCCGGCCCCTCGGCGACGGCTGGCGCCGACCGGACCTCGGTGGCGAGCGCGCCCGGCGGATCCCGAGCGGCGTCGGAGGTGCCCCGGCCGGCGGCGAGCGTCGTCGTGCCCGCACCCGGGGCCGCGGCAGGTGCCGGTGACGGTGCCCCGACGCCGGCTGCCCGACCGGGCGCACCGTCGCGGTCGGCGCCCACCGGCACTGCGGCCACGACGCGCTGGCCCCCCTCGCGCCGGACCGTCCTGCGCTCGGTCGGCGCGCTCCTCGCCCTCGTCGTGCTCGGCACCGCGGCCGGCCTGCTGTGGGGCTGGCGGCAGTTCGAGTCCATCGAGACCGTCGACCTCACCGGCCTCCTGGCCACCGACGACGGCACCAACTACCTGATCGTCGGCTCGGACACGCGCGAGGGCATCGACCCCGACGACCCCAACGCCTCCGCGATCCTGGGCCCCGAGGCCCCCGTCGGGAGCGAGCGGTCCGACACCATCCTGATCCTGCGGGTCGACGGCGACGGCGCCCGCATGCTCTCGGTGCCCCGCGACCTGCTCGTCACCGTCGCCGAGACGGGCCAGCGGACCCGGATCAACGCCGCCTTCAACGGGGGCCCGCCCCGCCTCGTGGCCACGCTGACCGACCAGCTCGACCTGCCCATCCACCACTACCTCGAGATCGACTTCGCGTCCTTCCAGGACCTCGTGGACGCGCTCGGCGGGATCACGATCGACTTCCCCTACCCGGCCAGCGACGACAGGTCCGGCCTGAAGGTGGAGCAGTCGGGGCCGGTCACCCTCGACGGCACCCAGGCGCTCGCCTACGTCCGGTCCCGCTACTACGTCGAGTACGTCGACGGCGTGCCGGTCCGGGAGGGCACGGGCGACATCGGCCGCGTCGCCCGGCAGCAGCGCTTCCTGGCCGCGCTCGTGTCCGAGATCGGCTCCACCCGCAACCCGCTCCGGATGGCGTCGGCCGCCTCCACGCTCGCCGACGGCATGCGCATCGACGACGACCTCGGCTACCTCGAGGCGCTCCGGCTCGCCCTGCGCTTCCGGAGCCTCGACCCCGAGCCGACGGCCCTGCCCACGACGAACGCGACGCTCGGGAGCGGCGCCCAGGTCCTCACCCTGGTCCAGCCGGGCGCGGACGAGATCCTCGCCACGTTCGGGTCGTCGGGGTCCCGGACCGGCTGAGCCCGCCGGGCGGTGCAGCCGCCCGGCCACGGCGGCACCGCCGGTACCCTCGCAGGCGAGTGCCTGCACCGACCCCCGACCTGACCGTCGACCGGGCGACCGAGCGTGCGCTGGCCTGCTTCTCTCCCGACGGGGGCACCCGGGTCGGCGTCGAGGTCGAGTGGATCGTCGTCGACCCCGCGGACCCGGCCCGCCCCGTCGGCGCCACCGAGACCGGCCGGGCCGCGCGAGCCGGCGGGGCGCTGCCCGCAGGCGGCACCGTCACCGTGGAACCGGGCGGTCAGCTCGAGCTGAGCGCGTGCTGCGCCCCCGGCGTGGTCGCCGCCCTCGCCCTGGTGACCGCCGACGTCCGCGAGCTCGTGGCCCGGATGGCGGCCGCCGGCCTGGTCCTGCTCCCCGTGGGGGTCGACCCCGTGCGGGCCGGCGCCCGCAGCCTCGACCTGCCCCGCTACCGGGCGATGGAGGCCGTGTTCGACGCAGCCGGGCCGGGCGGGATGGCCATGGCGACGACGACGGCCGCGGTCCAGGTGAACGTCGACGTTGGCGGCGACCCGGTCCGGGCCTGGCGGGTCGCCGGGGCGGTCGGCCCCGCCCTCCTCGCCGCCTTCGCGTGCTCCCCGTTCCGTCGGGGCCGGCCCACGGGGTGGGCGTCCACCCGCCAGCTGCTCTGGTCCTGCGTCCCCGCCGGCCGGGGCGCGCCGGTCCCGACGTGGTCCACGCAGGCCTGGGTCGACCGGGTGCTCGACGACGACCTGCTCCTGCTCCGCCACCACGACGACGCCCTGCCCGCACCGCCCGGGTTCTCGCTGCGCCGCTGGATCGCCGAGGGCCACGCGGTGGGCCACCCGACCGCGGCCGACCTCGAGGAGCACCTCACCACGCTGTTCCCCCCGGTGCGGCCCCGGGGCTGGATCGAGCTGCGCATGCTCGACTCGCTCCCCGCGCCGGCCCGCGACGTCGCCGTCGCCGTGGCCGCCACGCTCGTGCTCGACGAGGACGCGGGACGGGCCGCCGTCGACGCCTGCCGTCGGGTGGCCGGGGCGTGGGGGCCCGCGGCCCGCGACGGCCTCGCCCACCCGGGCCTGGCCGACGCCGCCGCCCGCTGCCTCGACGTCGCCGCCGACGCGCTCGACCACGCCGGCCCGGGTGGGAGCGCCCTCGCCGCCGCGTGCCGGGATCACCGGTCCCGGTACGCCGACCGCCGGCGGAGCCCGGCCCAGGACCTGCTCGACGACTGGGTGGCACGGGGTCGACCCGCCCTGCCCGCCGTCGCGGCCGAGCACCTCGCGACGACGGGGGTCCGAGGGTGAGCCCCGCACGGCCTCCCGGTGGTGGTGGCGACGGCGCGGACCGTCCGGGAACCCCTCGCACCCGCCGGGCCGCGCTCGACGAGCTCCGCGCCGCGCGCGCCCGGAGCGACGCGCTCTTCGCCCGCGTCGACGACGAGACGCTGGTCGCCCAGCACTCCCCGCTGATGTCGCCCATGGTCTGGGACCGCGCCCACGTCGCCAACTACGAGGAGCTGTGGCTCGTCCGGGCCCTCGGGGGCGCGCCGGTGCGCGACGACCTCGACGACCTCTACGACGCGCTGCGCCACCCCCGCGCCACCCGCCCGGGGCTGCCCACGCTCGACCCCGCCCAGACCGTGGCCTACGCCGCGGCGGTGCGGGCCGAGGTCCTCCGGATCGCCGACCGCCTCGACGCGGGCGACGACCCGGCGTCACCGACCGCAGGCGTGGATCGCCGCCTCCTCGCCGGCGGCTTCGTGCACGCCATGGTCGCCCAGCACGAGCAGCAGCACCTCGAGACCGTGACCGCCACGCTCCAGCTCGTCGCCGACCCCGGCCTCCGGCCCGACCTGCCCGCCCGGCGCGAGCGCGCCCCGGGGGTGCCGCCCGCCGGCGCCGAGGTCGTCGTGCCCGCGGGGCCCTTCACGATGGGCACCGACGACGCGTGGGCCTACGACAACGAGCGACCGGCCCACGAGCGTCACGTCGACGCCTTCGCCATCGACGTCCACCCCGTCACCAACGCCGCGCACCTCGCCTTCCTCGCCGACGGCAGCTACGAGCGACCCGAGCTGTGGAGCGAGGCCGGGTGGGCGTGGCGGACCGGGACGGCGGCCGACGCGCCGCTGGGGTGGGAGCGCGTCGACCCCACCGGCCCGGTCGGCGACCCCACCTCCTGGCAGGTGGTCCGCTTCGGGCACCGCGTCCCCCTCGATCCCGACGAGCCGGTCCAGCACGTGTGCTGGTACGAGGCCGACGCCCACGCCCGCTGGGCCGGACGACGGCTCCCGACCGAGGCCGAGTGGGAGAAGGCCGCCGCCCACGACCCGGCCACCGGGTCCAGCCGCCCGTGGCCGTGGGGCCACGACGCACCTGATCGGGGCCCGGACGAGGCGCGAGCCAACCTCGGTGGGCACCGGTGGGGACCCGACCCCGTCGGCACCCGGCCCGCCGGCGCCTCGGCCCACGGCGTGCACGGCCTCGTGGGTGACGTCTGGGAGTGGACCGCGACCGAGTTCGGGCCGCACCCCGGCTTCGCCGCCTTCCCGTACCGGGAGTACTCCGAGGTCTTCCACGACGACGGCCACCGCGTGCTCCGGGGTGGCTCGTGGGCCGCCGACCCGGTCGCGGTCCGGACGACGTTCCGGAACTGGGACCTGCCGATCCGCCGACAGGTCTTCGTCGGCTTCCGGACCGCGAGGGACGCCTGACGTGTGCCGCCACCTGGCCTGGATCGGCCCGCCCCGGACGCTGTCGTCGCTGCTCCACGACCCGCCCCACTCCCTCGAGCGGCAGAGCCACGCACCACGGCACAGCACGCACACCACCGTCAGCGCCGACGGCGTCGGCGTGGCGTGGTGGGTGCCCGACCGGGCCGAGCCCGCCCGCTACCGGTCCACGTCGCCGATCTGGGCCGACCGGAACCTCGCGTCGCTCGGGGAGGTGGTGTCGGCATCGGCGATCCTCGCCGCCACGCGATCGGCCACGCCGCCCCTGCCCGTGGACGAGTCCGGTACCGCCCCGTTCCTCGACGGCGCCTGGGCCGGGAGCCTCAACGGCTTCGTCCCCGGGTTCCGCGGCCCGGCCGGCGAGTCCCTCCGGGCGGCGCTCCCACCCGGTCGCCGGGCGCGGCTGGAGGCGGTGCACGACGGCGAGGTGCTGGTCGCGCTGGCCACCGAGGCGATGGCCGCGGGCGAGCCGCCCGCCGACGCGGTCGCCCGCGCCGTGCGCGCCGCCCGTGGCGCGTCGCCCGACGCGACCGCGCCGTGCAACCTGCTGCTCGCCGACGGCACGACCGTCGTGGCCTCCGCAGCCGGGAACTCGCTGTTCGTGCTCGTCGACGCCGGGACGGCAGCCGGCGGGGTCCTGGTCGCCTCCGAGCCGCTCGACGACCACCCGGCCTGGACCGCGGTCCCCGACGGCAGCGTCGTCGTCGCCGAGGGCGGCACCGTCACCACGACCGCGCTGGCCGAGGTGCCTCCGACGTGAGCGCGGCCGACCCCGATGACCCCGGACCCGGCCGGTTGCGGGTCGACGTGCACCTGGCCCCCGACCTCCTCGACCGGTCGCTCCGGGCCGACGTCGCCGAGGGGCTCACCGCCGACCCGAAGGTGCTGCCGCCGAAGTGGTTCTACGACGACCGCGGCAGCGAGCTGTTCGACCGGATCACACGCCTGCCCGAGTACTACCCGACCCGGCGGGAGACCGAGATCCTGCGCCGGTGCGCGCCGGACGTCGTCGGCCTGACCGGCGCCGACACCGTCGTCGAGCTGGGCAGCGGGACCTCCGAGAAGACCCTGCTGCTCCTCGACGCGTTCGCGGCCCACGGTGCGCTGGCCCGGGTCGTGGCCGTCGACGTGTCCGAGGCCACGCTCCGGGACGCGGCGGCCCGCATCGACGCCCGCTACCCGGGTGTCGCCGTCCACGCCGTCGTCGGCGACTTCGACCACCACCTGGCCGACCTCCCCGCGGAGGGGCACCGCGTCGTGGTCTTCCTCGGCGGGACCATCGGCAACCTCGACCCGACGGAGCGGGCCGCGTTCCTCGACGACCTCGCCACGTCGCTGCGCCCGGGCGAGCACCTGCTCCTCGGCACCGACCTGGTCAAGGACCCGGCCCGCCTCGTGGCCGCCTACGACGACGGCGCCGGGGTCACCGCCGAGTTCAACCGGAACGTCCTCCACGTCATCAACGGCGCCCTCGACGCCGACTTCGACCCCGCGGCCTTCGCCCACGAGGCCCGCTGGAACGCGCCCGAGGAGCGCATCGAGATGTGGCTCCGCGCCGACACCGAGCAGACCGTCTCGATCGCCGCGCTCGACCTCGAGGTCCGCTTCGCCGCCGGCGAGGCCGTCCGGACCGAGCTCTCGTGCAAGTTCCGCCCCGAGGGCGTCGACGCCGAGCTGCACGACGCCGGCTTCACCACGATCGAGCGCTGGACCGATCCCGGGGGCGACTTCGCGCTCACGCTGGCCCGCCGGGGGGCCTAGTCGTCCTTGAGCGCGACGGCGTTCGGGGTGACGTTCATCTTCGGCTCGTACTCGGCCACGGTGACCTCCGTGCGCTCGGCCTGGTAGGCGAGGCGGAGCTCGCCGAGGCAGCGGGCGCACGGTCCGTAGTACTCCTCCACCACGTCCCGACCGCAGCGCGGGCAGGCGAAGCTCGTGGGCACGTCGAGGTCCTGCGTGTCGGCCATCGGGGGCGACGCTAGCCACGCCGCAGGTGCCCGGCGCGGAGGCCGTGGGGCAGGATGTCCCGATGCGCCGCTCCCGTGCCCTGCTCGCCACCGCTGCCGTCGCCGGTGCGGCGTACGCCGCCGATCGTCGCCTGGACGCAACGATCCGCGCCTTCGACACGAACCCGGACCCGACCGGCGGCGACCCCCTCGGCCTGCCCGACGGCGAGACGCTGCACGTCACCGCGCCCGACGGCGCTCGCCTCCACGGCGCCCGCTTCGGCGACCCGAGCGGCGACACGATCGTGCTGGTCCACGGCTTCATCGAGTCGATCGGCTTCTGGGGCCCGGTGGTGCACCGCCTCGCGGACGCCGGCTTCGACGTCGTCGCCGTCGACCAGCGGGGCCACGGCGCATCGGCCCGGGGCGAGGCGCCCTACACGACGGCCACGCTCGCCGCCGACCTGCGCGCCTGGTTCGAGGCGCTCGACCTGACCGACGCCACGCTCGTCGGCCACTCGATGGGCGGCGTCACGGCCATGGCCTTCGCCACCGACGAGGCCGACGTCGCCCGGGTCCGCACGGAGCGGCTCGTCCTCGTCACGACCCTCGCCTCCCCGGTGCAGGTCCAGGGCACGGGCGCCATCGAGCTGAGCACCGACCGAACCCTCGCCGTCCTCGACCGGATCCTGCGCCTCGAGCGCGCCGGCCTGCTCTTCCTGCTCAACACCTTCGGCACCCGCCCGGCGCGCGCCGCGCTCGAGGCCACCCGGGCCGGCATCCTCGGCACCGACCCCCGGAGCCGCGCCGACGCCTTCGCCATGCTCCAGGACTTCGACCTGCGCCCCGCGCTGGCGTCCATCGACCTCCCCACGCTCGTCGTGGCCGGCTCCCACGACGGCCTCACCCCCCTGGCCGCCAACGAGGTCATCGCCGAGGCCATCCCCGGCGCGCGCATCGAGGTCGTCCCCGGGCGCGGCCACATGCTGCCCTTCGAGGCACCCGACGCCCTCACCGACCTGATCGTCCAGGCCACCAAGCCCACCGACGCCTGACCGACCGGGTCGGGCGACCGGGTCG
>CAZCEZ010000049.1:0-10678 GCA_964497795.1 uncultured Acidimicrobiaceae bacterium | reverse complement strand
CGACCGGGTCGGGCGACCGGGTCGCCCCGCTCCCCGTCGGCGTGCCGTACCCTCCCGCCGCATGCGGAGGGGGCCCACCCAACGAGCGGTGGTGTGCGACGACGACGCCATCCTGCGTGGCGTGCTCGGGACCATGCTCGAGGACTGCGGCTACCGGGTGGTCGGCGAGGCCGACGGGGTCGTGGACGCGATGGACCTCGTCGCCCGCCAGCGGGTCGACGTCGTCGTCGTCGACCTCGCGCTCGCCACCGGATCGGGCGAGGACCTCCTCCGGCGCATCCACGACGACCACCCCGACGTGGTGCCCGTCGTGTTCTCCGCGTTCCCCGAGGACGTCGACGCGCTCCTCGCGCTCGGGGCCGGTGCCGTGTACGCCAAGCCCGACTTCGAGGGGCTCGAGGCCTGGCTCCGGGCCCGCACCGAGCAGCCGGCGTTCGGACCGAACCCCGACGCGGAGCGACGGCGGCCGCCCCAGCCGGCGCCGATCCTCCCCGACCCCGGGCCCCGCTCCCCCAGCGGCCTCGAGCCGTGGGCCACCTTCCGGGTCGCCGTCGACCGCCTCTGGCCGGGCGACGCCGTCCTCGGGTTCGACGTGACCCACCGTGACGCCGTCGCAGCGCGGGGCGAGGCGGCCCTGCTCCTCGACCACCGCCTCACCCTCGCCCGCCTCGTCTCGCCGACCCTGCGGACGCTCGACCGGCTGGCCGTGTCCCCGCAGGGGGTCCCGGTCGCCCTCCTCGTCGCCGGGCACCCCGAGGCGCCCTCCGCCGTCTACGGCCGCCTCGAGGACGCGTGGGACCGCGCCGGGCTCGACGGACGCCCGGCCGCGGCGTTCGCGCACGTGCGCCCCGAGCGGCATCCCGCCGTCGCCCTCGAGCGGGTCCTGCGCACCCTGGCCGAACCCGGCACGACCGAGCACCCGCTCCGCCTCGCCTGACGCACCCGGAGGTCGGGACCGCCGCCGGATCGGCCGCCTGGAGGGCCGCCCGGACGGTCAGGCGGCGGCCTCGTCCTCCCGGGCCTCCACGTGGGCCCGGGCACCGTCGAGGTACGCATCGGCCCAGGCGTCGAGCCGGTCCGCCTCGGCCGGATCGGCCCAGGAGCCGTCCTCGGCGAGGGCCACGTTCGCCGCCGGCAGGGCGAAGGCGTCCTCGTGCACGGTCACGAACATGTTCCCGAGCAGCGCCCGGGCGTGGGCCATGCCCCGCGCCCCGCCCCCCTTGCCCGGCGTCGCGGACACGAGCCCGACGTAGCGCGGGTGGAGCACGAACATGTCGACCCGACTCACCCAGTCCACGGCGTTCTTGAACAGGGCGGGGTAGCCGCCGTTGTACTCGGGGTTGGCGAAGACGACGGCGTCGGCGGCGGCGATGGCGTCGTGGAGGGCCTCGGCCCCGGCCGGGATGCCGTCGCGCCCCTGCAGGTCGGCGTCGTAGAGGGGCAGCGGGTGGCGACGGAGGTCGAACACCTCGACCTCCACCCCGGGCCGAGCACCGAGGACCTCGGCGACGCGGTCGAGCAGGTGGCGGTTGAGCGAGCCCCGGCGGTTGGAGCCCGCCATGGCGAGGATGCGCAGGGGACGGTCCATGCCAGGCACAACCGCGGCCCGGTGGTGGCCTATTCCGGACGTGCTGGCGCCGACCGGCGTGGGCCGCACCTGCGGCACGCCGGGCCCGGGCGGGCAGACTGCCCGCCATGGCCACGCCGACCGTCTCGGAGACCTTCGACCCCGACGCCTGGATCGAGGTCCCCGGCTTCGACCTCACCGACATCACCTACCACCGCACGGTGCCCGAGTGGGGCGCCACCGCCGCCGTCCGGGTCGCCTTCGACCGCCCCGAGGTGCGCAACGCGTTCCGGCCCCACACCGTCGACGAGCTGTACCGGGTCCTCGACCACGCCCGCCAGAGCCCCGACGTCGGGTGCGTGCTCCTCACCGGCAACGGCCCCTCGCCCCGCGACGGCGGCTGGGCGTTCTGCTCGGGCGGCGACCAGCGGATCCGCGGCAAGGACGGGTACCGCTACTCCGAGTCCGAGGACGCGTCCGGGATCGACGCGGCCCGGAGCGGGCGCCTCCACATCCTCGAGGTCCAGCGGCTCATCCGGTTCATGCCCAAGGCCGTCGTCGCCGTCGTGCCCGGCTGGGCCGCGGGCGGCGGCCACTCGCTCCACGTCGTGTGCGACCTCACCGTCGCGTCGGCCGAGCACGCCCGGTTCAAGCAGACCGACCTCGACGTCGCGTCCGTCGACGGCGGCTTCGGCTCGGCGTACCTCGCCCGCCAGGTCGGTCAGAAGTTCGCGCGCGAGATCTTCCTGCTCGCCGAGGAGTACTCCGCCGAGGACGCCCACCGGATGGGCATGGTCAACCGGGTCGTGCCCCACGCCGACCTCGAGGCCACCGCCCTGGCCTGGGCCCGGACCATCTGCGGCAAGTCCCCGACCGCGTCGCGGATGTTCAAGTTCGCGATGAACCTGATCGACGACGGCCTCGTGGGCCAGCAGGTCTTCGCCGGCGAGGCGACGCGCCTCATCTACGGCACCGACGAGGCCCAGGAGGGGCGCGACTCGTTCCTGGAGAAGCGCGACCCCGACTGGTCCGCCTCCCCCTACCACTACTGAGCCGCGGGCCGTCCGGTCCGGGCTGTCAGGTCCGGGCGGGCTGGGCCGAGACGATCTGGCCGCGCAGCGGGGCCAGGGCCTCGCCGATCTGGCCGATGGTGGTCGTGGGGACGCCCAGCTCGGTGAGGGTGTCGACCAGGTGGCCGACCACGGCGTCGAAGTGCGCGTCGGTCAGGCCGAGGTCGGCGTGGGCCGGCCCCATGTCCCGGCCCCGGTAGAACTCGGGACCGCCGAGGGCGGCGATGAGGAACGCCCGCTGGTGCCCCTTGAGCCGCTCGACCCGGATCCCCTCGAACACCGGCGCGAGCAGCGGGTCGGCGAGGACCTTGTCGTAGAACACGTCGACGGCGGCCGCCACCGCGGGCAGCCCACCGATCTCGTCGTAGATGGCCATGCGGGCTCCTCCCCTGCGGACCCGGGCGGTCCGATGCCCGCCCCGATCGGCGGCGCCGGCCGCTTCTTGAGCCGCCCGCGGCCGGCCACCGGGGCGAGGAGACTGGCAACGGCTGTTCCCAACGTGCGACGATCTCGGGGAGACCCGGGGTCGAGGGGACGTCGGGGGGACAGGGGGTAGCACCGTGCACGATCTCGTCATCCGCAACGGACTCGTCGTCGACGGCACCGGCGCCGACCGCTTCCACGGCGACGTCGCCGTGCGCGACGGCCGCATCGTCGAGGTCGTCTCGGCGGCCGACGGCGGGGTGACCGGCGCGGCCCGGCGCGAGCTCGACGCCGACGGCTGCCTCGTGGCACCGGGCTGGGTGGACATCCACACCCACTACGACGGCCAGGTCACCTGGGACCCGGACATGACCCCCTCCTCCCAGCACGGGGCCACCACGGTGGTGATGGGCAACTGCGGCGTCGGCTTCGCCCCCGCCCGTCCCGACGAGCGGGACTTCCTCATCGAGCTGATGGAGGCCGTCGAGGACATCCCCGGCACCGCCCTGCACGAGGGGATCGACTGGGCGTGGGAGTCCTTCGGCGAGTACCTCGACGCCCTCGAGCGCATGCCCCGCACCGTCGACGTCGGCGCCCAGGTGCCCCACGCCGCCCTGCGCGCCTACGTCTCGGGCAAGGACGCCCACGAGGACGACCTGTCCGCCGACCAGCTCCAGGAGCTGTCGGACCTCACCGGGCAGGCCATCCGCGACGGCGCCCTCGGCTTCTCGACGAGCCGGACCATCCTCCACACGTCGCGGCACGGCCTGATCCCGGGCACGACCGCCCTCCCCGACGAGCTGCTCGCCGTCGCCCACGGCATGGCCAAGGCCGGCCCGGCCGTGTTCCAGATCATCTCCGACGGCATCACCACCCAGCCCGACGAGAAGGCCTGGGTCCGCGAGATCGCCGAGATGCCCGGCATGACGGTGACCTACTCGCTGGCCCAGTCGCCCCGGGACCCCCGTGGCCACGTCGCCGCCCTGGACGAGGCCCTCGCCATGCGGGAGGACGGCCTCACCGTGGTCCCCCAGGTGCCCGCCCGACCCACCGGGATGCTCTTCGGGCTCCAGAGCTCGCTGCACTCGTTCCTGCTGCACCCGACCTACCGGACGCTGGCCGAGCTGCCCCTGGCCGAGCGCGTCGCCCGCATGCGGGACCCCGAGGTCCGCGCCCGCCTCCTCGCCGAGGAGCCCCAGACCCGCAACCCGATCGCCCTGCGCCTGGTGACCAACTGGAGCCAGATCTTCCGCCTCGGCGCCGACTGCGACTACGAGCCCCCGGCCGAGGAGTCGGTGGCCGGCGTCGCGGCGCGGGAGGGCCGACGCCCCGAGGAGGTCGTCCTCGACTGGCTGCTCGAGCAGGACGGGCGGGCCTTCCTGTTCGCTCCGCTCGGGTCCTACGTCGACCACGACCACGAGGCCATCCGCGAGATGATCTCCCACCCGGCCTCGGCCGTCGGCCTGTCCGACGGTGGGGCCCACTGCGGCCTGATCTGCGACGCCTCGTTCCCCACGTACCTGCTCACCCACTGGGCCCGGGACCGCCACCGCGGCGACCGGCTCCCGCTCGAGCACGTCGTGCACAAGCAGACGCGGGCCACCGCCGACGTGTACGGGCTCGGCGACCGGGGCGCCCTCGTCCCGGGCCTGCGGGCCGACGTGAACGTGATCGACCTCGACGGCCTGCGCCTCCACACCCCCGAGATGGTCTTCGACCTGCCCGCCGGCGGTCGCCGGCTCATCCAGCCCGTCGACGGCTACCGCTGGACCGTCCAGTCCGGCGAGGTGACCTTCGTCGACGGCGAGGCCACGGGTGCCCGACCGGGCCGGGTGGTGCGGGGCCGCCGCTGAGCGGGCGCTCACGGTCCTCTCATCGAGCGGGCCCCACGATGGGTCCGTGCAGATCGGCGGTCCCGAGCTCCTCGTCGTCCTCCTCGTCGCCGGTCTCGTGCTCGGCCCGAGCCGGATCCCGCGCCTGGCCCGCGACCTGGGCGCTGCGCTCCACGAGCTGCGGGCGGCGTCCTGCGGCGAGGGCGACGAGCCCGAGCACCCGAAGTCCACCCGCTAGGGGGCGCGCCGCGGGCCGGGGCCGCCCCAGCCCGCCGGACGAGCAGCCCGGACGAGCGGCCCGGACGAGCAGCCCGGACGAGCAGGTCAGCCCACCAGGTGCTCGCGGGCCACGTCCCCTGCCCGTCCGTCCTGGATCACGTGCCCGTCGGCGAGGACGACCGCGCGGTCGGCCACGCCGAGCAGCAGCGGGTCGTGCGTGGCGACGACGACGGTCGCCCCGTCGTCCCGCCGCTCGGCGAGCAGCTCGAGCAGGCCACGGCGCCCCGCAGCGTCCAGGCCGACGAAGGGCTCGTCGACGAGCAGGACGGGGGTGTCGCGCAGGAGCGCGAGGGTCAGCGCGACCCGCTGCCGCAGCCCGCGACTGAGGTCGCGGGGAAGGTCGTCGGCGCGGGCCGTCAGCCCGAGGCGCTCGAGCAGCTCCGCGCCCCGGCCGACGGGGTCGTCGACCTGGCTGAGGGCGCCGAGGTACTCCACGTGCTCGGCCACGGAGAGGTCGTCGTACAGCACGGGTGCATCGGGCACGTGGGCCAGCAGCCGGCGGGCGGCGAGCGACCCGGCCGGCTCCCCGTGCACCGTCGCCTCCCCCTCCGTCGGCTCCCAGGCACCGGACAGCAGCCGGAGGAGCGTCGACTTGCCCGAGCCGTTGTGGCCGACGAGGGCGACCACGGCCGGGCCCCGGACCTGGAGATCGAGGGGAGCGAGGGCGACCAGGTCGCCGTGGTGCCGACTCAGCCCTGTGCAGGCCAGCGCGGGAGGCTCGCTCATGCCGCCCCTCCCTGCTCGGCGAGGGCCACGGCGTCCCGCCAGGACTCCCCCCACCGGACCCACGCGACGACGAGGAGCACCACGAGCAGGACCGGCACCGTCGCCCGGCCCGCGGCGGCGACGGGGTCGACCTTCCCGGCCGAGGCCGCCGAGCGGGCCAGCAGCAGCGGCGCGAGCCCGACGCCCGCGAGGGCCGGGGGCAGCAGGGCGCGTTGCACGAGCCGCATGCCGGCGACCTCGGGGGGCAGGAGCACGTCAGCGGCCGATGCCCCACCCGGGAGCTGGCGCTCCTCCCGGAGCACGGCCACGGCTGCACCCGCCACGGCCGTCCCCGATGCGGTCGCGCCGACGACGGCACCGAGGGCCCAGCGGCCGCCACCGATGATCGCGGCACCCGCCCCGACCGGGACGGCCACGACCGCCAGCGTCAGGGCGGGCACCACCAGGTGGGCGGCGAGGACCTGGCCGCGCACGACCGGCAGACCGGCCAGGAGCGGCGAACGATCGATCTCCTCGGCGAGCGGCTCGGTCACCTCGAGGCCGGCGAGGAAGGTCCCGATCGCGGCGACCACCACCAGGGCGGTGGTGCCCCGGGCCACGCCGATGCCGGCGACGGCGACGGCCACGACCAGGGCGACGAGGCGGACCAGGCGGGACACCGGCGTCCGCAGCAGGGCTCGGAGGTCCCGGCGGACGACCGGCCACGGGAGCGGAGGGAGACGGGACCAGGGTCGGGTGCGGGATCGCTCCTGGACCAGCTGGCGCCGGAGGAGCACGACGGTGCGCAGGTCCCGGTTGGCGGCTGCGAAGCGAAGCGCACCGACCAGGCGCGAGCGCTGGGCGAGGTCCTCGGGCCGCACGTCCCGACGACGGGAGACGACCACGCCGGCGCCGGCGCAGGCGCCGGCGAGGACCACGAGACCGACGGCGGCCGCGTGCCCGGGGGTGACGAGCGGCGCCAGGGCGATCCGGGCGACCGCGGTCGACGGTGTCGCGAGGGGGCCCGTGACGACCTCGACGACGGCCACGGCCACGACGGTGACGGCGACGGCGGTCGCCGCTCCCCGACGGACGCGTCCGACGTGGGCCGCCCACGCCGCGACCAGCGCGGCGAGCGCGGCGAGCGCACCGGCGGTGGCGCCCGACAGCGCCCACGCCGCGGCGTGGCCGGGCAGGCGGCCGGCGGCGAGCACGCCGACTCCTCCCCCGATCGCGGCGGCGATGCCCGTCGTGCGCACGAGCTGGCGACGGGCGGGAGCGTGCAGCACGACGTCGGCGCGGAGCGGGCCGAGCAGGAGGTGGTGGACGTCGGCCGCCTCGACGGCCAGGGGGCCACCGCGGGAGCCCGAGCGCAGCCCGGCGGCGAAGGTGGACGCCACCAGCAGGCCGACGACCGCAGGTCCGCGCCGCGCCACCTCGGCCACCCCGTCGGGCCCGAGGGCCACGTCGTGCACCGCCCCCGACGCAGCGAGGAAGCCGGCCAGGATGCACAGACCCGTCACGTACGCCCGGTAGAAGTCGTCGAAGCGGTCGCGCCGGCCGCGGCGTCGGTCCGTGCGCGCCCGGCGGAGCGCGGCGAGCGCGTCGGCGCCGGAGGGTTCCGACCCGACGGTGTCGGCGTCCGTCGTCGGCCGCGGCTCGGTGGCCGTCACCGCTGCTCCACGCCGAGCGCAATCGGCGACACCGTGACCGGCCACGTCGTCGACCGGTCGGCCACCGCGCCGCGCAGGTGGGCCGTACCCAGGTGGCGGGCGCCCGACAGGTCGGCGCCCCGGAGGTCGGCCCCGGCGAGGTCGGCGTCGAGCAGGATCGTCCCCCGCAGGTCCAGGCCCCGCAGGTCGGCTCGTCGGAGGTCCGCCACGCTCAGGTCGGCGCACTCGACGACGGTGCGGCGCAGGTCGGCGCCTCGGAGCCGGGCCCGTCGGAGCACCAGCCCGGAGAGGTCGACCCCGGAGAGGTCGACCCGGCGCAGGTCCGCCCCGCGGAGATCGTGGGACACGAGCGCCTCCGCGTCGTGGACCACTGCGGCCAGGCGTCGACGCCGCGGCCGGGGACCAGCCGGCACGGGGTCGTCCACGGGGCGGTCCCAGGAGACCGAGCGCTCGGATCGACCGAGGGCCGCAGCCACGGGCAGCGCGAGTGCGCCGGCGAGTCGGGCGAAGGCGAAGGGGGACAACGGCTGCTCCGGTCGTGTGGCGGTGCGTGCGGGAGGAGCGGGGCCGAGCCCGGGGTGGCGGGTCACCCCGGGCCCAGGCGCCCCGGCCTCGCGGAGACCTGCGGGCGGGGCGCAGCGTCGAACCGGTCGGCCGGGAGATCGTCCCGTGCCGCCGGTGAGAGGAGCGTGAGAGCCGGCGAGCCTCAGTTCGGGGGACCGGACTCGGTCGTCGCCACCGGGACGCGGACCTCGACGACGGCCCCGCCGAGGAGCTCGGATCGGCCGAGCCGCACGGTGCCCCCGGCGCCGCCGACCACGGCGGCAACGATCGCCAACCCGAGCCCCGCACCGCCGCCGTCCCGACTCCGGACGCCGTCGCCGCGGGCGAACCGCTCGAGGAGCCGCTCGGCCCCGTCGGGGAACCCCGGTCCGTCGTCGGCCACGCGCAGGATGCCCTGCCCTCCGTCGCGGGACACCTCGACCCGCACGCGCCGGGTCGCGTGCCGCTGTGCGTTGGAGAGGATGTTCACGACGACCTGGTGGAGCAGGTCGCCGTCGACCTCGACGTGCACCTCGGTGCCCGAGACGGCCACCTCACGGTCACCGCCCCCGAGGCGGTCGACGACCTGAGCGGTCACCTCCAGCAGCGACACCGGTGCCACGGCGACGGGTTGGGCGTCGACACGAGCGAGGACCAGGAGGTGCTCGGCGACCCGGGCCAGCCGGTCCACCTCGTCGAGGGCGCTGGCCAGCGACGACGCGAACCGTTCCGGATCGGCTCCGGCGCGGACCTCCAGGAGCGCGAGCTCGAGCTCACCCCGCAGCACGGCGATCGGCGTGCGGAGCTCGTGGCTGGCGTCGTCGACGAAGGCGCGCTCGCGGGCCAGGGTGGCCTCGATCCGGGCGAGCATCCCGTTCAGGGTGCGCCCGAGGTCGGCGAGCTCGTCGCGTCCCGGAGGCGGCGGCAACCGCTCGTGGGGCTCGGCCAGCGAGATCGTCTCGGCCCGCCGGGCCATGCGCGCCACGGGGTCCAGGGCGACGCCGGTGAGGAACCACCCGAGACCGCCGACCACGCCGACGGCCACCGGGCCACCGACGCCGAGGACCACGAGGAGGCGGCCACGAGCGCGGTCGACCGGCCCCGACGACGTCGCCACCACGACCACGCGGTCGCGTCCGGGCACGGGGATCGCGAGGATCCTCGCCTCGCCCACGACCGGGATGCGCCCGGACACCACCACCTCGCCGCGCTGCGCCTCCGCCACCACCTCGGGATCGAGGAGCGGGTCGGCCCCGATCGGGGCCAGCACGACCCCCTCACCGTCGACCACCTGGGTCAGGAGTCCCTGCGCGGCATCGGGGAGGGTGGGCGCGCCCGGGTCGCCCACGAGGGCGGCGACGTCGGTTGCCCGGATGCGGAGCTCGGCGCTCAGCGCGTCGTCGAGGGCCCCGACCAGGCCGGCGTGGAGGGTCGCGGCGACCACGGGCAGCACCACCGCGGCACCCAGGGCGGCGAGGGCGGCGACGCGCGTGCGCAGCGACCACCGCGAGACCCAGCGCGGGACGTCCACGTCAGTCGGCCCGGAGCCGGTAGCCGTGGCCCCGCACGGTCTCGATGGTCCGGGTGCCGAAGGGCCGGTCGACCTTCTCCCGGAGGTAGCGGACGTAGACGTCGACGACGTTGGAGGTGCCGTCGTACGCGAAGTCCCACACGTGGTCCAGGATCGTCGAGCGGGACAGCACCTCGTCGGGGTGGCGGAGGAAGAGCTCGAGCAGGGCGAACTCCTTGGGCGACAGCTCGATGTCGACCTCGCCCCGGCGGACGCGCTTGGCAGCGGGGTCCAGGGTGAGGTCGTCCACGGACAGCACCGCGGGACGGGCGCCCGGCTCCCGACGCAGCAGGGACCGGACCCGGGCGAAGAGCTCCTCGAAGGAGAAGGGCTTGACGAGGTAGTCGTCCGCGCCGGCGTCGAGGCCTGCGACCCGGTCGCCGACACCGTCCCGAGCGGTGAGCAGCAGGACCGGGGTCCAGATGCCCTCGGCCCGCATGGTCCGGCACACCTCGAAGCCGTCGGGTGCCGGGATCATCACGTCGAGCACCACCACGTCGACCGGCAGCTCGCGGACCGCCCAGAGCGCATCGGTGCCGGTCCCCACGACCTGGACCGCGTGCCCCTCGTGCTCCAGGCCGCGCCGCAGCAGCGAGGCCATCTTCACGTCGTCCTCGACCACGAGCACGTGCACCCCCGGACCCTACGGTCCGCAGATGAGCGTCCGATGAGGGTGAGGGGAGCATCCGGTGACGATCCCGGTGGAGCGCGCGGTGCCCGTGCAGCCCGGACCTAGCGTGCCGCCGTGGCCTCCGAACCTCCCGACGCCGGCGGTGGGCACGGCACCGCCTCCGGCCTGACCCTGGCGGCGCTGGGCATCGTGTTCGGCGACATCGGCACCAGCCCGCTCTACGCCATGCGCGAGTCGCTCGAGGGATCCGGCCACGTGCTCGCCGTGACCGATGCGAACGTCCTCGGCGTGCTGTCGCTCATCACCTGGTCGCTCGTGGTCGTCATCGCCGTCAAGTACCTCGTGTTCGTGATGCGCGCCGACAACGAGCGCGAGGGGGGCATCC
>CAZCEZ010000048.1:0-27093 GCA_964497795.1 uncultured Acidimicrobiaceae bacterium | reverse complement strand
AGCTGAAGTCGGGCAGCACCAGGTCGACGCCGAGCATGTCGAGGTCGGGGAACATGAGCCCGCAGTCGATGAGCATGATCCGACCCTCGACCTCGATGCAGGCGCAGTTGCGACCGATCTCGCCGAGGCCGCCGAGGAACGTGATGGTGACCGGTGCGGGCATGGGGCCGCACCGTACCGGGCGGGGTGTCTACGCCCCGCGGCGGGAGCCGGCGGCGGGGGGACGGGGACCCGGAGGCCGCGGCAGCGCCGGCCGACGAGGACCCGCTCGACGAGGTCGTCGGGTCGATCCCGAAGCCCCGGGGCGCTCAGCCCAGGTCGGCGTCCTGGAGGGTGGCCCAGACCTCCTTGGCCCGGACCTCGAGCCCGTCGGGCGTGGGCCCCATCGGCGGGCGGCACTCGCCGGCCGGCAGACCGAGCGTGCGGAGCATGGCCTTGGTCGGGACCGGGTTGGGTGCCTCGTCGCCCGTCTCGAACGCGTAGGACGGGAGCAGCGCGGCGTTGATCGCCCGGGCCCGGGCGACGTCGCCGGCCGCGAAGGCGTCGAACATGGCCGCGATCTGGGGACCGGCCCAGTGCGAGGCCACCGAGATCGTGCCCACGGCCCCGACCGACAGCAGCGGCAGGGTCAGGTTGTCGTCGCCGGAGTACACCTCGAAGCCCTCTGGGGCGGCGGCGACGAGCGACGCCGTCTCGGCCGGGTTCCCGGCGGCGTCCTTGAGGGCGACGATCGCCTCGACCTCGTGGGCCAGGGTCAGGATCGTCTCGGTCGCCACCTTGCGACCCGTCCGGCCAGGGATGTCGTAGAGGATGACCGGCAGGTCCGTGGCCGATGCCAGCATCCGGAAGTGGCGGTCGAGACCGGCCTGGGACGGCTTGTTGTAGTACGGAGACACCACGAGGAGGCCGTCGACGCCGATCCCGGCCGCGGCCTCGGACTGGCGGATGGCGTGGGCGGTGTCGTTCGACCCGGTACCGGCGATCACGGGGACGTCGACGGCCTGGCGCACGGCTCGGAACAGGTCGATGGACTCGGTGCCGGTGAGCGTCGGCGACTCGCCCGTGGTCCCGTTCACGACGAGGCCGTCGCTGCCGTGGTCGACGAGCCAGCGGGCCAGCTGCTGGGCGCCGTCGAGGTCGAGCACGCCGGCGTCGTCGAAGGGCGTGATCATGGCGGTCAGCACCGTCCCGAAGCGGGGCCGGCGGAGCCCGGTCGCGTCGGCGGCGGTGTCGGCGTCGGTGGTCATGCGCGGGTCCTCTCGCTCTCCCGGTCGATGCCGAGCGTGGCCAGCTGGTCCTCGTGGAGCTCGAACCAGATCGAGTGGTAGCTGGGGAACATGGGGGTGGTGAACCAATCGTGGTCGCCGGCCCGGACGTGGTCCAGCGCGATCCGCAGGCGCGCACCGTGGAGCCGGTAGCGGGCGAGCACGGCGGCCAGGGCGTCGATCACCGGCTCGACGCGGACGTGGAGGGCGTCGAGCTCGGCGAGGACGGCGGCGTCGTGGTCGGCGTCGGTGTGGTCGTTGGGCACGCGCTCGCCGTCCACCGTGCGCAGCTGCCACCTCGTGCACACGGCGAGCAGCTCGGGGTTGACCCGCCGGAACTCGGCGTGGGCGGCCTCGAGCGCGTCCCGGACCCCGAGCGCGTCGAGCTCCTCGGCGAGCAGGCGCTCCCCCTCGGCGCGCCCCGCCGGCGTCAGCCGCCAGCCGGACATGCGCCCCGGGCGGTAGGTGGCCCAGCCGTGCCGGTCGAGGTCGTCGAGGAGGCCCAGCAGGGCCTCGCCGGAGATCGGACCGCCGTCGACGACGTCGGCGCCCGCCGGGGTGGTGAGCCCCATGTGCTCGCCGAGCGCGTCGGCCTCGGCCGTGCCGCGCAGGCGCAACCCGAGGAGCGCGAGCGTGCGGGGATCGGAGTGGTGGCCCACGCCCCGGACAGTACCGCCGGGGGGCTCAGCTGCCCTGCGGACCCCGCACCAGCCGGCCGGGGAGCTCCCCGGTGAACTCGTCGTCGACCACGGTCTCGACACCGGCGCAGATCGTGTGGCGGTAGCCGTGGGCGCCCTGGAGGAGCCGGCGGGCGCCCGAGGGCAGGTCGCGGACGATCTGCGGGGCCGGGACCCCCAGCCGCTCGAGGTCGACGACGTTCACGTCGGCCCGCATGCCGGGGGCGAGCAGCCCGCGGTCGAGGAGGCCGTACAGCTCGGCGGTCTGGCGGGTCTGCCGGTGCACCACGTGCTCGAGGGCCATGGTGCCGGTCCCCTTGGTGCGATCCCGGGCCCAGTACGAGAGCATGAACGTCGGCATGCCGCCGTCGCAGACGGCGCCGCAGTGGGCACCGCCGTCGGAGAGGCCCATCCGGGTGAGCGGGTGCGTCTGGAGCGTCTTGGTGAGCTCCAGGTCGCCGTACGCGTAGTTGAACAGCGGGAAGTAGAGCAGGCCGGTGCCCGGCCCCGACCCGCCGTCGGTGGCGAGGTGCTCGTAGGCGACCTCCTCGGGGCGTCGACCCGTGGCCTGGGCGATGCCGGCGACGGAGTCCTCGAACCCGGGCTCGTAGGACTCGTCGCCCCGGAAGGGGAACATGCGCTCCCAGGTGGTGGTGACGAAGCGGGCGAAGTCGCCGCCCAGGTCGATCGGGTCCTCGTCGAGGAAGCGCTGCCGGTACTCCGGCGTCAGGGCCCGGGCACGCCGCTCCTCGGGAGGGAGCAGGGCGAGCTCGCCCCACGCCGGCTTGAACAGGAACGGGTGGAGCGTGAGGTCGAAGGCGAACAGGATGCCGATGGCCCGGCCGGCGACCTGGCACGTGATGGGGAGGCCGTCGGCGACGGCCTCCTCCAGCAGCCGGATCGAGGTGCGCCAGTAGTCCGGGTCGGTGTCGGGCTGGTTCAGGTTGAACGAGACGGGCAGCCCGGTGCGCTCGGCGAGCCGGCGCATCCACCCGAACTCGTCGCCGACCTTGACGTGGTCGGGGCTGTACTCGAACACGCCGTGGCCGACGCGGGCGATGGCGTCGCCGATGCCGAGGATCTCGTCCTCGCCGGCGGTGGTGCCCGGGACGAGCTCGCCGTCGATCGACTTGTGGATCGGGGTGCGCGAGGTGGAGAACCCGAGCGCCCCGGCCCGCAGGCCGGACTCGACCAGGCGGGCCATGGCGGTGACGTCGTCGGCGGTGGCCGGCTCGTTGGCCGCGCCCCGCTCCCCCATCACGTAGGTGCGGAGCGCGCCGTGGGGGATCTGCGTGCCGACGTCGGCGACGAAGCGGCGTCGGTCGAGGGCGTCGAGGTACCCCTCGAAGGACTCCCACTCCCACTCGATGCCGTCGGACATGGCCGCGCCGGGGATGTCCTCCACGCCCTCCATCAGCCCGATCAGCCAGTCGCGGCGCTCCGGGGCGACGGGCGCGAAGCCCACGCCGCAGTTGCCCATCACGACGGTGGTGACGCCGTGGAAGCCCGAGGGCGTCAGGTACGGGTCCCAGGTGGCCTGGGCGTCGTAGTGGGTGTGGATGTCGACCCATCCCGGTGTGACGAGCAGGCCGGTGGCGTCGATCTCCCGCCGGCCGGGGCCGACGGCGTCGTGCTCGGTGCCGCCGTCGCGGTCGGACACGGCCACGATGCGGTCGCCCTCGATGGCCACGTCGGCAACTCGGGGCGGCGCCCCGCTGCCGTCGACCACCGTTCCCCCACGGATCACCAGATCGTGCATGGAGGCGATCGTAGGGCCCCGGCGGGCACCGGTCCCGGGGGCGGCCCGCGCCGCTCAGGTCGCCGCGTGCGACGGACCCGGCCCGACGCGGGTCGCCCCCGAGGCGGCGCGCAGCGAGCGGTAGAGCAGCTTCGGGTCGCCGAGGCGACGGCGCAGCTCCCGCTCGAGCCCGGCGATCGGGTACAGGTTCTGCGGGGCCCGCCCGTCCTTGTGGGCCTCGGATGCGAAGCGGGGAAGCGCGAGGGCGAGGGCGTCGGCGAGGGCGACGACGTCGCCGATCGGGCGGTCGGCGTCCGCCTCGCAGCGGACGACGCCCGCCCAGCCGTGGGTCCGCTCGCCGGGCAGGCGGAGGTACCACGACCATCGGCGGAAGCGGTCGCCGTAGCAGAACAGCGGTGTCCGCTCCCCCGGTGCGAGCGCCGGGACGGTGGCCACGACGGTGTCGGGCAGGTAGGCGACGTGGTGGGTCTTGACGTAGCCGACGGCGTCCGTCGGCCCGCGCCCCTGGCCCAGCGGGCCGTCGACGACCAGCACCGTCCCGGGGTCGACGCCCGCCGCCACGGCCCGCTCCAGGTCGCCCATGGCGCCCTGGAGGGCGAGGCTGAGGGCGTCGGGCGAGTCGGCCCCGGCCGGGCGGACCGGGAAGCGGGCGTGGCGGGTCACGATCGGCTGGAGGCCCGGGCCGTCGCAGAACAGGCCCCGGTCGACCCGGGCGTCGACCACGGTGGCGGCGCCGTCGCAGCGCACGACCCCGGCGGCGTAGGACGCGCAGATGCCCTGGCGGGGCACCCCGTCGTCGCCGTCGACCCAGACCCGGGCCTCGACGCGCCGCACGCCGTCGACGAAGGCGACCTCGGACGGCGGCACCACGGCGGGGCCCGGCCGGCGGGGCGCCCAGTCGGCGGGGTCCACCTCGACGGAGACGTCGACGGGCGACTCGGTGGTGGCGAGGTCCCCCTCGACGCTCGTGCCGTACTCGGTGGCCCACTGCTCGACGACGAAGCGCACGCCTACACCTCCACCCGGGTGACCTGGGAGGTGTCGGGCCCCTTGGCCACCTCGAAGCGGACGGGCACCCGCTCGGCGAGCTCGCGCACGTGGGAGATGACCCCGACCATGCGACCCGAGGCCCCCAGCTCCTCGATCGCCGTGGCGACGACGTCCAGGGTGTCGGGGTCGAGGGTCCCGAAGCCCTCGTCGAGGAAGATCGCGTCGAGCCTGGCCCCGCCGGTGGCGGACAGGTCCGTGACCCGCTCGGCCAGGGCGAGCGCGAGGGCGAGGGAGGCGAGGAAGGTCTCGCCGCCCGAGAGCGTCCGCGCCAGGCGACGCTCGTCGGCGCTCGTGTGGTCGACGACGGTGAAGTTCCGGGCCTCGTCGTGGTCGAGCGAGTAGCGCCCCGAGGACAGGCGCAGGAGCCAGTCGCTCGCCCCCTCCACCAGGACGGCCAGGGCCTCGTCCAGCAGCCACTGCTCGAGCTCCCGTGCGCCGAGGAGGCGGCGCAGCTCGGCGTGCACGACGCGCTCCTCCTCCACCGTGGCCCGCTCCGCCCGCAGGTCGGCGGCGCGGGCCGCGTCGGCCACGAGCCGCTCGTGCGCGGTCCCGGCCGAGGCCGCTGCGGCCACGACGGCGTCGCGGATGCGGGCCGGTCCGCGCTCGGCGACGCCGACCGACGCCGCGGTCGAGCGGAGCGAAGCGACGACGTCCTCGCGCCGGGCGGCCGCGGCGTGCGCCCGCTCGGCGGCCGCCGCCGCGTCGGCACGCCGCCGCTCGGCCTCGTCGGCACCCCAGGCGACCAGGGCCTGCCAGTCGGCGGCGAGGTCCTCCCCGCCGGGCGGTGGCGGACCGAGCGCGGCGACGGCGTCGCGGGCATCGGCCAGACGCCGGCGGGCGGACACCTCCGCGGCGGCGGCGTCGTCGAGCACCCCTCGGGCACGTCGGACGGCGCCACGGGCGTCGGCCTCGGCCCGCCGGGCGGCGGCGACGTCGGCCTCGGCACCGCCGACCGCGTCGAGGCGCGCCCGCAGCGCCTCGGGGGCGGCGGCGCCGTCGAGTCGACCCCGGAGCTCGACCAGGTCGCCCCGCAGCACGTCGAGGCGGTCCTGCTGGCGGGTCCCCTCGCGCTCGTGGGCCTCCCGCGCCTCCCGGGCGGCGTCGCGGGCCGTGGTCGCCTCCCGGACGCGGGCCTCGGCCGCCTCGAGGGCCGCAGCGTCGACGGCGGGCAGCGAGGAGACCGTCCCACCGCACACCGGGCAGCTGTCGCCCGGGTGGAGGTGCCGGGCGAGGTCGGCCGCCGACTCGGCGACGCGGACCCGCTCGTGCACGGCCACGGCCTCGTCGAGGCGCGCCTGGGCCGACGACTCGGCCTCGCGGAGGGGCACGAGGCGCTCGGCGTGGTCGGCCACGTAGGCCTCGCCCCTGGCGACCTTGTCGGCGAGCTCCTCGGCACGGGCGTGGGCCTCGAGCGCGGCCCGGGCCTCGGCGGGATCCCCGAGGGCCTCGCGGGCGGCGACGGCGACCGACACGGCGGCGGTGGCCTCGACCTCGTCCGCCTCGGCCGCCCGGAGGGCCTCCGCGGCCCGGGCACGTGCGGCACCGACGTCGGCCACGCCGTCGGGGACGGCGAGGCGGACGAGCCGGTCCACCTCGTCCCGCAGGCGACGCGCCTCCTCCTCGGCGGCCCGGGCGTCCTCGGCGTGGCGCGCCAGCTCCCCGTCCGCTGCGGCCACGGCGTCGACGGCGCGGACGAGGGCCGCGACCCGGCCGGCGGAGGCGGCCACGGCGTCCTCGGTCGCCTCCCCGAGCGCGGCGAGCTGGTCGGCGAGCGAGGTGAGCCGGGCCTCGGCGGCCCGCTGGCGAGCGCCCGCGGCCTGGGCGAGGCGCTCGTAGAGGCCGAGGTCGAGCAGCCGGACGAGGAGGTCCTGGCGGTTGCCGGCCGTGTCGTGGAGCAGCTTGGCGAAGGCCCCCTGGGGCAGCACGACGCACTTGGTGAACTGCTCCAGCGTGAGCCCGAGCAGGTCGGTGACGGCGGCCGACACGCCCTTGGCGTCGTCGGCGAGGACGTCGGCGCCGCGCTCGAGCCGGGCCTCCTTGGTCGTCGCGCCCCGCTTCGTGCGCCGCACGACGCGGACCACGGTGTGGGCGACGTCGCCGACGGTGAAGTCGAGCCGGACCCGGGCCTCGACGGAGGACTGGTTGATGACCGGCGCGACCAGCCGGTCGTCGTCGTAGCGGGGCACCGCGCCGTAGAGCGCGAACACCATCGCGTCGATGACGCTCGACTTCCCCGCACCGGTCGGCCCG
Organism: uncultured Acidimicrobiaceae bacterium; assembly: GCA_964497795.1. Taxonomy (GTDB): domain Bacteria; phylum Actinomycetota; class Acidimicrobiia; order Acidimicrobiales; family Salinilacustritrichaceae; genus Salinilacustrithrix. The sequence goes on along the minus strand of CAZCEZ010000048.1, from coordinate 20,092 downwards.
ACGAGGGCGAACAGGTCGACGTCGGACAGGTCGACCTCGGCGCGGGACCGGAAGGCCGAGAACCCCTCGACCTCGATGCGCTGAGGCCTCATGCGTCGCTCCCCGCGCCGACCTCGTCGAGGAGCGCGTCGAAGGCGGGGACGAGCCGGGCGTCCTCGACGCCGCGGTCCTCGAGGAAGGCGGCGAAGAGCTCGCGGGGCGACGCCCCGGCGCGGCGGGGCCGTCGGGCCGAGCCGTCCGCATCGTCTTCGGGCGCCTCGACCAGCACGTCGACGGCGTGCGGGTGCCAGGCCCGGACCTGCTCGGCGAGCCCGGCACGGCGGCGGTCCGTGACGATCACCCGGAGCAGGTCCTCGCCGGTGGAGCCGGCGGCGGCCTCGAGCTCGCCGAGGGAGCTGCGGAGGGTGCGGAGGCGACGACCGCTGCGCAGCGGCACCTCGCGGACCCGCGACGGGACACCCGGTTCGACGTCGACGACGGTCACCGACTTCGCGTCGCGGTCCTCGCCGAAGTCCAGCTGCAGCGGCGAACCCGAGTACCGGATGCGCGTCGCCCCCGGCACGTCCTGGGCCCGGTGCAGGTGCCCGAGCGCCACGTACTGCGCCGTGGCCGGGAAGGCGAGGGCACCGAGCGCGTAGTCCAGCACCGTGTGGGCGTCGCGCTCGCCGCCGCCGAGGCGGCCGCCGGCCACGAACGCGTGGGCGCACACGACGTTGGCGGTGTCGGCGGCGAAGGGCGTGCACATGGCCTCCACGACGGCGCGGAGGCGCTCGTCGTAGCGCTGCTGGGTCTCGAAGGCCTCCTCGGCCATGAGGTGCTCGGCCCGCACGATGCCGCGCTTGGACACGAAGGGCACGAGGGCGAACCGGACGGTCCCACCGCCGACCTCCAGGTCGTGGACGCCGCCGTCGTCGGGCCGCCGCACGTCGGGCACGACGTGGACGCGCCCGAGCCGCAGCAGCGGTGCGACCGCGGTCAGGCGACGGGGGTTGTCGTGGTTCCCGCCGACCACGACCACGGGGGCCTGCTCGGCGAGGGCGAGCAGTGCCTCGTAGACGATGGCCTCGGCCTCCGGCGTGGGCGCGGCGGTGTCGAACAGGTCGCCGACGACGACGGTCGCGTCGACGGCCTCGTCGGCGGCGACGGCGGCGATCTCGGCGAGGACGTCCCGGTGCTCGTCGGCCCGGCTGCGGCCGCGGAGCGTCTTGCCGACGTGCCAGTCGGAGGTGTGGAGGAGGCGCACCATCAGGACAGCCCCTCGAACGGGTCGACCGGCACGTCGCGGGTCGCGGCCGGGTCGGGCCCGGCCTCCGAGGAGCGGGTGGCCCACGAGGGGAACGGGAACTCGATCACGACGGGGACCGGCAGGTGGGGCTGGGCGACGATCATCGTGCCCGGCTTGATGATCGTGGAGCGCTGCCGCTGCACCGCGGGCAGCCAGCCGTACTCGCCGCGCCCCGCCTCGCCGGCGTCGAGGCGGCCCACGACCCGGATCGCCGAGTTGGCCACGACCCGCCGCTCGACCTCCGAGGCGGTCTGCTGGGCACCGATGAGGATGATGCCGAGCGACCTGCCGCGCTCGGCGACGTCGAGGAGGAGCTCCTTGATGGGCGAGGTCCCCTCGCGGGGCGCGTACTTGTTCAGCTCGTCGAGGACGACGAACTGGAGCGGCTCGGCCGTCCCCGAGGCCTCCTTGGCCCGGAACGCCTGCCGGAGCACGACGCCGACGACGAACCGCTTGGCACGGTCGTTGAGGGCGTGGATGTCGACCACGGTGACCTGGGCGGCGTCGAGGTCGACGGGGCGGCTGCTCGGCCGGGTCACGTCGGCCCGCACGAGGTGCTCGACGTGGTCGACGGCGCCGAAGAGCCGCCGGGTGAAGGCCCCGACCGTGCCGCCGCCGATGGCCCGGCCGGCCCACTCGGTGACGGTGTCCTCGTCGTTCAGGCGGTCGTCGACGAGGTCGACCAGGTCGCGGAAGGAGCGGAGCGACTCGCCGTCGATCGAGACGCCCCCGTCCCCGGTGGGCACGGCCCGCTCCAGGCGACGGGTGACGTTGTGGACGACCATCGTGTACTGCTGGCGGTCGTCCTCGGCGTCGGCGAACAGGAACGGGAGCAGCCGCTCGCGGCAGAACTCCTCCAGGGTCCAGAAGAAGGGCTGCACGCCGGTGGTGCGGGAGCCGACCTGGGGGGTGGCGGTGGGGTCGCCGGGGCGCGGCGGGGCGACGATCCCGACCGAGCCGAAGGGCCCGACGGGCAGGCCGAGGGCGGCGTACCGGTCCCGCTCGGCCTCGGGCAGGCGGGTGTTGGGGCGGTCAAGGAACAGCAGGTCCTCGCCCTTGACGTTGAAGATGAGCGCCTTGGTGTTGGACGCCGACGCCCCGAGCACCCCGGAGTGGAACAGCGAGTAGAGGACGAAGGTGGCGTAGGAGGTCTTCGTCGCGACGCCCGACACGCCCGAGATGGACACGTGGGCGCCGCGGGACCCGTCGAGGAAGGCCTTGTCGAGGAAGAACGGCTCGTCGTCGCGGGAGAGGCCCGCCGGGACCTGCTCGTCCATGTCGTCGAAGAACAGCGCACGGGAGCGCTCCTCGCCGACGGCCTTGCGGACCTCGGTGCCCGGCAGCGGCGGGACAAACACCTCGGGCTCGACCCGGGTGGTGACGACCTTGGCGACGCGGGACACCTGGGCGGGCAGGACGCCGTCCTCGATGAGGAACACGTCGCTGGCGAACGTGGCGCCCTCGTGGACGGCGCGGACCTGCTCGACCATCCCGAACAGCTCGATCCGGCGGCCGTCGGGCAGGACGCGCTCGGTGGCCACGACGTCGTCGAGCTGCAGGAAGACGTCGTCGCCGATCGCGACGTGGTACTCGAGCGGCGTGGACTCGTCGGTGCCCACGACGCGCCCCACCGCGCTCGACGTGGACGCTCCGTGCGTGGCGGGTTCGGGATCGGGCTCCATCGCCGCCGAACGTAACGGCGGGGTGCGACGGGAACGGGCGACCCCCGGGTCGCGGACCCGGTGTCCCGGGGTCAGCCCTCCTGGGCGCGCTCGGCCAGCACCGGGGTGAGCCCGCGGCGGAGCCCCCCGCAGTCGGCGAGCAGCCGTCGGAGGTCGGCCGAGGAGAGCTCGAGCACCGTCGCGCCCGTGCGGGCCACGACGTCGGCGTTGCGCGCCTTCGCACCGAGCGGCCCGAGCTCGCCCACGACCTCGCCCGAGCCGAGCGTGGCCACGACCGCGCCGTCGCGGACGACGTCGAGCCGACCGTGCTCGACGATGGCGGCGCCGTCGGCGGGCGCGCCGGCCCGGTAGAGGACGTGGCCCGCCTCCAGCTCGTGGCGGACGACGGCGTCGGCCACGGCGGCCAGCTCCCGTCGGTCGCAGTGGCGGAGGACGGCGAGGGAGCCGAGCCGCTCGGCCTCCTCCTTGCGTCGACGTCGATCGGATCCCAGCACGGTGCCTCTCCTCGGGTGGAACGGTGACCCCGGGCGAGCCTCGCGGAGCGCCGGTGGCCGGCGCCGTGCGATCCGCCACATCCGGGCCGTGACCTCGGGCACGCGCCGGCCCCTCAGCGGGTGGCGGGTGGCACCGCGGCGCGCACGTCGTGACCCGGCGCCTCGTCGTCGAGGAGCAGGCCGAGCACGCACGCGTCCCACAGCGACCCGTCCCGGCGGCGCCAGTGCCGGCGCAGGTAGCCCTCCTCGACGAAGCCGGCCCGCTCGTAGAGCGCCCGGGCTCGCAGGTTCCACGGCCAGTGCTGCAGCTCGACCTTGTGGCATCCGGCGTCGCGGGCCCACGCCACGGCGGCACCGAGCAGCCCGGCGCCGAGCCCGAGCCCCCGGTGGCCGTCGGCCACGCTCATGCCCAGGTGCCCGATGCCGCCGCCAGCCGTGACGACGACCGATCCGACCACGGCGCCCCGGACCTCGGCCACGAAGCAGCAGGCCCCGGCGCCGGCGCCGCCACCCCGCGCATGCCTGGCGATCGTCTCGGCCAGCTTGGCGGCGTCGCCCTCGCGGTCGATGGGCGCCTCGGCGCCGATCCACACGCCCTCGCCGGCGACCGCCTCGCGGAGGTCGACGAGCGCCGGCACGTCGGCGGGCACGGCGGGGCGGATGCGGACGTCGGGTCCGTCGGCGTCGTTCACGGACCGGAGTGTGCCCGGCGCGCCACGTCGTCGGGACGACAAATCGCGGGTGCTCGGCAGGAGATGCGGGGGCGCCCCGTCGAAGGACACGGCGACGAGCCGGAGAGGGACGCTGCCGGCTCGCTACCGAGGGGGTCGGACACGTGCCGAAGTCGAGAGCCGCGATGTACGCGCCGTTCCTGCTGGTCCTGCTGGTGCAGGCCCTGCTGATCGGCATCTACCCGTCGACGGGGACGGACCGGTCGGTGTCGGCCTCCGGGTTCGACGCGGACCAGTTCGGTCCGGCGCCCACCGTCGGCGACGGGTCGCCGACCGCGCCCGGGGCGACGGTGCCCGGGGCGACCCCGGGATCGCCGGGCGCGGGGACCTCACCGGGTGGTGGCGGCACCACCGGTGGTGCGGTCCCCGGGAGCCCGGGGACCCCGGGCCCCGCAGCACCCGGCGGGACCGTCCCGGGCGGCGGTGGCGGTGGCGGCGGCGGTGGCGGCGAGGTCGCGGCCGGCGACACGAGCCACTGCGTCGGCGACCGCCAGTTCGACATCTTCGCCGTCCCCTTCGAGAACCCCCGCTGCATCCCCAAGTGGCCCGAGGGCGCCGACAACGGCGGGGCCACCTGGACCGGCGTCACGGCCGACAAGATCAAGGTCATCATCATGGAGGCCGACTCCAGCGAGGCCGTCGACGCCGCGCTCGCCCCGCAGGGCCTCGCCTCGACCGACGCCGAGCGCGAGCAGGTGAACGTCGCGGCCACCGGGTTCATCAACAAGTACTACGAGACCTACGGACGGACCATCGAGTTCATCCGCTACCCGAGCCAGTGCCCCACGTCGCCCTTCGACGTGCCGGCCTGCATCGCCGACACCCGCCGCGTCATCGAGATGCAGCCCTTCGCCGTCTTCTTCGCCCAGCCCTCCTACCCGGAGCTGTTCGAGGAGCTGTCGCGGGCCGGCATCCTGTCCATCGGCGGCTGGCACTTCCGACGGGACCTCTTCACCGAGCGGCGCCCGTTCCGCTGGGACATCTTCGTCGACGGCACGACGTCGGCGGAGTTCATGATCGAGTACTACTGCAAGAAGCTGGCCGGCAAGAACGCCTCGCACTCGGGGGCCAACATCCACCCCCTCGTCGGGGCGCGCGGCGCCGTCGAGCGCAAGCTGGGCATCGTCGTTCCGGAGTCCCCCGCGTACCGGCCCGACGCCGACGTCGTGCTCCAGGGCGTCCGGGCCTGCGGCTCGGAGGCCGAGGTCGTCACCTACACCCAGAACATCGACCAGGCCTCCCAGGAGGCCGCCGCGGTCACGTCCACGCTGATCAACGAGGGCGTGACGACCGTGCTGTGCATGTGCGACCCGATCTTCCCCGTGTTCCTGACCTCGCAGCACTCCTCGGCGGGCTACTTCCCCGAGCACATGATGTCGGGCACGAACCTGCTCGACGCCGACCAGGTCGGGCGGCTCTACACCAGCGAGCAGTGGATCCACGCCTTCGGCCCGAGCCACCTCGCCGACACCCGCCCCTTCGAGGACGAGCAGGTCTCCCGGGTCTTCGCCGACCAGGGCATGGGCCGGCCGTGCAACTCCTGCAACCTGCCGTGGGTGTACTACTCGCTGCTCGCGGCCTTCGTGCACAACGCCGGTCCGAACCTGACCCCGGGAACCGTCGAGTCGGGCATCTTCGCCAACGGCCGCACCCGGGGCGACGGGCAGGTCATCGGCCTCGGCTTCGGCCCCGGGGACTACGCGGCCATCGACGACATCCGCGAGGCCTACTGGGTGCCGACGGCCACGTCGCAGGTCGACGGCCGCCAGGGCTCGTACCGATCCACCAACAGCGGCAAGCGGTACGCGCTCGGCGAGTTCCCCTCGACCTTCGACGTGCCGGTCGAACCGACGGCGGGCTGAGCCGTGGACCAGCCGACCACCACCGTCGCCGGCCTCCAGGAGCGGTGGCGCAGCCTGCGCGGCGTCCCGGTCTGGGGCACCCTCGCGCTCGCCGCCGCCGGCTACGTCGTGCTCTTCGAGGTCGTCCTGGCCCTCCTCGTGGGCCGCATCGACCTGCCCTTCGTCGACGTCGGCTTCCTCGAGGTCGGCCTCGGTGACCAGGCCATCCCCCGCGAGGTGTACCTCCAGGGCGCCGTGATCGGCGCGCTCTACGCGCTGGTGGCCATGGGCCTCATCGTCATCTTCCGGGCCAACCAGATCATCAACTTCGCCCAGGCCCAGCTCGGCGCGGTCCCCGCCGTGCTCGCCGCGCTCCTCGTGGCCAAGCAGGGGTGGAGCTGGTGGGCCGTGCTGCCCATCGTCTTCCTCGGCGCCGCGGCGCTGGGCGGGGCGGTCGAGGTGACGGTCATCCGGCGCTTCTCGAGCGCACCGCGCCTCATCCTCACCGTGGCCACCATCGGTACCGGGCTGCTGCTCGTCGTGCTCGAGTTCTACGTCAAGCAGTGGGTGCCCGGCTCCCTGCTCGAGCAGACCGGCGACCGCATCCCGACCCCCTTCGACGGTCTGGAGACGCGCATCGGGGTGGTCACGTTCAACGGCAACCACGTCGCCGCCGTCGTCGCCGCCGCCATCGTCGTGGCGACCGTGGGGGCGTTCTTCCGCTACACCGACCTCGGCATCGCCGTGCGCGCCTCTGCCGAGAACGCCAACCGGGCCAGCCTGCTCGGCATCCCCGTCAAGCGCGTGTCGACCGTGGTGTGGATCATGGCCGCCGTCCTGTCCTCGGTCGCCGTGTTCCTGCGCATCCCGCTGATCGGCCTGAACCTCGGCGGGTCGATCTCGCTGAACGTGCTGCTCTTCGCCCTGGTCGCCGCGGCGTTCGCCCGCTTCGACGACCTGCCCCTGGCCTTCCTCGGCGGCATGGGCGCGACCATGGCCACCGACGCCATCCAGTTCCAGACCCAGCGGGCCAGCTTCACCGCACCCGTGCTGCTCGGCATCGTGCTCGTCGCGCTGCTCACCCAGCAGCGCCGCTCCGGGCGCGCCTTCTCGACCGGCGTCTCCACCTGGCAGTCGGTCAAGGACATCCGTCCGGTGCCCGTCGAGCTGCGGCGGCTCCCCGAGGTCCGCCGGGCACGGCTCGGTCTGATCGTGGGCGGCGCGCTGCTCGCGCTCACGTTCCCGTTCCTCGTGGGCGCCGACAAGTCCGGCCTCGCGGTCGAGCTCGTCGTCTACGCGATGGTCGGCGTGTCGCTCGTGATCCTCACCGGCTGGTCGGGCCAGATCAGCCTCGGCCAGTTCGGCATCGCCGGCGTCGGCGCCCTCGTGGGCGGCGGACTCGCCGCCAACTACAACTGGGACTTCTTCGTGGTGCTCGCCGTCGCCGGGGTGTGCGGTGCCGCGGTCGCCACGCTCATCGGCATCCCCGCCGTGCGCATCCAGGGCCTGCTGCTCGCCGTCACCACGCTCGCCTTCGCCTTCACCGTCGAGCTGTTCGTGCTCACCCACGAGTGGTTCGAGTTCCTCAAGCCGGACTCGGGCAACTTCGTGGAGCCGCCGGTGCTCTACGGGATCCTCGACCTCGGCACCCGATCCGACGTGCTCGGCGTCGACATGCGACCGGACACGAAGATCTACTACGTCGCCATCCTGCTGCTCGGCGCGTTCTGCCTCGCCGCCTCGAAGCTGCGCCGCAGCCGCACCGGACGGATCCTCGTCGGCGTCCGCGACAACGACAAGGGCGTGCAGGCCTACGGCATCAACGTCGCCCTCACCCGGCTGTTCGCCTTCGCCCTCTCCGGGTTCATCGCCGGCGTCGCCGGCGCGCTGTTCGCCTACCAGCTCGGCACGGTGTCCCCGTCGGTCTTCTCCCCCGACAAGTCGCTGCTCGCGCTCACCACCGTCGTGATCGGCGGCGCCGCCGCCCTGCCCGGCGCGGTCCTCGGCGCCCTGTTCGTGTTCGGCCTGCCGCTCCTGCCCGTGCTCGAGGACGTCGACCAGGTCCGCCAGCTGATCTCAGGCTTCGGCGTGCTGGCCATCCTGCTGTTCCTGCCCGGTGGGCTGTCCGAGCTGGTGTACGGCAAGCGGGACGAGTTCCTGCGCTGGGTCGCCGACCGCCACGGCGTGCACGTCCCGAGCCTCGTCGCCGACTCCCTCGTGGACGACGACGGCGACGCGCTCGCCGGGGCGAGCGCCACCGCCGACCAGGAGCCGGTCGTGACGCCGCCGCTCGAGGGCGACGAGACCGTCGTCGAGGTGCTCGCCGTGGAGGCGACGGCCTCGCCGGACGGCACGGTGCCGAGCGAGGAGGTGCGGGCATGACCGCTCCCGTGACCGAACCCGTGACCGAACCCGGGGTGCGCGGCTACCTGGGCCGCCTCACCGGCGGCGCACCCGCCCTGCCGCTCCTGCTGCTGTTCCTGCTCAACCTGCTCGACGAGCTCGACCAGGTCCTCTACGGCGTGGTCGCCCCGGAGATCGGCGAGACGTTCGAGATCGCGGACTCGACCGTCATCGCGGTCAGCACGATCTCGGGTGCGCTCGTGATCATGCTCACGGTGCCGATCGGCATCCTCGCCGATCGGCAGAACCGGGTGAAGATGACGACCGTGGCCGCCCTCGGCTGGGCGACGATGTCGATCTTCACCGGCATCGCCGGCTTCCTCATCGTGCTGCCGCTGCTCTTCGCCGCCCGGTTCGGCTCCGGTCTCGGCCGGGTCATGAACGAACCGGTCCACGCGTCGCTGCTCGCCGACTACTACCCCGCCCACACCCACGGACGGGTGTTCTCCTTCCACCGGCAGGGAAACCCCATCGGGCTCATCCTGGCCGTGGGCGCCGGCCTCACGGCCGACCTGGTGGGCTGGCGGCTGACGTTCGTGCTGGTGGCCGCGCCGACCTTCGTCGCCATCCTCTTCATCTCCAAGCTCCGTGAGCCGCTGCGCGGCGAGCAGGTCGACGCCCAGGCGGCGCAGCTGGCCGAGGAGCACGCGGTCAAGATCCCGATCTCGGAGGGCTGGCGACGGCTGCGGGCAATCCCGACGCTGCGCCGCACCTGGATCTCGGGCTTCTTCCTCGGGGCCGCGGTCGTGCCCATCTCGAGCTTCATCTCCTTCTTCTACGAGGAGGAGTACCTGATCGAGTCCAACGTCGGACGAGCCGGGGTGCTCACGCTGTTCGGCTTCGGGTCGATCATCGGCTACCAGATCGGCGCGAAGTACGCCACGAAGGCGATCGTCGAGTCGGGGATCCAGCGCCTCGCCTGGTACGCCGGCTGGTCGCTCGTCGCCGGTTCGATCGGGCTCGTGGCCATGGCGGCGTCACCGGTCATCGGCGGCTCCCTCCTCGCCCTGTTCCTCGTGGGCGTGGTCAGCGTGGGCTTCACCTCCTACAACCTGCCGCTGGTCACCTTCGTCGCCCCGCCCCGCCTGCGATCGCAGGCCTTCGGCTACTTCGTCTTCTTCTTCGGCCTGGGCGCCATCGTGATCGCCGGCATCGCCTCGGGGATCGCGGACGACAGCGGCTACCGGGCCGGCGTCCGGACGCTCGCCGTCTTCGAGGGCGTCGCCGGCCTGGTGTACCTCGGGGCCCGGAAGACGACCGTCAAGGACGCCGAGATCGCGGCCATGACGCTGGCCGCCGAGGCCGAGCTGCGCAACGACCTGGCCGGCGACGGGCCCGGCGGCGACGCGCTGCTCACCTGCCGCGGGGTCGAGGTCGCCTACGACCGGGTCCAGGTCCTGTTCGGCGTCGACCTCGACGTCCGCCAGGGCGAGTGCGTCGCGCTCCTCGGCACCAACGGCGCGGGCAAGTCGACCGTGCTCAACGCCATCTCCGGCATCGTCGACCCGATCGGCGGCGCCATCTTCTTCGACGGGCAGGACATCACCCACACCTCTGCTGCGAGCACCGCCGAGCTCGGCATCGTCGTCGTCCCGGGCGGCAAGGCGGTGTTCCCCACCCTCACCGTCGCCGAGCACCTGCGGGCGGCGTCGTGGCTGTTCCGCAAGGACACCGAGACCGTCGCCCGGCGCACCGAGCAGGTGCTGGAGATCTTCCCGCGCCTGCAGGAGCGGATCGACCAGCCGGCCGGCAACCTGTCCGGGGGCGAGCAGCAGATGCTCGCCCTGGGCATGGCCTTCATCGCCGAGCCCACGCTGCTCATCATCGACGAGCTCTCCCTCGGGCTCGCCCCGACGATCGTGGAGCAGCTCCTGGTCATCGTGCGACGCATCCAGGCGAGCGGCACGGCCATCGTGCTCGTCGAGCAGTCGATCAACGTCGCCCTCACCGTGGCCGACCGGGCCTACTTCCTCGAGAAGGGCGAGGTCCGCTTCGAGGGCAGGACGCGAGACCTCCTCGAGCGCGACGACATCGTCCGCTCCGTGTTCCTCGCCGACGCAGCCGGCGGTGGCGCGGACGACGCCGCCGACGAGACCGGGACGTCGGGCGGCGGGACCGTCCCGGCCCGAGCCGCACGGGTCGCTCCCGGTCCGGACGCCCCGGTCATCCTCCAGGTGGAGGCGCTGACGAAGCGCTTCGGCGGCATCACCGCCGTGGACGACACCTCCTTCGACCTGCGGCAGGGGGAGATCCTCGGCCTCATCGGTGCCAACGGCGCCGGCAAGACCACCATCTTCGACCTCGTGTCGGGCTTCCTCGAGCCGACGGAGGGCCGGATCGTGCTGGACGGGACCGACGTGACGGCCATGCGGCCCGACGAGCGCGCCTGGCTCGGTCTCGGCCGCTCGTTCCAGGACGCCCGCCTCGTGCCGAGCCTCACCGTGGCCGAGAACCTGGCGCTGAGCCTCGAACGCCACATCGGCGTGCGCGACCACCTCGCACCGTTCCTGGGCCTCCCGGGCCAGACCGAGATCGAGCGCCAGATCGCGTACTCGGTCGAGGACCTGGTCGAGCTCATGAACCTGGGCGCGTTCCGCGACAAGTTCGTGCGCGAGCTCTCCACCGGCTCACGCCGCGTCGCCGACCTCGCCATGTGCATCGCGCACGAGCCCAAGGTGCTGCTCCTCGACGAGCCCGCCGCCGGGATCGCCCAGCGCGAGGCCGAGGCCCTCGGGCCGCTCATGGCGCGCATCCAGCGCGAGACCGGCTGCTCGCTCATGCTCATCGAGCACGACATGCCCCTCATCACCGGGGTGTCCGATCGCATCGTCGCCCTCGAGCTCGGCCACCCCATGGCCGTGGGCACGCCCCAGGAGGTCATCAACGACCCGCGCGTGGTCGCGTCCTACCTGGGCTCCGACGAGGCGACGATCAACCGCTCCGGCACCGGAGGCGACGACGGTCCCCCGCCCCCCGCACCGCCGGACGACCCCGCGCCCCGACCGCCACGCCGCACACGCCGTCGGGCACCGCTCGTGGCCGGTGACCGCTGATGTCCCCCGGCACGACGCGCACCCGCATCCGAGGGCTCGCCGCCGCGTCCTTGCTCGTGGCCACCGTCGCTGCGCTCTCGCTCGCCGCCGCACCGACCGAGGCGGCGTCCGTCTCCGACGCCGGCTGGTGGCAGCGCCCCGCCGGCGTCGCCGTCGGTCGACCCGCACCGCCACCCGAGGGGGCCATCCGCGTCGCCCGGGACGCCACCGGCGACCTCGCGGTCGCAGCCGTCCGGTTCCAGCTCGAGCCGGACGAGTCGGCACCGCTGCTCGTGCTGCGCGTGACGGGAGCACCGGCCGACGAGGCCGTGGTCGTCGTCGCCTGCCCGACGTCGACGTCCTGGACGGGCGAGGAGGGCGGTGACATCGCCGAGGCACCCGAGGCCGACTGCAGCAGCACCACGGCGGGGCGGGTGGCCGCGGACGGCACCACGATCTCCTTCGACCTGAGCCGGACCTTCGACCGCCCCGGCGAGACGGTCGACGTCGTCCTCCAGCCGGCCGAGTCGGGCGGCGACGCCGTCACCGGGTTCGCCGTCGACTTCGCCGCCCCGGCCGGCGAGGACCTCCGGACGCGATCGGCTCCCTCGACGACCGCGCCGTCGGCTCCCCCGGCCACGTCGCCGCCGACCACGGCCGCCCCGACCTCGCCCGCCCCGACCGTCGCGGCGCCCCCCACGACGTCGTTCGTGCCGAGCGACCTCGGCGCGCCGGACCCGGCTCCTGCACCGACCACGACCGCGCCGGCCACCCCCGCACCGCCGGTCACCGTGGCGCCGATCGGCGACGAGGTCGCCCTCGACGCCCAGCCGACGGCGTCCGAGCCCCGGACCCGGGCCCGAGGCTTCGCCCTCGCCATCGCGGCCGCCCTCGTCGGCGGCGCCGCGTGGTGGAGGACCCGACTGGACGGCACGGTCGAGGAGGCCGGCGTCGCCGGCCTCGGTCGCTTCGCCCGTGTCCGCGACGACGAGCCCACGCCGATCAGCTGACCGTCCGACACCCCCGCCGGCTCGCCGCACCGGGCTGTCACATCCGACCGGGCTGCGTCGTCAGACGGGCATGCAACGAGACACGATCCACGTCGTCGGTGCCGGCCTCGGCGGGCTGACCGCCGCCGCCCTCCTCCGCCTGGCCGAGCACCCCGTCGTCATCCACGACGTGCGCGGCCGCCCGGGCGGTCGCGCCACCAGCGACGACCGCGAGGCGGGTGGCACGACCTTCCGGTTCAACCAGGGGCCGCACGCCCTGTACGAGGGCAGCACCGCGTTCGACGTGCTCGGCGCGCTCGGCATCCACCCCGCCCGGACGGCGCCGTCCGTGGCCGGCACCGTCGTCCGCGACGGCGAGGCGCACGTCCTCCCGGCGTCCCCGGGATCGCTCCTGCGCACCCGGCTGCTCGGCGTCCGGGGCAAGGCGCAGGTCGGCGCGCTCCTCGCCCGCATCGGCCGCCTCCGCCCGACGGACTTCGCCTCGACCACGGTCGACGAGTGGGTCGACGGCGCCGTCTCGGACCCCGTCGCCCAGCGGCTGCTCCACGCACTCGTCCGGCTCGGCGCCTACGCCGACCACCCCGGCGAGATGTCGGCGGACCTCGCCGTCCGGCTCCTGCAGCTCGGCACGACGACCGAGGTCGCGTACGTCCACGGCGGCTGGCAGACCATCGTCGACGCGCTCGTGGCCCTCCTCGACGAACCCGGCGTCGCCTGGTCGACCGCGCCCCTCCGGGACCTGCCCGACGCGGCCGGCACCGTCGTGGCCGTCGGCACGCCGGGGGCCACGGCCCGCCTGCTGGGCATCGACCTGGCGGCCGGACCCGAGGCGACGGCGGCGTGCCTCGACCTCGGACTGCGCGGGACGGCGCCCGTGCGGTTCGCGCTCGACCTCGATCGGCACCTGTACCTGTCCGAGCACTCCGTCGCCCCGGGCTTCGCGCCCCCCGGTCACAGCCACCTCGCCCTGGCGCAGTACCTGGCCCCCGGCACCGCACCCGACCGGGGCGCCCTGGAGGATCTGGCCCGGACCCTCGGCGTCACCGACGACTCGATCGCCACCTCCCGCTTCCAGCACCGGATGGTCGTGGCCGGCGCCGTGCCGACCGCGGCCCTCGGCGGCGAGGCGGGCCGCCCGGGCGTCGACGCCGCGGGGATCCCCGGCGTGGCCGTCGTCGGCGACTGGGTGGGCCCCGACGGCCACCTCGCCGACGCCGTGTTCGCGTCGGCTCGCGCCGCCGTCGCCGCCGTCGGGGCCCACGTCGCGGGACGATCGGTGGTTCGATGACCCCGATGGACGTGTCGGGCCGCTTCGAGGCGGAGCGCGAGCGCCTGCGCTCGCTCGCCTACCGCATGGTCGGCTCACCCGACGACGCCGAGGACGTCCTCCAGGACGCCTGGCTGCGCTGGTCCGCGGCCGACCACGACTCGATCGACGCGCCGGCCGCGTGGCTGACCACCGTGGTCACGCGGCTCGCCATCGACCGGCTCCGCAGCGCCCGGCACCGGCGCGAGGTCTACGTGGGCCCGTGGCTCCCCGAGCCGCTCACCGTCGACGAGACGGATCCGGCCGACGCCGTCGCCACGGCGGACTCCCTGACGCTCGGCTTCCTCACGGTGCTCGAGCGGCTCGCCCCCGTCGAGCGGGCGGTGTTCCTGCTCCACGAGGTGTTCGGGCAGCCCTTCGCCGAGATCGCTCCCGCCGTGGACCGGTCCGAGGCCGCCACCCGCCAGATCGCGCACCGGGCACGGAGCCGGGTGCAGGCCGAGCACCGCCGGGTCGACACCGACCCCCGACGGGCCCGCGAGCTCGCCGACGCGTTCCTCGGCGCGTGCCTGCACGGCGACGTCGGCCTGCTCGCCACCCACCTGACCGACGACGTGATCCACCTGTCCGACGGCGGCGCCGACGTCCGAGCCGCACGCCAGCCCGTGGTCGGGCCCGAGCGGGTGGCCCGCTTCTTCGTGAACATCGCCAAGCGCATGGACGACGGCTACGCCGTGCGCCCGCTGCTCGTGAACGGCCAGCCCGGCTACCTGATCACCCGGGCCGGCGAGCCGTTCAACCTGCTCGTGCCCACGTTCCGGGGCGACCAGGTGTGCGCCATCCACGCGATCCTCGCCCCGGAGAAGCTGGCCCGCCTCGCCTGAGACCGCCGGACCGGTCAGACGGTCAGCCCGCGCCGCCCACGACGGGCTCGTCCAGCGGATCCGTCCCGACCCGCCCGCCGTCGGGTGCGGCCCGCTCGCGGGCGACCTTGCGGAGGATGAGGACGTAGACCACGCCGACGATCGTGGCGAAGATGAACCACTGGCCGGCGTAGCCCCGGTGGGGGCCGGGACCGAGCTCGGGCAGGGGCACGGGGGTGAGCGTGGCCGGCTCCTCCGGCGTCGAGGCCTGGCGCTGGAGCACGACGGGGAGGACCTCGTGGTCGAACACGGCCTCGGCCGTGGCCCGGTCGAGGCACGCCATGCCGACGGTGCGGCCGTCGTCGTCGGTGCGAGACCCGCAGGAGCCGCCCCAGGGCACGAGGGTCCCGACCACGGCCACGCCCCCCTCCGGCGGTGCGGGTGGGTCGATGTCCCCGCCCTTGGTCGCCTCGAAGCCCCGGGTCACGACCAGGGTGCGTCCGTCGGGCAGGTCGAGGGCGGCGAGGACCCACGCGCCGGGCAGTCCGTCCCGGGACCGGTTGTCGACGAGCAGCGTCCGCTCGCCGTAGCGGCCCGACGCCGTCGCCTGGCGGAAGCGCAGCGCGTCCGGGTCGACCACGAGCCCGTCGGCACCGTCGTCGGCGGGGGCGTCCGCCCCGACCGGGACCAGCTCGGCCACGTCGACCGGGGGGAGCTCGGCGCGGGCCTCGACGACGGCGTTGCGCTCGGCCCGCTCGTCGTGTCGGCGCAGCTGCCACGCGCCCAGGTTCAGGAACAGCGCCACCACGAACAGGGCCAGCAGGTGGGAGGCGATCCAGCGGGGGGCGAGCGCGTAGCGGTACACCACCGGTGAGCCTACGGAGGCCGCACGGTGGCACCCAGGCGAGCGACCCGCGCCTCCGGGCAGGGAACGGGGCCCGCGCCGCCGAAGTGGACCACATGACTCGTCGCCTCCGTGCCGGTGTCCTCGGCCTCGCCACCGTCGCCGCCGCCCTCTCCCTGCCCGCCGCCCACGGCATCGTCAACGGCACCCGCGTCGCCGAGGGTGACAACACCTTCATGGCCGCCCTGCTCGACGACGGCTTCCAGATCTGCGGCGGCTCGGTCGTGGCCGACCGCGCCGTCGTCACCGCCGCCCACTGCGTCGATGGCGGTTCGGCCGCCGGTCTGTCGGTCGCCGTCGGATCGACCGACTACACCGAGGGCACCGAGATCGACGTGGTCGAGGTCACCGTCCACCCCGGCTACGCCACCGACGGGTCCGCCGACATCGCCGTGCTGCGCCTGGCCGAGGCCGTGCCGGCCTCGGTCGTGCCGATCGCCCTCGCCGGCGCCGCCGACGACGCCCTCGAGGCGCCGGGCTCGCCGGTGGTCGTGTCGGGCTGGGGCTCCCAGACGCCCATCGTGGGCCAGGTGCCGCCGCTCGACACCGACCTCTACGAGGTCGAGCTCGAGGTCGTCGCCGACGAGGACTGCGGTGCGACGGACAACCAGGTGTGCGCCGCCGACCTGCTCGAGGACTCCTGCCAGGGCGACTCCGGCGGTCCGCTGTTCGCCGAGACCGCCAGGGGCCCCGTCCAGATCGGCATCGTGTCGAGCGGCTTCGGCTGCGCCGTGCCGGGCTTCGCCGGCTACTACACCGAGGTCAACGCCCCGGAGATCGCCGACTTCCTCGGCGGGACGCTGACCGGGGGCACCGGTTCCGACGGCGGTGGCGGCGGCAAGACCAAGGGCGACAAGCCCGGCAAGGGCAACGGCCGGGGCTGACCCCCGCCGCCGCCGGGCCTCGACTCAGCCGCGGGCCTCGAAGTTGGCCTGGCAGTAGGCGTTGCGGGCGGCCACGCCCTTGCCGGTCAGGGTGTCGATCGCCGTGTACCGGTAGGCCTCGCGGATGGCCAGGGCCTCGAGGGCGGCGGCCTCCTCGATCTCGGCGGCCACGGCGGCCCGGTCCTCGGGCGTCTCGGCGGCGACCAGGCGCTCGGCGTTGCGCCAGGCCTGCTCCCGCCAGGCGACCAGGGCCTGCACGGCGGTGTTGTTGTCGACGCTGGTCCCGGGCACGTCCCCGTCGTCGAGGCTCGGGTCCAGGTACTTGGCCGCCTCGACCAGCAGGTACTGGTTGGTGGCGGCGAGGAAGTCGTTGACCCGGTCGTGGTCGGCCTTGCGGCTGGTGCCGTCGGGCTTGACCAGGCCGATCTCGGCGAGCACGAAGGGCAGGTCCCGGTTGACGTGGGCGTTCATGCCCAGGAACACGTTGCCCATGCCCTTGACGGCCTGGTCCTCGGCGCTCTGGAAGGCGATGCGCCAGGCCGGGGACACCTCGTCGATCCGGCCGGCGTGGAAGTCGTCGAACTGGTCGAAGTAGTACTCCCCGAAGACCGCGTCCTGGTGGTTGACGAAGGCGTTGTCGGTGAAGAACTCCGGATCCTCGACGGCCTCGCGGTACTCCTCGGTGGTGAGGAGGTAGGTGAAGGCGAAGGTCGAGTCGTGGTCGCAGCCGAGGCGGTCGTAGCGGCGGGTCATCTCGCGGATCACGCGGTCCACGCAGCCGAGCTGACCCTGCTTGCACTCGTCGCCGTCGGAGTCGACGTAGCTGCCCACGGGCGAGCCCGGCAGGTAGGTCGGCCAGTTGAGGAAGAACGGGTCCTCGTAGTCGCTCGACGCCGCAGCGGCCGGCACGGTGGCCAGGCCCACGACCGCGCCCACGAAGACGAGCGCCGCCCCCAGGACGGTGCGGATGTGTCGACTGCCTCGGTCCATCGGTCCGGCGCTCCCTCTCACTCTCCCAGCGTGCTCCCCTACCCACGAAGGGTCACATGGGCGGGGGTTGACTGACCATGGCCCGATCGGGTGGTTCTCGACCGTGAGGGTGCGCGAACCACCCGGAGGTGACGCAGATCGGCGTCCACCGGGGGGCGAGGGCGGCGTCGGCGGGTGATCGTGCCAGACTCGGCGCCCGTGAGCGACGCCGACGACACCGGGGAGCGGCCGGCCGGGTCGGAGGCGACGTCGTCGTTCCGGTTCACCCGGGAGCCGCCGAGCCAGCACACGCTGAAGCTGCTCGTCGCGCCGGTGATCTTCCTGGTGATCTGCTCGAACGTCGCCAACGTGATGTGGCCGACGCTCAGCGAGGACCACCCGCTGCTGCTCATCGCCCTGTCGAGCATCAACCGGTACCTGCTGCTCGTGTCCGACCAGCTCGACCCCGTGAGCTACTACGTCGTCGGCACGCTGCGGCTCCTCGTGTCGGATCCGCTGTTCTTCCTGCTCGGCTACTGGTACGGGGACCGGGCCCTGGCCTGGCTCGACCGCCGCTCCCCCACCTACGGGCCGATGATGCGCCGGGCCCAGGACCTGTTCGGCAAGGCGGCCTGGCCGCTCGTGCTGCTCGCCCCGAACAACTACATCTGCCTCTTCGCCGGCGCCGCCGGCATGCGGATCAGCGCCTTCTTCGCCCTCAACCTCGTCGGCACGGTCGGTCGCCTCTACCTGCTGCGCGTCGCCGGCGACGTGTTCTCCTCACCCCTGGACGGGGTCCGCGGCTTCATCGCCGACTACCAGTGGCAGCTCATCGGCGTCAGCTTCCTGCTCGTGGCCATCAGCTTCCGCAACGAGGTGCGCAGCGGCGGCGAGATCGACACGCTCGTGCACCTCGACGACGAGCTGGCCGGGCACGGGACCGGCGGGGACGGGACCGGCGGGGACGGTGCCGGCACGACCGAGGAGGACGAGCGACCGTGACCCGCACCGCCGTCGTCACCGGCGCGAGCGCCGGGATCGGCGAGGCCACCGCCCGGGCGCTGGCCGCCGACGGCTGGCACGTCGCCGTCGGCGCCCGCCGGACCGAGCGGATCCAGGACCTGGCCGCCGAGATCGGGGGCACGGCCCTCCACCTGGACGTGACCGACCAGGCGTCGGTCGACGCGTTCTGCGCCGTGGTCCCCGAGTGCCACCTCCTCGTGAACAACGCCGGCGGCGCCCTCGGCGTCGAGCCGCTGGCCGAGGCGGTCGAGGCCAAGTGGCGGACCATGTTCGAGACGAACGTGCTCGGGCTGATGCGCATGACGCGGGCGCTGCTCCCCCGCCTCGTCGCCTCCGGCGACGGGCACGTCGTGAACGTCACCTCGATCGCCGGGATCCAGGGCTACCCGGGCGGCTCGGGCTACAACGCCGCCAAGTTCGCCGCCCACGGCGTGACCGAGTCGCTGCGCCAGGAGCTGCTGGGGCAGCCGGTCCGGGTCTCCGAGGTCCTCCCCGGCCTGGTCGAGACCGAGTTCTCCGTGGTCCGCTTCGACGGCGACCGGGAGCGCGCCGACGCCGTCTACGACGGCCTCACGCCGCTCGTGGCCGAGGACGTCGCCGAGTGCATCCGGTGGGTGGCCTCGCTGCCCAGCCACGTCAACGTCGACCAGCTCGTGGTCAAGCCCCGGGACCAGGCCGACGCCTTCCGGACCCACCGCGGCGGCTGACCCCGACGGGCCGCCACCGACCCGTCAGAGCCCGAGCAGGCCGTCGAGGCCCACGGTCACGCCCGGGCGGTCGGCGACGGCCTTCACCGCCAGCAGCACGCCGGGCATGAAGGAGACGCGGTCGTAGGAGTCGTGCCGGATGGTCAGGGTCTGCCCCTCGGTGCCGAGCACGACCTCCTGGTGGGCGACCATGCCCCGCATCCGGACCGAGTGGACGCCGATGCCGGCCGGGCCGCGTCCGCCGCGGGCGCCGTCGACGACCTCGGTGGTGGTGGGATCCGCAGCCCACTCCTGGCTGGCCGCCGCCATCCGCTCCACGGTCAGCATCGCCGTGCCCGAGGGCGCGTCGACCTTGGCGTCGTGGTGGTACTCGATGACCTCGCCCGTCTGGAACCAGGGCGCGGCGAGCTCGGCGAAGCGCATCATCAGGACCGCACCGATGGCGAAGTTGGGCACGATCATGCAGTTCGAGGTGGTGAAGCCGGCCTCGAAGCGGGCCATGTCGTCGTCGTCGAACCCGGTCGTGCCGACCACGGCGTGCACGCCGTGCGCCGCGGCCCACGCCAGGTTCTGCCGGGCCGCGTCGAGCCGGGTGAAGTCCACGACCACGTCGACCTCGGCCCGCTCGAAGGCCGATGCGTCCCCGGCCACCGTGAGGTCCGGGACCTCGGCACCCCGGGTCAGCAGGTGCAGGTCGATCCCCTCGTGGTGGGGATCGACGGCAGCGACCAGCTCCACCTCACGATCCGAAGCGATTGCAGCACACACCGTGCTGCCCATGCGGCCGCCGGCACCGAACACACCCACGCGAGTCGTCACGTCCGGAAGAGTAGGAGACACCGGTACGCACCGCCGGATGCACCCCTCGTGCCCGGTTCCCGGGCGGGATTACCGTCGGGCGCGTGGACGACCACCGTCGACGCCGCTGCCGGCCACGCCCCGCCGCACGCGGGCAGCGCCCCGCCTGCCGCCGCCGGCGCGTCCGGGTGCCCGCCCC
>CAZCEZ010000047.1:14022-27432 GCA_964497795.1 uncultured Acidimicrobiaceae bacterium | reverse complement strand
GCTCGACGTCCTCGACGGGCGGGGAGAAGACCTTCTTGGCGATGTCGATCTGGACGGGGTGCAGCGACCAGGCGCCGACGCAGCCGAGCAGGTAGGCGTTGCGGAACTGGTCCTCGCAGGCGACGGTGTCGCGGATGTCGCCGAAGGGGCCGTAGTAGGCGTAGATCCCGTTGGCCACGCAGGCGTCGACCATGCGGGCGACCGTGTAGTGCCACAGGTCCTGCTGGGCGGTGATGCGACCGGCCTCCAGGTCGTCGCCGGTGGGGTCGGTGCGGACCAGGTAGCCCGGGTGGCCGCCGCCGACGCGGGTCGTCTTCATCCGCCGGTTCGCGGCGAGGTCGGCGGGACCGAGGCTGAGGCCCTGCATCCGGGGGCTCGCCGCGCAGATCTCCTCGACGTTGGCCACGCCGCGGGCGGTCTCGAGGATGGCGTGGATGAGCAGCGGCTCGGTCAGGCCGGCCTTCGCCTCGAGCTGGGCCAGGAGCCGGTCGACGAAGTGGATGTCCTCGGGACCCTCCACCTTGGGGATCATGATCACGTCGAGCTTCTCGCCGATGGCCGGGACGATCTCGAGGAGGTCGTCGAGGCCCCAGGGCGAGTCGAGGCTGTTGACCCGGGTCCAGAACTGGGTGTCGCCGAAGTCGACGGTCTCGCCGACCTCGATCAGCCCGGCGCGGGCGGCCTCCTTGTCGGAGGCGGGGACGGCGTCCTCGAGGTTGCCGAGCAGCACGTCGCAGGTCGCGACCATGTCGGGCACCTTGGACCGCATCTTCTCGTTCGCCGGCGGGAAGAAGTGGATGTTCCGGGAGGGGCGGAACGGGATCTCCCGGGGCGGCGCGGGTGCGCCGATGGCGAGGGGGGCGAAGAAGTCCTTGGGGCTGCGCACGTCGGGTGGCTCCGGTGGCTCGGCGGGGGACGGGACGGCGCCCGACGGTATCGCCGACCCGGCCCGTCTCCCCAACGTCGGCCGGTCCGGCGTCGGGTCAGGCGTCGGGGGCGAGGAGCGCGGCGATGGAGGTGACGAGGAACGCCTCCACGGCGTCGGGCGAGAGGCCGACCTCGTGGCGGAGGCGCTCGAGCGAGCCCAGCTGGGTGAGCAGGTCGAGCGCCAGGGCGACGTGCTCGGCCCGGTCGTCGTCGAGCTCGCCGAGCTCGGGGGCGAACATGTCGCGGGTCTGGGCGTCGAGCGCGCCGCGCGCCCGGTCGAGGGCGCCGCGCAGGCGCTCGTCCCGGGCGGCGCGGACCACGGCGGCGCGGTGGACGTCGCGGGCGGTCTCGAAGAGGGCGACGCGGCGTCGGGCGAAGCGGGCGAGCCGGTCGTCGAGGGAGCCGAGGCCGACGTCGGGGATGGAGAACTCGGGGGTGAGCCGCTCCATCTGGCGGTCGATGGCGGAGGTGATGAGGTCGTCGGCGTCCTCGAAGTACCGGTAGACGCTGCGCAGCGACACGCCCGAGCGGGCCGCGACCTCGTGCACGCCGGGGGAGACGTCACCCTCGGCGAAGAGGGCGACGACGGCGTCGAGCACGGCGGTCTTGTTGCGGTCGCGACGGGCTCGTCGCCCGTCGACCTGGCCGTCGTGCCGCTCTCGCGACGCATCCATCCTCGTGTCCATGGGACCGCCACCCCTCGTCGTGCTGGTGTCCGAAGGGTACCGGTCGTCCGCTCTGGGGTGTCGGAGGGCGTCGGCCCTCCCCGGCGGTCAGCGGTGGCCGGGCGCCATGTAGAACCAGACCGGGAACGGCGCGTCGGCGGCGGCCAGGGCGGCCCGCGCCGCGAGCACCGTGCGACCCGCCTCGGTCCGCTCGAAGAACCACGCCTCGGTGCCGCGCCCCCCGGGCGGCGGCCCGTCGGCGAGCTCGAGGGCGGCCTCCTCGTAGAAGGCGCGCACGTCGTGGACCGCGGCGACGGGGTCGTCCCCGGGGAGGGCGACCTCGTCGGGCCACCGGCCACCGGCCGCGATGCGGTCGAGGGCGTCGAGCACGTCGGCCACGCCATCGGGTCCGACGACGCGACCGACGGCGGTGGCGCCCCGGGCGATCCGTGCCCGCTCGTAGGCGGCGCGCAGGCCCCGGGCCTCGTCGACGGCCGGCGGGAGGTCCGGGTCGTAGCGGGGCGGCAGCGAGCAGGCGAGGGGCTCCTCGTCGGCGACGATCACCTCCGGATGGTCCACGAGCACCGGGCCCTGGGGTGCCTCGAGCAGGGCGAGGGCGCGGGCGAGCACGTCGTGCTGGAGGTCGGGGTCACCGGGCCGCCCGAGCGGACGACCCAGGGGGAACTCCCCGTGGAGGGCCCGGGGCGGACGCATGGCCTCGGCGACCGACCGGATCGACACGAGGGCCACGGTCGCGATCCCGTGGGCCTCGAGGACGTGGGCGAGCACACACACGGTGCGCGAGCAGAGCGGTCAGACCGGGGTGAGCAGCACGACGTCGACGCCGTCGTGGCGCAGCGCAGCCGCAGCCGCCGGACCGGTGTCCAGGCGGATCTCGGAGACCGTGTCGGGCTGGTTCCCGGCGAACGCGACGTGGCGCGGCGCCACCGCGCCGATCACCCCGCGGTCGGCGAGCTCCTCGAGCCGGTCGATGGGGTAGACGACGTCGATGTCGGCGAGGAAGCCGCTCCGGTCGAAGTTCGGCGACCAGTGGCCCATGGTCAGGTCCCGGGCGGCGCGGTCGATCAACCGGAAGCTGGTGTCGCCGGGGGTGAAGCGCTCGTGGTCCGCCGTGTGCAGCGCGGCCGTGGTCACGATGGCGACGGTCGCCTCGGCGAGCGGCTTGGGCGTCACCCACGCCGGGTCGTCGAAGGTCGGTGTCGGCAGACCGGCCACGAAGGCTCGCATCGCGGCGTCGCCTCCACCGGTCCCGTCGCTCTGCTGGGCCATGGGCAGGATCCTGGCAGGCGGCGTCGTCAGCCGCCGACCCGGTCGATCGCGGCGAGGCCGCGCCGGAACAGCCCGACCGTGGTCGCGTGCAGCAGGTCGCCGATCTCCTGGGGCGCCTTGCCGGCGAAGGCCCGGGCGTGGGTGCCCTCGAGGATGATCCCGAGGCGGTAGGCGGCCAGGACCTCGAACCAGGCCACGTGGGCCGGGTCCCGGTCGTGGTGGGAGAGGTAGCGCTCCACGACCTCGTCGGGCGTGGGCAGGTCGGCGATGCCGCCGCCGACCGCACCGGCGAGCGCCTCGCCCCCCGCCGCCCCGCCCGGTGGGACGGGCCAGGTCGCCAGCAGGTGGCCGAGGTCGAGGAGGGGGTCGCCGATGGTGCACAGCTCCCAGTCCACGAGCGCAGCGATCGCCGGACCTGTCCGGGAGACGAGCACGTTGGCCAGGTGGCAGTCGCCGTGGATGATGCCGGGCTGCCACCCGTCGGGTCGGTGGGCCTCGAGCCAGCGGGTCACGTCCTCGAGTCCGGGGATGTCGGGGCCGGGGTAGCCGTCGAGGTCGGCGTAGGAGTCGAGCTGGGACCGCCACCGGGGGACCTGGCGCTCGAGCCACCCGTCGGGCTTGCCGAAGTCGCCCAGCCCGACGGCCACGTGGTCCACGGCGCCGAGCCGGGCGACGGCGTCGACGTGGGCGAGGCCCATGGCGTGGCGCATCGCCGCGTCGGAGGCGTGTGGCTCGGGCAGGCCGCCGGCGGGGTTGAAGCCGTCGATCGGCTCCATCAGGTAGAAGGCCGCGCCGAGCACGTCGGTGTCGGGGCAGGCGGCGACCAGCCCCGGGTGGGGCACGTCGGTGCCGGCCAGGGAGGCCAGCACCCGGGCCTCCCGGCGCATCGTCTCGTCGCTGTTGGCCCGCTTGTGCAGCGGCGGGCGGCGCAGCACGTGCGCGGTGCCGCTGCGCACGATCCGCACGAGCACGTTCTGGGTGCCCCCGGCCAGGGGCGTGGCCTCGGTGAGGGGGCCCTCGCCGATGCCCCGGTCGTCCATCCAGGCCACCAGGGCGTCGAGGTCGACGCCCGGCGGGTGGGCGAGGGCGTCGGTGGTGGGGGTCGTCTCGTCGGCCACGGCGCCACCCTGTCGCACCGGTGGCCGCCGCGCCACCGGGGCGCACCGGCGCGCTCAGCCGGCGACGCGGATGGTCCCGGTCATGTCCGGGTGCAGGGTGCAGAAGTAGGGGACCTCGTCGGCCGCGGCGTCGACCTCGACCGTCGTGGCGCTGCGCACGCCGATGATCCCGGAGTCGAAGGCGGTGCCCGGGTCGGCCGGGGTGCCGGCGGTGACCGTGTGGGCGACGCCGTCGGCGTTGAAGAAGGTGACCGGTCCGGGTCCGTCGACGACGACGTCGGGGAGGGTGAAGTCGTCGATGACCTCGGTGCCGCCGCCGCGCCGGTCGGCGAGCGAGCCGTCGGCGCCGACGGCCTCCGGGTCGGTGACGGGCCACACCGACGCGTTCCACATCGAGAAGGCGCCGAGCTGGTTGTCGTGGGTCGGGTCGGCCCAGGCGTGGATCATCCACCCCTCGGACGCCTCGCCGACGGGGCCCTGGGCGGGCTCGAACTCGCCGACCGTGCCGGCCTGGCCGGCGCAGACCTCGGGTGGCACGGTCAGGTCCCGCCCGTCGAGGCGGCACAGGTTGTAGTGCACGTGCCAGTTGTCGAGGTCGCCGGTGAAGCCCTCGGGGTGGTCCTCGCCGACGAAGGCGAATGGCTGGAAGAAGGCGACGCCGACCGGGACGGCGTCGACCCCGTCCCAGCCGTCGGGTCCGCAGGTGCCGAGCGGGCCGTCGGGCGCGGTGCCGTCGGGCCGGGCGAACATGATGATCTCGGGTCGGGCCGGGTCGAAGGCGCCGTCGAGGATGCGCTCCATGGACACGAAGTGCGACCCCATGTTGGGCGTCTGGGTCCGGTCGGGCCGGAAGCCCTGGGCGCAGGCCTCCTCGGGCGTGGGCACGGAGGCGATGGCGGCGGCCACGGCGTCGAGCTCGGCGGCGAGGTCGTCGACCTCGGCGCGGGTCAGGTCGAGCGCGTCGGGCGGTTCCTCGTCGGACGCGGCCAGGGCGCGGAGCTCCTCGGCCGAGCACGGCAGCGCCGGGTCCTGGCACCTGATCCCGCCGCCGACGGGACCCTCGACCAGCGACGGGATGACCGTGCCGGCGGCGCGCACGTAGACGTAGCGGGTGAAGCCGATGCGCCCGAGGGGCTCGTCGGGCCCGGGGGAGGGCACGCCGTTCGCCGCGCTCGGGGCGCCGGGCCCGTCGTCGAGGGCCACGGTCTCGTCGATCCGG
This sequence comes from uncultured Acidimicrobiaceae bacterium, assembly GCA_964497795.1. Taxonomy (GTDB): domain Bacteria; phylum Actinomycetota; class Acidimicrobiia; order Acidimicrobiales; family Salinilacustritrichaceae; genus Salinilacustrithrix. Next base: position 22,213 of record CAZCEZ010000047.1, on the reverse strand, counting down.
AGCGCGCCGCCGGCGTCGGTCGCCGCGGCCGTCGTGGTCGGCGACGTCGTCGTGGTGGCGGCGGTCGCCACCTCGTCGTCGGCGGCGCCGCTGCAGGCGGCGACGGCCAGCGCGCCGACCACGGCGAGCCCGCCGAGGACCGGGTGGACGGTGGCGCGGTGCTGGGTGTGGCGTCGTGGCATGGGGCCCCCTGGAGTCGTCCCGCCATGGTCCCACGCGCCGGGCTCCCCGGCGGGGCGCGGCGGCCCTGGGTAGGGTCCCGGCGCCGAGCAACGACCAGCGAGGGGCGAGAGCCGGGGAGGCCGGGCGCCCGGGGGGAACGACGTGAGCGACACCGACATCCGCGGCACCGTGGCGTCCGGCTTCGAGCCGGTGGCCGAGGCCTTCGAGCGGAACTTCACCGACCACGGCGACCGGGGCGCAGCGGTGGCCGTGCACGTCGGCGGCGAGCTGGTCGTGGACCTCCAGGGCGGGGTGGCCGACGTCGACACCGGGCGGGCCTACGATGCCGACACCCTGCAGCTGGTCTTCTCGACCACGAAGGGCGCGGCTGCGATCTGCGCCCACCTGCTCGTCCAGCGCGGCCGCCTGGACCTCGATGCGCCGGTGACCGACGTCTGGCCGGCGTTCGGCGCGGCCGGCAAGGCGCGGGCCACCGTCCGGATGCTGCTCAACCACCGGGTCGGCCTGCCCGTGCTCGACCGTCGCCTCGCCGACGACGAGGTCCTGGCCGGGACCCCCGTGGCCGACGCCCTCGCCGCCCAGGCGCCGCTGTGGGAGCCGGGCGAGGCCCACGGCTACCACGCCCTCACCTACGGGTGGCTGGTCGGCGAGCTGGTCCGGCGGGTCGACGGACGCAGCCTGGGTGCGTTCTTCGCCGAGGAGGTCGCCGCACCGCTCGGCCTCGAGTTCTGGATCGGGCTCCCCGACGCCGAGCAGTCCCGCGTCGCGCCGCTGTCGGCCATGCGCCCCGACCCGCAGGACGCGGCCCGCGCCGCGGCCGACCCCGAGATCGCCCCGCTGCTCGACGAGCTCGTCGCGGCCTACCTCGACCCGTCGTCGCCCACGAACCGGGCGCTGAGCCTCGAGGGGTCCTTCGGCCTCGACGGCTCCGGGCTCTCCTGGAACGACCCCCGGGTCCGGGCCGCGGAGATCCCGGCGGCGAACGGCGTCACGAACGCCCGGTCGCTGTCGCGGCTGTACGCGGCCTGCGTCGGCGAGGTCGACGGGGTCCGCCTGCTCGACGACGACACCCTCGACCGGGCGACGGAGGAGCAGTCGGCGGGCCGGGACCGCACCCTCGTCGTGCCGACCCGCTTCGGGGTCGGCTTCTTCCTCTCGTCGTCCTACTCGCCGCTGCTGTCCGAGTCGTCCTTCGGCCACGCCGGCGCCGGCGGGTCCCTCGGCTTCGCGGATCGCGACGCCGAGGTCGGGTTCGGCTACGTCATGAACCGCATGGGGATGGGCCTGTCCAACGACCCCCGGGCCGCCGGGCTCGTGGAGGCGCTGCAGGGCTGCCTGTAGGCGTCCGGGCCGGCCCTCGGACGCCGTCGCTCATCCCTCGCCGGCAGCCGACGGCCTCGCACCCCACCACGCGGCCAGGTGCGCGGCGGCCGCGAGGTGCCCGGGGGCGCCCGCCGGGTCGAGGCGGGCTGCGTCCAGGCAGGCGTGGACGTACTTGGCGAGGTGGGCGTCGTGGTGGGCGGCGGCGGCGTCGACCACGTCCTGGACCAGCCGGGCCCGCTCGGCGGGGTCGGCGGCGAGGACGGCCCGGGACGCCGACCGCGCGTCGCCCGACGCCGGCGCGCCGGCGTCGTCGGCCCGGAGCTCGGCGAGGGGCGCCCGGCCGAGCGTGGCGCGGAAGCCGACGACGTGGGTCGCGGCCACGGCCAGGGCCGAGCGCGGGTCTCCGAGGGCGGGGGCGATGGAGGCGACGGCGAGCGGCATGGTGAGGCAGTGGCTCCAGCCGTAGGGCGCGTGGGCCTCGTCGTCGAGTCGCATCGACGAGGTGGCGACGCGCACGAGCGCCCGGGCGGCGCCGCCGGGGTCGGCGGCTGCGGCGTCCACGAGGGGTCCCACGAGCTCGGCGGGCAGCCCGGCGTCCTCGACGTGGTGCATGGTCGGGGCGATCGAGGTCGTCGGCGCCGGCCCGAGCACCGGTGTGCGGGCCAGCGCGTCGTGGAGGGCGGCGGCCGACGCCGACGGGTCCGGTGCGGACGGGGCCGCCATCCAGGTGAGCCGCTCCTCGGGGTACCGGGCCAGCTCGCGGGCCAGTGCGCCGAACATCGTCGCGGCCGCGCCGTGGGGCGCGGTCCGGGGGAGCAGGTGCAGGAAGATCGGGCCGTGCGCGGCGGCGGACAGGCGGGGGACGACCAGGTCGCCGACCAGGCGGGTCAGCGTCGCCGCGTCGACGATGCCGGCGAGGAGCCGCCCGAGGGCCGCAGCCCGGTCCAGGTCGCCCTCGTCGACGGCGGTGGCCAGGCGGGCGGCGGTGCGCACGGGGTCGAGGCCGTCGTCGCCGGGGTCGGGGACGGGTGCCGGTGCATCGGCCCGCAGGAGGCCGACGGCCGTCGCCACGAGCCGGGCGCGCGCCGCCGGGCGGGCGGCGGGGGAGCAGCGGACGAGCAGCCCGGCCCGGGCCAGCACCTCGAGGGGGGCGTGGAGGACGAAGGAGTCGGGCGGACCCGTGCGGGGCACGGCCACGGCCCGGGCGACGGCGTCCAGGAGCGCGCCGTCGGACGCGGCGTCGAGGCCGGCGGCGGTCGCGGCGTGCTCGTCGACGGTGTCGTCGCCCTCGGCGAGGGCGGCCAGGGCACGGTCGAGGGCGGGGGCGTCGGTGGCGGCGAGGGGCACGGCGGGGACGCTACGACCTGAACCTCACTTGAGGTCAAGGGTTTCCTGGGGGATGCTGGACCCGTGCCCGACCACGACCACGACGGAGCCGCCCCCGATCCCGGGCCGGACCTGCTGGCCATCGGCGCCGTCGCCGAGCGCAGCGGGCTCGCGCCGAGCGCCATCCGCTTCTACGAGGCCCGCGGGCTGCTGCGCAGCTCGCGCAGCACCGGGGGGCAGCGCCGCTTCGAGCGCGACGTCCTCCGCCGCCTCGCCTTCGTGCGGGCCGCCCAGGCGGTCGGGCTCGGCCTCGACGAGGTGGCCGAGGCCCTGGCGTCGCTGCCCGAGGACCGGACGCCGACGCCCGAGGACTGGGCCGCCCTGGCCGAGGGCTGGCGGACCCGCCTCGACGAGCAGCTGCGGCTGGTCCGGGCGCTGCGGGACCAGCTGGACTCCTGCATCGGGTGCGGTTGCCTGTCCTTCGACCGCTGCGCCCTCCACAACCCGGGCGACGTGGCCGCGACCCGGGGCAGCGGCCCCCGCTGGCTGCTCGGCGACGTGCCGCCGGCCTGAGCGCCCCACCAGCCGGCCCGCCCCCAGCCGGCGCGCCCGTGCCGTCCGGGTCGGCACGCTGCGTGGGCAGGATCGCGACGGTGCGAGGGCGAAGTCTCGTGGTGACCCGCCCCGAGCGGCTCCGGGTCGTCCCCGTCGTCCGGTTCCGCCGGTTCGTCCGGCGGGGATGACGAGGATCCCGGTCGCCGTCCCGGCATCATCGGAGGACCATGTCCCACGACCACGAGCCCGTCCGCCGCACCGGCCAGGAGCCCGACGTCGCGGTCCTCGGCGTCGTCGCCGTGCCCGAGCTCGACGCCTGGTCCGTGCGCGTCACCGTCCCCCACGTCGAGGGTGCCGTCGCCGGGTGGGCGCCCTTCGTGTTCTGGACCGGGGGCGCGGCCCGCACCTGGCTCGACGCCCGTCGCACCCGGCAGGTCCGCCCGGGCGTGCGCGACTGCGGGCACGGTCCGAACGAGCTGGCCTACGCCGTGGTCGTGGACGACGACGGCGCCGAGCTGCTGGTCAGCGAGCCCATGGGGCGGAGCAAGGCGGCCGCCGTGGCCGCCATGTTCGCGGCCGAGTTCCGTATGCCCCGGGCGGCCTGAGCCGGCTCAGGTCCCGGACGCGGCCGCGACCGCGTCGCGCACGGCACGGGCCACGTCGCCGGCCGAGGCGCCGGGGCCGAGGATCGCCGCCACGCCGGCGTCCCGGAGGACGGCGGCGTCGTCGTCGGGGATGATGCCGCCCACGACCACGGGGATGTCGAGGTCGGCGTCCCGCAGCGCCTGGACCATGCGGGGCGCCAGGGTGAGGTGGCCGTTGTTGTGCATGGAGATGCCGACGACGTCGGCGTCCTCCTGGATGGCGGCGGCGACGACCATGTCGGTGGTCTGGCGGAGCCCGAGGTAGACGACCTCGAAGCCGGCGTCGCGCAGCATGCGGGTCACGACCCGGAGGCCGCGGTCGTGGCCGTCGAGGCCCAGCTTGGCCAGCACGATGCGGATCTGCGGCTCGACCTCGAGCTCGGGGGTGGCGCCGTCGCCCATCAGATCACCGCCGTCTCGACGTAGCGGCCGAAGCAGGACTCGAGTGCCGTGACGATCTCCTCGACGGTGGCGTAGGTGCCGACCGCGTCGATGAAGGCGGGCATCAGGTTCGTCCCCGGGTCGGCTGCGTCGGCACGGACCCGGTCCAGGGCGGCGGCGACGGCCGCGTCGTCGCGCCGCTGCTTGACCGTGGCGAGGCGCTTGAGCTGGAGCTCCTCGACCTCCGGGCCGATGCGCAGGATGTCGCGCTCGCCGCCGTCGTCGCCCTCGGTGAAGGCGTTCACGCCGACGATGATGCGCTCGCCGGCGTTCACCTCCCGCTGGAACCGGTACGAGGCGTCGGCGATCTCGCCGACGAACCAGCCGTCGTCGATGCCCTGGTACACCCCCTCGAGGATCGACCCGTCGCCGAGCTCGAGCAGGTGGGCGAAGACCGCCTCGGCCTGGCGTTCCATCTCGTCGGTCATCCACTCCACGTACGGGGCGCCGCCGAGGGGGTCGGCCACGTTCGTGACGCCGGTCTCGTGGGCCACGATCTGCTGGGTGCGCAAGGCGATGCGGGCCGCCTCCTCGGTGGGCAGGGCCAGGGCCTCGTCGTAGGAGTCGGTGTGGAGGCTCTGGGTGCCGCCGAGGGCCGCGGAGAGGGCCTGGACGGCGACCCGGGCGATGTTGTTGCGGGGCTGCTGGGCGGTGAGCGACACCCCGGCGGTCTGGGTGTGGAACCGCAGCTTCCAGGAGCGCTCGTCGGCGGCGCCGTACCGGTCCCGCAGCCACCGCGCCCAGATGCGCCGGGCGGCGCGGAACTTGCCGATCTCCTCGAAGAAGTCGGAGTGGGCGTTGAAGAAGAACGACAGGCGCGGCGCGAAGTCGTCGACGTCCATGCCGGCGGCGACGGCGGCCTCGACGTAGGCGAAGCCGTTCGCCCGGGTGAAGGCGAGCTCCTGGACGGCCGTCGAGCCGGCCTCGCGGATGTGGTAGCCGGACACCGAGACCGGGTTCCAGCGGGGCATCTCGGCCGAGCAGAACCGCATCAGGTCGGTCACCAGGCGCACCGACGGCCGCGGCGGGAAGATGTACTCCTTCTGGGCCTGGTACTCCTTGAAGATGTCGTTCTGGATGGTGCCGGCGAGGTCGGCCCGGGGCACGCCGCCCTGTTCGCCGACGGCGATGTACATGGCCATGACGATCGGCGCCGGGCCGTTGATCGTCATCGACGTGGACACGCCGGCCAGGTCGATGCCGGCGAAGAGGTCCTCCATGTCGGCGAGGGTGTCGACGGCGACGCCGGCCCGGCCGACCTCGCCGAGGGACCACTCGCTGTCGGAGTCCCGGCCCATCAGCGTCGGCATGTCGAACGCGGTGGACAGTCCGGTGCCGCCGGCGCGGAGCAGCTCCCGGAAGCGGGCGTTGGTGTCCTCGGCGGTGCCGAAGCCGGCGAACATCCGCATCGTCCACAGGCGGGACCGGTACATCGAGGCGTGGATGCCCCGCGTGTAGGGGTACTGGCCCGGGTAGGGGCCGTCGCCGTAGACGGCGTCCTGCTCGACGCCGGACATGGTCGAGAACGGGACGTCGCGCTTGGGCGCGGCGTCGTAGGCCTGCTGCCAGGCCCGCCGGTACTCCTCGGCGGCGTCGGTCGTCTCGTCCTGCACGGTGCGTCCTCCCCTTCGGTCGATCCCAGCGTACGGCCCGTCCGGTCCCGCGCAGGCGTCGACGACGTCGGGCCCGCGGCGTGGCCGGCTCAGGCGATGCCGAGCCGCTCGTACTGCTCGGCGGGCGCCTCGACGTCGTCGAGCGCGCTGCGGAGCAGGTCGACCATCTCGGCCTCCACGGCCTCGCCCACCCGGTTCTCGGCCTCGTCGGGGTCGACGTCGAGGTCGTAGCAGTGGTGGTCGCCGACGTTGCGCACGCCGCTCACCCACAGGGGCAGGGCGTCGCCGGGTCGCCACGGCTGGCGCAGCACGGGGACCGCCGAGCCCGGCACGCGGTCGAGGACGGCGCGCTCGTCGGGGTCGGGCAGGCCCTGCATCCCGGCGATGTGGAGCGGCATCGTCGACCACCGGTTCGACCACATCGACAGCGGGAAGCCGTCGGTGGCCGGCGCCCGGGCGTACTTGCGGGTCCCGTCGGTCACCTGGACCCACGAGCCGAACACGCCGCCCAGGGCCGACTCCCGGACGGCGTCGGCCGTGCCGTCGAGCAGGGGGACGAGCGACCGGCCGTGGGTGCGGTGGCGGACGGTGACGTCGAAGGTGTCGCAGATGGTGGCGAACAGGTCGACGTTGGTGGTCAGGGCGTCGACGGTCCCGCCGCCGGGTCGGCCCGGCCAGTGGACCAGCAGGGGCGTGTGCCCGAGCGGCTCGAACTGGGGGACGGCGGGCTTGCCCCACAGGTCCCGCCCCCGGCGCTCGTCGCCGAGGTAGTGGCCGTGGTCGGTGCACACGACGAGGGCGGTGTCATCCCACAGGCCCCGCTCGTCGAACGCGTCGAGGATCCGGCCGAACCAGTGGTCGATCATCGACACCTTGGCCCCGTAGTTGGCCCGGATGTGGCGGCCCTCGGCCTCGGTCAGCGTGCCCTCGGTGATGGCGCCGTCGGCGTAGGGCGGCCAGATCAGCCACTCGTCGTCCCACGGCCCGTCCTGGTAGCGCGACGCCCACGGCTCGGGCGTGTCGAAGGGCTCGTGGGGGTCGAACTCGTCCACGAACAGGAACCAGCCGCGGGCGCCGTCGGCGTCGGGCCCGTGGTGGGGCGTGGCCCGCCGGAGCCAGTCGGCGGCCGAGGCCATCGTGCGAGGTCCGGGGAACTCCTCCTCGGCCCGCAGGTGGGTGCGGGTCGTGTCGTAGGCGCGGTGGATCCCGTCGAAGCCGACGGTGCGCTCGTAGAACCAGCCCCCCGGCTTCGCGGCGCGGACCTGGCCCTGCTCGGGCGCGCCGACCCAGGAGGGGTCGGCCCAGGTCCGCCACGGGTCGCCCTCGTGGCCCCGCAGGTAGTCCCAGCCGGTGAAGTCGACGTGGTAGTTCTCGCCACCGGTCTCGAACAGGTGGGGGTGGTCGGTCACCAGCTGGGTCACCACACCGGCGTCGCGCAGGGCGGCGGTGACGGGCTGCTCCCACAGCTCGATCGAGCCCCAGCAGCGCCACAGGAAGTCGAGGGACCCGACGAGGATGTCGTGGCGGGCCGGCATGCAGGGCAGGGAGCCGGTGACGTGGCGGGTGAAGCGGGTGGCCCGGCCGGCCGCGAAGCGGTCGAGGTTCGGGGTGTCGAAGTCGGTCCCGCCGTAGCAGCCGAGGTCGTGGCGGTTCAGCGAGTCGAGCAGGACCACGGCGACGTTGCGGGGGCGGCGGCCTGCGTCGCGGTCGTCGGTGGCGTGCTCGGTCCCCCCGGTGGTCACCGGGGGGACCGTACCGCCGGACGGTCAGCCGTCGCCGCGCCGGCTGCGGGTGAGGCGCCAGATGCCCCAGGCGATCAGCGCCGGCGTCCCGAGGACGCCGATCAGGCGGCCGACCTGGCGGGCCGGGTCGGCGTCGTCGGACGCCGCCTGGGCGAGGGCCGGCTCGGCCAGCAGGACCAGCGCGGCGACGGTCGTGGCCGCGACGAGGGCGGCGCGTCGGAGGTGGGTGCGTCGTCGGTGCATGGCGCCACCGTACGCCGGGATCATGTCGGACGCAATGGGAGTGCACGAAAGTGCACGAAGACGCTACGGCGTGACGATGGGGAACATCCGCGGGAAGGTGACGACGGCGCCGGCGAGCGTC
>CAZCEZ010000047.1:0-13922 GCA_964497795.1 uncultured Acidimicrobiaceae bacterium | reverse complement strand
CGGCGTGACGATGGGGAACATCCGCGGGAAGGTGACGACGGCGCCGGCGAGCGTCCGGAGCAGGTCGACGTCGCCGTCGAGGGTGACGTCGTCCCGCTGCGCGAGGGCGTCGACGTCGAGGCCGCCGTCGGCCAGCTCGACGAGGAGGGTCGTCGGTCCGGTGACGGTGAGGCCCACGTCGGTGGCGGCCGCCTCGTCCGCGTCGAGCGGGCCCCGGTGGAACAGGGTGCGGTGGGACGTCCCGGCGACGTGGACCTCGTCCCGGTCGGTGAGGTGCCAGGCGATCGCGCCCGACGAGCCGCCGACCGCAGCCGGGTCGAGGCGGACGCCGACGGCGTCGAAGAGCATCTCGGTGGTCATGGCCGTCGCGAACCCGCCCAGGTCCGCGGAGCCGAGGTCGAAGGTGCCGGTGCGCAGCTCCTGCGCGCCCGTCAGGTAGAAGTTCCGCCACGGGGCGGACTCGGCCCGGTACCCCAGCTGCTCGAGCGCACGGGCCTGGAGCTCCCGGGCCTCGGCGTTGTCGGGCTCGGCGAACACGACGTCGTTGACGACCTGGGCCACCCAGCGGACGTCGGCGTCGCCACCGGCGTCGAGGTCCTCCCGGGCCCGGGCCAGCACGGCGTCGGCGCCGCCCATGTAGGCGACCCGCCGTCGGGCCGTGTCCTCCGGGGGCAGCGGGTGCAGGTTGGCCGGGTTGCCGTCGAACCAGCCGAGGTAGCGCTGGTAGACGGCCTTCACGTTGTGGTTGACCGTGCCGTAGTAGCCGCGCACCGAGAACTCGCCGGCCACCTCCGGCAGGTCGCCGAAGGCCTCGGCGTCGAGCACCTCGGCGATCTCGGTCGCGGTCAGCCCCAGGTTGGCCAGTCGCATCGTCTGGTCGTGCAGCCAGCGGTACGCGTCGCGCTGCACGGTCAGGAAGGCGAGGGCGTCCTCGGCCCCGACCCGGGGCCAGTGGTGGCTGGCGAAGACGACGTCGGTGTCCGCGGCGAACAGGCGGATCGACTCGTCGACGTACTTCGACCACGACAGCGCGTCCCGGACCTGGGCGCCGCGGGGCGTGTACAGGTTGTGGAGGTTGTGGGTGCAGTTCTCGGCCATGCACAGCAGCCGCAGGTCCGGGAAGTGGAAGTTCATCTCGGCGGGCGCCTCGGTGCCCGGCGTCAGCTGGAACGTGATGCGGACCCCGTCGACCACCAGCTCGGTGCCCGTCTCGACGATCTCCTCCGTCGGCGCCACGAGTCCGACCGTGCCGAGCGGCGTGCCCTTGCCCAGGCCGGCGTCCACCTGGCCGGTGGGGGAGGCGGGCAGGAGCGCGCCGTACATGTACATGGCCCGCCGGACCATGGCCGGGCCGGCGATGACGTTCTCGCTGACCGCCTCGGCGAGGAAGCCCTCGGGGGCGATGACCCGGCACCGGCCCGCGGCGACGTCCTCCGCGCTCGTCACGCCCAGCACGCCCGCGAAGTGGTCGATGTGGGAGTGGGTGTAGACGACGGCGACGACGGGCCGCTCGCCGAGGTGCTCCTGGGCCAGGGCCAGGCACGCGGCGGCCGTCTCCTCGGAGGTGAGCGGGTCGATGACGATCCACCCGGTGGCGCCCTCCACGAAGGTGACGTTGGAGAGGTCGTAGCCCCGGGCCTGCCACACGCCGCCGGGCTGGGCGGTGCGGGCCGGGTCGCGGGCCACCACCTCGAAGAGGCCGTGCTCGCAGTTGAGCCGGGCCTGGCGCCACAGGGACGGGTGGACGGTGTCGGGGGCGTCGGTCGAGGCGCGCACGAAGTCGTGCCGGGCCACGTCCCACACGACCCGGCCGCCCGAGCCCTGGATGGCCCCGGTCGCGTGCCGGGCCACGAGGCCGCGGGTGGCGCGCTCGTGGTCGCCCGGGTCGTCGAGGGGCAGCGCCGCAGCGGCGGCGGCGTTGGCCGCCACCGTGGCGGGGGTGGCGGGGCGTGGTCCGGGCGCGGCGTCGTCCATGTCCCGATGCTGGCAGCCGGGAGCGTGTCCGGGCCGGGACGGTGCGCGGGATCGTCCCGGGCCCCGCCATCGGAGGGCGACGGGGCGCGCTCGTCGTAGCCTGCGCCGGTGACCGCCGACGCCTGGATCTGCGCCGCCACCCTCGTGGTGATGCTGGGCGTGCTGGCCGCCGACCGCCTGCCACCCGCCGCCGTCGTGCTCGGCGCGACGACGACGCTCCTGCTCCTCGACGTCATCGACGCCGACGCGGCCTTCGCCGGGTTCGCGAACCCGGCCCCGATCACCGTGGCCGCGCTCTACGTGCTGGCCCGGGGCGCCCAGAAGACGGCGCTGCTGTCGGCGATGACCGGGCGGCTGCTGGGGGAGGGGTCGGGTCGCGCCTCGCTGGCCCGGCTGCTGGTGCCGACCGGCGCGGCCTCGGCGGTGTTCAACAACACCCCGCTCGTGGCGATGCTCATCCCCGACCTGCAGGCGTGGTGCCGGGCCCGGCGGATCCCGGCGTCGCGCTACCTCCTGCCGCTCTCCTACGCCGCCATCCTCGGTGGGGTGGTCACGGTCCTCGGGACCTCGACCAACCTGATCGTGTCCGGGCTCCTCCAGGCCGAGACCGGTGAGGCGCTCGGCATCTTCGAGATCACGCCCGTGGGCGGGCTCGTGTGCGTCGCCGGCCTGGCCGTGCTCGTCCTGGTCGGCCCCACCCTGGTGCCCGACCGCCTGTCCGCACCCGAGCAGGCCGAGGCCGAGGCGCGCGAGTTCACCGTCGACATGCAGGTGGTGCCCGGCGGCCCGCTCGACGGTCGGACCGTGGCCGAGGCCGGCCTGCGCGAGCTCGAGGGCGTCTTCCTCGTGTCCATCGACCGCGGCGGCACCCTCGTGTCGCCGGTCGCCCCCGACCGTCGCATCGACGCCGGCGACGTCCTCACCTTCGTGGGCCGGGTGGACCAGATCGTCGACCTCCAGCGGATCCGGGGTCTGCGCTCCACCGAGGAGAAGCACGTCCTCGCGCTCGACAGCCCCCGCCAGGCCTTCTTCGAGGCGGTGGTGGGCCGGTCGTCGTCCCTCGTCGGCCGCACGGTGCGCGACGCCGGGTTCCGGGGCACGTACGGGGCCGCGGTGCTGGCAGTCCACCGCTCGGGCCACCGGATCCAGGCCAAGCTCGGCGACGTCCGGCTCCGCCACGGCGACACGCTGCTGCTGCTCGCCGACCGCGACTTCCGCCGTCGCTGGGCCGAGCGTCGCGACTTCCTGCTCGTCGCGCCCCTGAGCGGCGAGCCGCCGACGGCGACGAGGCGGGCGCCGATCGTGGGCCTCGTGACCCTGGGCATCGTCGTGCTCGCCGCGGCCGAGGTCCTGCCGATCCTGGAGGGTGCGCTCCTGGGGGCTGCGGTCCTCGTCGGCACCCGCGTCCTCACCTTCGCCGAGGCGCGCGACGCGGTCGACCTGGACGTCGTGCTGCTGATCGGCGCCGCCTTCGGCCTCGGTGCCGCCATGGAGGTGACGGGCCTGGCCGGGGACGTGGCCGCGGCGCTCGTGGGCGCCTTCGACGGGCTCGGCCGGGCGGGGATCGTGTTCGGCGTCGTCCTGGCCACGGCAGCCCTCACCGAGGTGGTGACCAACAACGCCGCCGCCGTGGTGATGTTCCCGATCGCCATCGCCGTCGCCCCCGACGCCGGGGTCGACCCCCGGATGCTGGCCATCGCCGTGGCGGTGGCCGCGTCGGCGTCGTTCCTGACCCCGATCGGCTACCAGACCAACACGATGGTGTACGGCCCCGGCGGCTACCGCTTCGCCGACTACCTCCGGGTCGGGCTGCCCGTGACGGCCACGTCGCTCGCCGTCACCACGGCCGCGGTCGTCGCCCTCGGCTGAGGGGCGACGCTCGTCCCCCAGCCGGCCCAGACCCAGCCGGGCCGGACCCGGCCGCGCGGACCTCTCGTGAAAATCTTCGCGAGGTTGTGTCGATCCGATGACGCGCCTAGTGTTGCGATTCCGTGTCGGCCGGTCACCGGTCCGTCACGCAGTCCCTGCCGTCCAGCCCGGAGCGTCCTGCCATCCGCCACGCGCCCCACCTCGAGTCCCCGGAGACGGGCCGCACCCTCCGGGTGCGCCGGCTGGCGCTGCTGGTCGGGGTGCTCGTGGTGACGCTGGGCCTGGCGCCGCTCGTCGGTGCCGGCCAGGAGGAGGAGCTCCCGGTCGCCGCGGCCGACGAGCTGACCGAGGGCGAGCCCGACGTGGCGCCCGACGACGTCTTCGGCACCTCCGCGGGTGAGGCCGTGGCACTGCGCGAGGCGCTGTCGGCCACGACGAGCACGATCCTGTCGGCCACGACCGCGGCCGCCACGGGCACCGACGAGGTGGCGGCCCCCGCGACCACCGAGGCGAGCACGACCACGACCTCCACGACGGCCGCGCCGACCACCACGGCGGCCCCGGCCCGCTCGACCACGACGGCTGCGCCGACGACCACGGCTGCGCCGACCACGACGCGGCCCCCGGCGACCACGACGACCACGCGACCGCCCGCCACGACGACGACCACGGCGCCGGCGAGCTCGGACGAGGGCGCGCGGATGGACGGCGAGTACGAGTACGGCGACCCCCGGGGCACGCAGGTCTGGTACGACCTCGCCGACTGCGAGGCCTGGGGCGACTGGAGCCTCGACACGGGCAACGGGTACTACGGCGGCCTGCAGTTCTCGCTCGGCTCCTGGGAGGCCGTGGGCGGTACCGGGTACCCCCACGAGCACCCGGCCTCGACCCAGATCGAGATGGGCCGCCGGCTGCAGGCCCGCCAGGGCTGGGGCGCCTGGCCGCACTGCTCCGAGGAGCTCGGCCTCCGCTGAGCCCCGGGCCCTCCGCCACGGCCCCGCCGTGGTCGTGGGTGGCACGATGCCCGCCATGGACGGGCTGACGATCCACCGGGCACGGCGCGTGCGGACCCTCGACCGATCGAGGCCCGTGGTCGACGCCGTGGCCAGCGCCGGGGGACGGATCGTGGCCACCGGCACCCTGGACGAGCTGGCGCGCTGGGGCGACGGCACCGTGGACGACACCTTCGCCGACGCCGTCCTCGTCCCCGGCTTCGTCGAGGCCCACAGCCACGTCTTCGAGGGTGGGATGTGGGCCTTCGAGTACGTCGGCGCCCACGACCGCACCGGCCCCGACGGCGTCGTCCGCCCGGCGTGCCGGACGCTGCCCGAGGTCGTCGAGCGCCTCCGGGTGCTCGACGCCGGCATCGCCGACCCGACCGAGACCCTGATCGTGTGGGGCTTCGACCCGATCCTGCTCGACGACCACGATCCGGGCGGCGAGCGGCTCGGGGTCGCCCACCTCGACGCCGTGTCGGAGACCCGGCCGATCTTCGTGTTCCACGCCTCGGGCCACCTGGCCACGGTCAACACCGCCCTGGCCGAGGCCGAGGGCTTCGCGGACGGCGTCGACGTGCCCGGCGTGCCCACCGGCGCCGACGGTCGGATCCTGGGCGAGCTGCAGGAGCCGGCGGCCATGTCCCTCGCCCGGACCGCCTTCTTCCGGCTCCTGGGCGAGATCACCGGCCCCCCGGTCGCCGGTCGCCTCGGGGCCCTCGCGCTGGCCTCGGGGACGACCACGCTGACCGACCTCGGCACGATCGACCTCTCACGGGACGCAGCAGTCGACGGCTGGCTGGCCGCCACGGCCGACCCGGAGGCGTTCCCGGCTCGTCTGGACGCCTTCTGGAACCCGACGCTGGGCAACAACGACGGCGACCTCGACGCCGTCGTCGCCCGCCTCGCCGACCTCCGGGCCCGCAGCACGGACCGGCTCCGGATGGGGTCGGTGAAGCTGGTGCTGGACGGGTCCATCCAGGGCTTCACCGCCCGGGTCGGCTTCCCCGGCTACCTCGACGGCCGCCCCAACGGCCTGTGGCTGCTGCCGCCCGAGCGGTTCGAGGCCGTGTTCGGCGCCGTGCACCGCTCCGGCGGCCTCGTGCACGTCCACTGCAACGGCGACGAGGCCACCGAGCTGTTCTGCGACGTCCTCGAGCGGCTCCTGGCCGAGCACCCCCGTCCCGACCACCGCCACACCGTCCAGCACGGCCAGCTCACGACCCCGGCCCAGCTGCGGCGCCTGGCTGCGCTCGGCGCCTGCGTGAACCTGTTCGCCAACCACCTCTGGTACTGGGGCGACCAGCACCACGACCTGACCGTGGGACCCGACCGTGCGGCCAGGATCGACCCGTGCGGCAGCGCCCTCGCCGCCGGCGTGCCGCTGTCGATCCACTCCGACGCGTCCATCACCCCGCTCGGGCACCTGCACACCATGTGGTGCGCGGTGAACCGGGTGACCCCCTCGGGACGGGTCCTCGGCCCCGAGGAGCGGATCACCCCCGAGCAGGCCCTCCACGCCGCGACGCTCGGCGCCGCCCACCAGCTGCACCTCGACGACGAGCTCGGGTCGGTCGAGGCCGGCAAGGCCTGCGACCTGACCGCGCTCGCCGAGGACCCGCTCGAGGTCGACCCGATGGCGATCCGCGACGTCGGGGTGCTGGGGACCGTGGTCGGCGGCCGCGCCCGGCGGCGCTGACGGTGGCCGGCCGGGGTGGGTCGGGCCCGGGCGGGTCAGGCCTGGGCGGGGTCGGGGCGGCGGGCCGCCCAGCGCGTGCGCAGGTCGAGGTAGTGGTAGGTCGACACGCCCATGATGAGCACGCCGTTCGGGATGTGCCAGGCCGCCGCCTCGAGGGTCTCCCGGCCGACGTAGCCGAGGCCGGTCTGGGCGAAGGCCAGCAGCGCGAGCGCAGCGGCCGCGCTCATGGTGGCCCGGGAGACGCGGGCCAGCATCGACACCGCGAGGTTCGCCACCACCAGCACGAAGAGCAGGTTGCCGACGTAGCCGTGGATCTCGATGCTCAGGCCGCCGTACGTGCCCTGACCGGCGAGCACGGCCATGACCAGCACGAGGCCGGCGACGGCGCCGGCCAGTCCCTTGTGGAGTCGCATCGCGGTGGTGCCGTCCATCCGGAGAGCATCGCCGCTGGCGCACCCTCGGCACCAGCCACCACGACCGGGGTGGGCACGTGACGGCCTGGGGCGGGCGTCGCGTCCCGATGACGCTGCTCGGGGGCTACCTGGGGGCGGGGAAGACGACGATCGTCAACCGGGCCCTGGCCGGAGCGGGGGAGCAGGGTCGGCGCCTCGCCGTCCTCGTGAACGACGTCGGCGACGTCGCCGTCGACGCCGCGCTCGTCGCCGCCCGGCACGACGACACCATCGAGCTGACCAACGGCTGCATCTGCTGCAGCCTCGTCGACGGCTTCGCCGTGGCCCTCGAGGCGCTCCGCCAGCGGCCGGCCCCGCCCGACCAGGTGCTGGTCGAGCTGTCCGGCGTGGCCGAGCCCGACCGGGTCCGGGCGTGGGCCCACACGGCCGGGTTCCGTCCCGACGGCGTGGTGGTGGCCGTCGCCGCCGACCAGGTCGTCGACCGGCTCGCCGATGCGAGGGTGGGCGAGCTGGTCGCGGCCCAGCTCGCCTCGGCCGACCTCGTGCTCCTCACCCGCAGCGACCTGGTGGCCGATGCCGCGCCGGCGAGGGCGGCCGTCCGGACCCGGAGCGGGGCGCCGGTGCTCGACGTCCGCGACGGCGACGTCGGCCTCGGCGTCCTGCTCGGCCCGACCGTCGGTGAGCCAGCGGCGCGCCGCACGCGCCAGCCCGCGCGGACGTCGGTCGATCACGTGACCGCCACCGTCCACGCGCCGCCCGTGCCGCTGGGCGAGCTCGAGGACCGGCTCGGCCTCCTCGACCCCGCCGTCGTCCGGGTGAAGGGCGTGGTCGAGACCTCGGACCGGGGGCTGGTGCTCGTCCAGCGCGTCGGTGCCCGGTCCGCGGTCGTGGCCGCGTCACGGGCGGGCCTCGACGCGCCGGGCACGCCGACGGGGCTGGTGGTGATCGCACTGGACGGGGCCGCGCTGGCCGCCGCCGGGGAGCTGCTGGGCGCAGGGGGCTGAGCGGCGCGCGCCCGGGCGGCCGTCGGGGCTCAGGTCCGGATCAGGGAGCCGAGGCCGTCCTCGATGCGCTCGGTGACCTCGTCGACGTCGCCCTCGCCGTCGATGCGCACCAGGATGCCGCGGTCGTCGTAGAAGTCGATGAGGGGCGCCGTGTTCTCCTCGTAGACGTGGAGCCGCTGGCGGATGACGTCCTCGGTGTCGTCGGAGCGGCCCTTGTCGATGCCCCGCTGCACGAGGCGGCGGACCAGCTCCTCCTCCTCGACCTCGAGCATGATGACGGCGTCGAAGGTGCGCCCTGCGGCCTTGCCCCACTCGAAGGCGGCGCGGGCCTGGACGAGGGTCCGGGGGAAGCCGTCGAGCAGGAAGTCCTGGAGGGGCTCGCCGGCACCGGTGCCGCCGATCGCGTCGAGGACCATGGCGATCACCAGGTCGTCGGGCACGAGGCGCCCGGCGTCCATGTGCTCGCGGGCCTCCTGGCCGAGGTCGGTGCCCCGGGCCACGTGGTCCCGCAGGAGGTCGCCGGTGGCCAGGTGGGGGACGCCGTGGCGGGCGGCGAGGCGCTCCCCCTGGGTCCCCTTGCCTGCCCCGGGCGGTGCGAGCAGCAGGGCTCGGAACAACGGGCTCTCCCCTCCTACGACGACGGATCGCCGACGCTAGCGGCCCCGCCGCCGGTTCCACCGGGCCGGGCCGCCCCGTCGGCGGACCCGGCTCGTGCGGCGGCGAGGGCGGAGCGCCGCACCTTGCCCGCGTCGTCGCGCACCGGGTGGTCGACGACCTCGAAGGAGCGGGGGATCTTGTAGCGGACCAGCTCCTCGCCGAGGAAGGCCCGGAGCGCCTCGACGAGGGCGTCGGGGTCGAGCGCGCCGTCGCCCTGGACGACGGCGTGGACCCGCTGGCCGAGGTCGTCGTCGGGGAGGCCGAGGACGGCGCAGGACACCACGTTGGGGTGGCGGTCGACGGCCGCCTCCACCTCGGCGGGGTACACGTTGGCGCCGCCGGTGAGGATCATGTCCTTCTTGCGGTCGCCCAGGTACAGGTAGCCGTCGGCGTCCATCCAGCCGAGGTCGCCGAGGCTCTCCCAGCCGTCGTCGGTGCGGGTCGCCTCGGCGCCCACGTAGCGGTAGGTGGTGACGCCCTCCGGCGGGCGCATGAACACCTCGCCGACCTCACCGGGGGCGGCGTCGGTGCCGTCGTCGCGGACGATCTTCATCTCGCCCGACACCGGCCGCCCGACGGAGCCCTCGTGGGCGAGCCACTCCGTACCGGTGATGATCGTGGCCGACTGGGCCTCGGTGCCGGCGTACAGCTCGAGCACCCGCTCCGGGCCGAGCCAGGTCAGCCACTCGCGCTTGAGCCAGGCGGGGCACGGGGCCGCCAGGTGCCAGACCCGCTGCAGGGAGGACAGGTCGACGCCGTCGCGCACGTCGGGGTCGAGGCGCCAGATCCGCTGCATCATCGTGGGCACGAGGTAGAGCGTGTCGGCGCCGTGGTCCTCGACCGCCCGGAGCGTGGCGTGGGCGTCGAAGCGGGGGAGGAGCACGACGTGGCCGCCGACGCGGAGCTGCTGCACGGCCCAGACGAAGGGGCCGTTGTGGTACAGCGGCCCGGGCATCACCATCGTCCCCTCGCGGGTGCAGAAGGTCGGGGCCTCCTCGGGGTCGGCCAGGGCCGGCTGCCCGGCCACGATCAGCTTCGGGCGTCCCGTCGAGCCCCCCGAGGTCGGGGCCTTCCACGACGGGCTCGTGCGGTCCGGCAGGGGTGTGGCGTCGATGGCGGGGTCGGCCCGGAAGCCGCGGGGGAGCGTCGGACGGCCGCCGACGTGGGCGACGAGGTGGTCGGGGACCCCGACGACGGCGGCGGGGTCGGCGAGGTCGACGATCTCGGCCAGCTCCCGTCCGGGGAGGCTGGACGACACCGGCTGCGGCGTGGCCCCGAGCATCCAGGCCGCCATCGCCGAGGCCACGAAGCCGACGTCGTTGGGGTGGGCGATGGTGACCATGTCGCCCTCGCCGACCCCGAGGTCGGCCAGCACCCGGGCCGTGCGGGTCGCCTCGTCGACGAGCTGGCGCCAGGTGCGCACGTCGTCGCCGTCGTCCCGGACGACGGTGAGGGCGGGGGCGTCGGGTCGCTCGTCGGCGATCGCGTGGAAGAGGGCGGGGTAGGAGCGCGGCGTCACGGGGAGCAGGCTCGCGCACCGATGGGCCCGCCGCCCGCGGGCCGGCGCGCCCCGGCGGGGGAAACCGGCCCCGGGCCTCCCGGATTGGCAGGATGGCGGCCATGACCGAGCAGGCACCGCCGACCATCGCCGACCGCATCGGGACCCGAGGGGTGTGGTGGCACACCGAGGGCATGTCCGCTGACGACCTGGCCGGCTTCGCCCAGCGCCTGGAGGGCCTGGGCTACGGCGCCTGGTGGATCCCCGAGACCCTCGGGCGGGACCCCTTCGTGGCCGCCACCCACGCGCTCGACGCCACGTCGTCGCTGGTCATGGCCACCGGCATCGCCAACATCTTCCACCGGCACCCGGGGGCGATGATGCAGGCCCAGGTCTCGCTCGCCGAGCTGTCCGGGAACCGGTTCCTGCTCGGCATGGGCGTCTCCCACGCCCCGATCGTCGCCGGCGTCCGCAAGCTCGACTACTCCAAGCCGCTCACCTCGATGCGCGAGTACCTGGAGGGCATGGCCGCCTCCGCGTACATGGCCCCCCAGCCGAGCGAGCGGCCCGCCACGGTCATCGCCGCGCTGGGGCCGAAGATGCTCGAGCTGGCCGCGTCGGCCACCGACGGCGCCCACCCGTACTGGACGACCCCGGCCCACACCGAGCAGGCCCGGGCGGCGCTCGGCCCCGACAAGATGCTGTGCGTCGAGCAGAAGGTCGTGCTGTCCACCGACGTGGCCGAGGCCCGGGCCACGGCCCGGCAGGCGCTGAGCGTCTACATCGGCCTGCCGAACTACTACCGGAACTGGTTCCGGCTCGGCTTCGACGAGTCGGACCTGGCCGACGGTGGCAGCGACCGGCTGATCGACACCCTCGTGCCCCACGGGACGGTCGAGCAGATCGAGGCCCGGATCGCCGAGCACGACGACGCCGGCGCGAGCCACGTGTGCATCCAGCCCCTCTCGCCCGGTGCCGCCATGGCCGCGCCGCACCAGGAGGCCCTCGAGGCCCTGGCGCCGCCGCGGTGAGCCCGCGCCGCAGGGCGGCGGGGAAGGGGGACGCGACGCCGATCCTCCTCCTCGACGCCGGACTGGCCGCCGGCTGGCGGCGTGCCGAACCGGACCTGGACCAGCTCGACGAGGTCGTCGACGCCGCCACCGCAGCCGTTGCCGACACGGTCGTGCTGGCCGACGCGTCGCTGAAGTGGTCGCTGCCGACGAAGCAGCAGGACCGCTTCGAGGACTACCGGGCCACCAGCCGGGTGCTGTGCGCGCCCGGTGGCACCAAGGGCGGCCACCACGCCTTCCTCAAGGCCGCAGCTCGTGCGGCGTCCTCGTCGGGCCGCGACGTCTGGGTGCTGTCGGGCCTCTCGCTGGGCGACGGCCCCTGGCGCCTGGCCATGCTCCGCCGCCCCGACGGCGAGTGGCACGTCGAGCTGCCCGAGACCTGAGCGCCGTGGCGAGCGCACCGTCGATCGGAGCCGACGTCGAGCGGGTGGGGACTCGGCGCTAGCCCTCCGGCGAGGTGGTCGGCCTGGTCCACACGATCGTGTACCTGTGGGCCATGGCACGCCTGAACGTGGCGCCGGGCATGATCGACGCCGCGAGCGTCCGCATCTGGTCGATCGTGAGCGGCGGGGGCCAGCGCACCGGGGCGTGGTGCTCCCAGTAGCGGCCCAGTGCGGCACGGGTCCTCGTGAGGACGAACCCTGCAGCGATCAGCGCCCGGTCGACCGGTCCGGACGGGTTGGCGAAGCCGACGATCGCGACCGACCCTCCGGGTCGGACCAGCTCCGCCATCCGTCGGAGACCGGCGACGGCGTCGACGTGGTGGAGCATCGCGCTGGCCGCGACGAGGTCGAAGGAGCCGGGCTCGAAGGGGTGGGTGAACACGTCGCCGTGGATGAACGTCGTGCGCTCGGAGCAGTCCGGGTCGCGGCGGGCCCGCTCGATGCTCGGCCGGTCTGGGTCGATGCCGACCACGTCCAGACCTCGTGCGGCCAGGTCGAAGGACAGCAGCCCGTTCCCCGAGCCGACGTCGAGCGCGGTGGCGGCGCCGTCGGGGATCGCGTCGAGTACGACCCGGTGGTAGTGGATGTTCAGGTTCCAGCGGTTCCCGGTGTCGCTCACGAGCCCCCGTCCGTCCCGGGAGTCCCGGTGCGCGCCCGGTCGCCGTGGACATCGCCGGGGCTGGCGTCCACCGGCGCGGGGCCAGCCGTGCCGAGGTGCGCGACCACGAGGTCGGCCGACTCCTCCGGCGAGCGCGACGTGGTGTCGACGACCACGTCGTACTCGACGCCGTCGTGGACGACGGCGGCCTGGGCGCGCGCCAGTCCCGGCGTCCGGTCGCCCCGTCCGGCCTCGCGCGCCGACGCGACCTCGACGTCGCAGTGGACGCCCACCCAGGTGACCCGGTACCCGGCGAAGGTCTCCCGCCACCGGCGCTGATCGGCAGCACCGTCGAGGAACACCTCGTCGACGACGACGTCCGCGCCGGCGCCCAGGAGGTGGCCGATCGAGGATCGCCAGCGATCGTGCTGGAGGCGCCATCCCGGCCCGATGTCGATCGAACCGTCCGTCCCGATCGTGTGACCGTCGGCCGTCCCGTACATCCGGGCGGGCATGGCCGTGATCAGGGTGTCGACGCCCAGCCGGAGCCACCAGCCCTCGAGTCGATCCTGCACCGCCAGTGCCAGGGAGGTCTTCCCCGACGACGAGGTCCCGTTCAGCACGATCGCACGACCCGAGCTCACGATGCGCCCACCACGCCGCGGATGGTGCCGCTTCGCGCACGTCCCCGCAAGCGCCACGTGGGGCGTCGACGATCCCGGCCGGGTCCGGGCGCGACGGTGCCCCGACCCATTGGGCCGGGGCACCGTCACGGTTCCCTCACCGGAGACCCTGAGCACGGGCTACCCGTTCTTCGGGAGCTCCTTGAAGGGGAGGACCTTGTCCTGGTTCGGCTCCTTGGGCAGGCCGAGGACGCGCTCGCCGATGATGTTGCGCTGGATCTGGTCGGTGCCGCCGTAGATGGCGGGGCCGGGCGAGAACAGCGCGGACTCGGTGATCATCCCGAGGAACGGGTTGCCCGTGGCCTCGTTCAGCTTCTTGCGGTCCTCGTTGTCGTAGGCGTGGAGGGTGCCCATCGGGCCGAGGATCTTGAGCCCCGTCTCGCGGTTGATCCGCAGGATGTGGCTCATCGACAGCTTCATGATGTTGGGCAGGCCGGGGATGTCCTTGCCGGCCTGCTTGGCGGCCTTGGCCCGCAGGTTGTTCATCCGGGCGATCTCGTGGGCGGTGTGGAGCCGCATGAGGTCCTGGCGGATGGGGCCGTCCTTCTCCTTGCCGGCGGCCTTGGCCATCTCGATGAGGCCGCGTGCACCGGCCCGGCCGGCGGAGGCGCCGCCACCGCCGCCACGACGGGGCGAGTCGGCCCGCACGAAGTCACCGACCCGCTTGGGCAGGTCGCCGGCCACGGTGCCGGGGGAGGCGAGGGACGCAGCGGCCGATCCGCCGCCGGCGCCGAGGCCGGCCCGCTCGTAGGCGAGGGTGGTGTTGGCGACGCGCCAGCCGTTGTTGAGGCCGCCGATGCACCACTCGTCGGGGGTGCGCACGTCGGACATGAAGACCTCGTTGAACATTGCCCGGCCGGTCATCTCCTTGAGGGGCCGGACGTCCATGCCGTCCTGGTGCATGTCGATCGCGAAGTAGGTGATGCCCTGGTGCTTGGGCTGGTCCGGATCGGTCCGGGCGATCAGCATGCCCATGTCGGCGATGTGGCCGCCGGAGGTCCAGACCTTCTGGCCGTTGA
>CAZCEZ010000046.1:0-27709 GCA_964497795.1 uncultured Acidimicrobiaceae bacterium | reverse complement strand
ACGGCGCCGGTGCCGCCCACGACGATGGCGGCCCGGGCCGTGGTGCACCCGCCCCGGGACAGGTCCTCGACCGCGGCCCGTGCCGACGACGAGAGCCCGGTGGCGCCCTGTCGCACCGACGTGGTCACCACGATGGGCGCCGAGTCGGTGTCGACCCGGGCCTGCTCCCCGACCGGGTCGAAGTCGGGGTCGGCCGACGCCGAGCGGGTCAGCAGCGGCTCCGACGACCCGTCGGTCGGGTCGGACAGGCTGGCGGCGGCGAGCGAGTCGGCCGGGGTGTCGCCCGCGGTCACGATGACCGAGAACGGGCAGGTGCCCAGGCCCCACCAGCCGGAGGCGTCGGCCAGGGCCGCACCGCCCGAGGTCCGATCCGCGGTGCCGAAGGGGTAGGTCCCCTCGCCCCGGAGCAGCAGGGCGGCCGACAGCGCCGTCTGACCCCGGGTCGGGCCAGCGACGCGCAGGCTGTGGGCGGTGGCGTCGATGCCCGGCGCGACGGGGGCGAGGTCGCCCCACGGGCTCGGGTCGGGGGTCTCGGCCGCCACCGGTGCGGCGACCGCCCCGATCAGCAGGGCGAGCAGCGCCCCGAGCAGGACGGCGGTGCGGGAGCCGGAGGTGGGCCCGATCGTCGTTCGGGTCGAGCGGCGACGGAGCCGGAGGGGCGGAGCCGCCACGGCCCGATCAGGCGCCGGAGCCGTCGTCGGTGGGCTGCCCGGGCAGGGCGAGCGACAGGGTGCCGACGCCGTCCCGGGTGGCGAGCTCGCCCCGCAGGTCGCCGGAGGCGGCCAGGCCGAGGGCGTCGGCGCCGTCGAGGCGGTAGGCGGCCGACAGCGTCCGGATGGTCCGCTGGCCCTGGGCGTCGACCGTCACCTCGCCCCGCACCCGCAGGGTGGCGGTGCGGCCGTCGTCGAGGGTGAGCACCAGGTCGCCGTCGAGGCTGCGGGGGCCGGTGCCGTCCTTGTCGGTCGGCTCGCCGACGAGGAGCTTGCCCTCGAGGCTGCCGGTGACGGTCCGGCCGTCGACGTCGACGAGGAAGCGCCCGGACAGCTCGAGGCGCGGACCGGCGTCGGCGACGGCCACGTCGGCGTCCAGGTAGCCCTCGGGGGCGGCAGGGGCGGGAGCGGGCTCCTCGGCGGCCGGCTCCTCGGCGACGGGCTCGGCCGGCGCCACCGTCGTGCTCGGGGCCGGGGCGGTCGTGGTGGAGGACGTCGGCTCGGTGGTGCCGGTCGACCCGTCGGCGCCGTCGCCGGGGGTGCCGTCGTCGGTCGTGGTGCCGTCGGCGCCCTCGTCGAGCTCGGCGCCCACGGCGTCGGTGCCCGAGGCGGGGCCGACCCCGTCGACGTCCACGCCGGACGCGAAGGACTCGGGCGTCGTCGTCGGGGCGGCGTCGACCTCGACCGGGTCGGCGGGCGCCGGGGCGGTGGCGGTCTCCTCCGGGGCGGGGGCGGCGGCCGGGGCGGGGCGGTCGATGCGCTTCTCGACGGCGACGCCGGCCGGGATGGCGACCGAGGCGGCGATGCCGACGGCGACGGCGGCCTTGCCGAGCGCCGGCGCGCTGGACTGCACGGCCGGCGCGGCCTGGGCCAGCGCCGGGGCCGCGTTGGCCAGGAACGTGCTCGCCTGGCTCACCGCCGGGGCCGAGGTCGCGACCGTCGGGGCGAGCTGGGTGGCGGCGGTGCCGACCTGGGCCACGCCGTGGGCCTGGGTGGCGGCCTCGGCGACGGAGGCCTCGGAGCCGTACAGGTGGTTGCGGCGCAGCGGCGGGATCAGCCACACGACGGCGGCCGCGGCCCCGTCGAGCATCTTGCGCAGCATCGACCGGCCACGGGAGACGCGGGCCCGGGCGTTCTCCTCGGAGATGCCGGCGACCTGGGCGACGTCGCCGTAGTCGAGCTCGTCCACGAACCGCAGGAGCAGGACCTCGCGGTAGGTGTCGGGCAGGGAGGCCAGGGCCTCCTCGAGCTGGGCCCGGGGCATCGACTCGAGGTCGTCGTCGGCCGGCGGGGCGGTGACCTCCACGGCCCCGGACGCCTTGTCGACCAGGCGGGTGTCGCGCCCGCGGCGGCGACCCATGTCGTGGCAGACGTTGGTGAGGATGCGGTGGAGCCAGGCGTCGAGGTGGTAGTCGCCGTCGAAGCGGTCGATGGCCAGGAAGGCCCGGAGGAGGGCCTCCTGCACGGCGTCGTCGGCGGCGACGGGGTCGCCGAGGCGGCGCATCGCGTTGGCGTACAGGTTCCGCCGGTGGCGGAGCACGATCGTCCGGAAGGCCTCGGGGTCGCCGTCGCGGTGCTGCTCGACGAGGGTCCGGTCGTCGAGTTCGGTGATCAGTGCCACGTGGTTCCGTCCGCTTCCCTGCCTGGCCCCGGTCCCACCGGAGGCTCCACCGCACGCCCGCCGGCAGAGACTACCGACTCCGCACGCGCCCGGAGTGGCGGAAGCCACATCTCCCCGAACGCGCCCGAACCGCCCGGAGCGGGCGACCCTCGGGACGGGTCGACGAGCCCCTTGTGATCGAACGTGTGTTCGATCTACGATGCGGGCATGGCGAGTGGCGGATCAGACGTCGGGACCGGTCCCGGCGACCCAGACCTGGGTGATCCAGACGTCGGTGGTCCGGACCTGGCTGGCCCCGATCTGGGTGGCCCGGAGCCGGCGGCCATGGACGACGCCTCCCTGGAGGCGGCCCTCGTCGGCGCCTACGCCCGGGCCGAGGCGGCGCGGGCCGACGCCCTGCGCCTGCTGGCCGAGGTCGAGGGGCGGGGCACCTGGGCCGGCGACGGCTCCCGCAGCCTCGCCTGCTGGTTGACCCGCCGGGTGCCCGGCATGCGCCGCTCGACGGCGCGCCTCGAGGTCCGCATGGCCCGCCTGCTGCGCGACCGCGACGTCGTGGCCGACGCGCTCGACGACGGGCTGCTGTCGTTGGCCGCCGTCGAGCGGCTGGTCCGGGCCGAGAACCCCCGGACCCGCGCCTGCCTCGACCGGGACGAGCGGGTCCTCGTCGGGCTCGCAGGCCAGCTCGACGCCGACCAGTACGACCGTGCGCTCCTCCACTGGGAGGCCATGGCCGACCCCCAGGGCACCGCCCCCGACGATCCCGCCGGCAACGAGGTGTCGATCACGCCGGTGGGTGGGCGCTGGCGGCTGCGCGGCGACCTGGACGCCGTCGGCGGCGCCGCGCTCCACGAGGCGGTGCAGGCGATGGTCGGGCGGATGTGGCGGGCCGAGGGCGAGGAGCAGCGGGCCGCGACCACGGCGTCCCGGCGTCGGGCGGCGGCGCTGTGCGAGCTCGTGGCCCGGGGTGCCGAGGCGCCGACCGACCGCGGCGTCGTGGCCCGGCCCGCGACCACCGTCGTGTGCCGGCTGGAGGACCTGACCGGCGGACCGGGTGCCGCCGGCAGCGTGGACCTCCCCGACGGCGGCGTCGTCCGGGCCGCCACGCTGCGGCGGCTCACCTGCGACGGGTCGGTGGCCCGGGTCGTGCTCGGTCCCGACTCGGCCGTCCTCGACGCCGGTCGCCGGCTGCGGCTCCCCTCCCCCGCCCAGCGCCGGGCCCTGCTCGTGCGGGACGGCGGCTGCGCCGTGGAGCACTGCGACGGCGCGCCCTGGCTGTGCGAGGCCCACCACCTGCACCACTGGGCCGACGGCGGGCCGACCGACCTGGCCAACCTCGCCATGGTGTGCCGGTTCCACCACCGTCGGGCCCACTCGACGGGGTGGACGCTGCGCCGGTGGCCGGACGGGGTCGTGCGGTGCCTGCCGGACGGATCGGCGCGAACCCCCAGGTCAGCGGGGTCGTGCGAGGCCGACGACCCGGTGGGTGGCGGCTACCTGCGGGGGCGGGACCCGACGATGCGCAGGTAGCGGTCGCGGGTCGCGGACCCGATGCGCTCGGCGCCGATCCAGCGGACGGCGGCGGGCCCGGCCGCGCCCAGGGCCGGATCGCAGGTCGCGATGGCGTCGGCCAGGGCCTCGACGTCGCCGGCCGGCACCAGGCGGCCGTTCACGCCGTCGGTGACCACCGATGCCAGGCCGCCGACCTCGGAGGCGACCACGGCCCGGCCGTTGGCCAGCGCCTCGGCGGCGACGAGGCCGAAGCCCTCGCGGCGGGACGGGACCGCCACCAGCCGGGCCCGGCGGTACACCGGGCCGAGCTCGGCGGGCGGGACGGCGCCGAGGAAGGTCACGTCGGCGCCGACCTCGGCGGCGAGGGCGGCGAGCACGGGCTCCTGGCCGCCGTCGCCGGCCACCTCGAGGCGCAGACCGGCCTTGGCCACGGCCCGGACCAGCACGTCCAGGCCCTTCTCGGGCACGAGGCGACCCACGGCCAGCACCGGGCCGTCGGCCGGCGGAGGCGGCGAGCCACCGGGTCCGGGGACCACCGCGTCGCGCAGCGGCATCGGCAGGACCACGGCCTCCACGTCGGCCACGTCTGCGGCCCACTCGGCCAGGGCGGTCGACACCGCGACCACGGCATCCGCGGCCCGGAGGACGATCCGGGCCGGGATCCGCAGCGGACCGGCGGCCATGGCCACGTCGGTCCCGTGGAGCTGGACCACCACCGGCGTGCCCGTGAGGCGCCCGGCCACGACGGCGACGATGCCCGACGGCAGCCACCAGTGGGCGTGGATCACGTCGGCCCGCCGGGCGGCCCGGACCGCGTCGACCAGGGCGCCGAGCAGGAACAGCGGCACGAGGAGCGCACCCGCGCCCCTGGCCCGGTGGTGCATGCCGCCCGAGTAGGCCAGCGTCTCGAAGCGCCGGGGCGCGTAGCGGAACCGTCGGACGGCCACGGCCCGCGGCCCCGCCCTGCGGACCCGGCCCCGACCCGACGGCGCCGGGCGGGACGCCCCGGGCCCGGTCGACGAGGCGACGGCCTCGCCCCGCACCTCCCGCGGCGCCGGGTACGACTCCCGGGCGGGCAGGCCGGCTGCGGCCGGGCACGACACGGTCACGTCGCAGCCGGCGGCGACCAGGGCGGTGGCGTGGTCGTACACGAAGGCGGCGTGGTGGTCGTCGGGGAACCGGGGGAAGCCCTGGGTGCAGACCAGCACCCGGATCCGCTCGGCTCCGACGCCCGACGTGGGCTCCGGCTCGAACCGGACGTCCTCGGACACGGCGGACGAGCGTACCGGCGGCGCCCGACCCGGCCCGAGAGGGCGGGTCGCAGCCCACCACCCAGCCCCCGAGCGACGAGCACCCGGCCAGCCAAGCCCAGACTCGTCAGCCCAGCCCCGGCCAGCCCAGCCCAGCCCAGCCCCGACCAGCCCGGTCAGCCCGGCAGGTCGCCCCGCTCCGCCGCCGCCTCGGCCACGGCCGGCGTGGCCAGGGCCGCGACCCCGGCCGAGGCCAGGTCGAGGGCGGTGAGGGTGACCCGGGCGATCAGGGCCACCAGCGTCGCCCCGGCCACGCCGACCTCGGGTGCGAGCACGGCCACGAGCAGCGCCTCGCGCAGGCCCGCCCCGGCCGGCAGGGGGATCACGACCAGGCTGATCGCCGCGGCCAGCCCGTAGCCGCCGAGCGCGAGCGCGACCAGGCGCAGGCCGGGGTCGTCGGCCAGGTCGGCGGCCAGCGCCCACACCTGCAGGCCGAGCAGGGCGTTGCTGGCCACCGACAGCCCGGCCACCCGCAGGATCGTCGCGCCGGCGAGCGGGCGGTCGAGGGCGGGGCGGCGCAGGAGGCGCAGGCCCCGTCCGACCAGGGCGGTCAGCACCCGGGGGTGGAGCACGACGCCCAGGGGCACGAGCACGACGAGCACCCCCAGGTAGGCGGCGTCGGCCGTGTCGAGGAGCGCGGGCACGGCCAGCAGGCCGATGACCAGGGCCACGGCCAGCGACACGACGAGCACGACGACGCCGGCGATGGCGGTCCGCTCCCGCCGGATGCCCACGGTGCGGGCCAGCTCGGCCTGGCTGACGAGGGCCCAGATGCTGCCCGGCACGTACTTGCCGACCTGGCCGAGGAAGAAGATCCGCCCGGCGACGCGCAGCGGGAGCCGCTCGGCCAGCTCGGCCAGCGTCTCGCGCCAGGCCAGGAACGCCGCGACCAGCGCCGCGGCGGCGAAGGCCACGGATGCGACCAGGTTCGGCGCCGACAGGTCGTCGAGCCGGTCGCCGACGTCGCCCCACTGGGCGGCCAGCGCACCGACCGCGAACGCGAGCGCCACGACCAGGAACGCAGCCCGGATCCGACCGCGGCGCCGCGACGGCGGCCGGGCGTCGGGCGCGGGCGCGCTCGCCGGCACGTCGGCGGGGACGTCCCCGGCCATCAGCTGCCGGCCACCCGGGGCAGCCGGAGACCAGCCGTGCGGAGACCGCCCATCAGATGTGGTCCAGGTCGCCCCAGGCCGTGGTCCACGACCTGGCCGCGGGATCGGATCCGACCCGCGGGTGGGGCGACACGAAGAAGTGGATGGGCCGCGACAGCAGGCGGGCCGGCACCGCGACCAGGCCGGCGTCGGCGCCGGCCCGGTCGACGATCGACCCGGGCACGCCGGTGGCGGCGATCCCGTCGAGGTCGTCGCCGGCGCGCTCCCGCACCGCGGCCACGAGCGCCCGGGCCGCGGCCGCGTCGTCGACGAGCAGCTCGAGCAGGCAGGCGAACCGTCCGCCGAGGTCGTCGCGCTCGAGCACGACCGCCGCGCCCACCAGGCGACCGGCCCGCCGGGCGGTGAGCAGCGCGTAGGGGCGGTCGGGGTGGCCGGCGTAGCGCCAGCGCCACCAGTCGGCGTGGCGGGCCACCCCCCAGGGGGCCCGGGGCACGAGCCGGTCCCACAGGGCGTCGAGCTCCTCGGGGACGTCGTCGACGCCGACGGCCTCGGCGACCTCGACGACCACGTCGGCCGGGGCCCGCAGCCGCAGGCCGAGCACCCGGGAACCGACGCCCAGCGCCAGGCGGCCGAGGGGGCGGGGCCCGGGCAGGTCGTCGACGAGCGACCCGGCCCGCAGCGGCAGGACCCGGACCCGGAGGCGGGCCACGCCGACCAGGCCGGCCCGGGCCGCACCCCGGACCGACTGCTCGTTCGGGTACGAGTAGAAGGGGCCGACGGCCGCGACGGCGTCCCGCACGGTCACGTCGAACAGCGGCTGGGCCAGGCCCCGGCCCTGGTGGTCCGACGCCACGGCCAGGTCGACGCCGATCGCGATCCGCCCCGGCTCGCCGTCGAGCACGGCCGGCAGCGGGTAGGCCAGGTACTGGCCGACGATCCGCCCGCTGGCCTCGTCCTCCCACACCCAGGCGACGGGTTCGCCGAAGGGGTCGTCCCACCACTGCCACGCCGTCACGTCGGCCCGGGTCTTGGGGTTCGTGGGGAACGCGTCGCCGTTCACGGCCCGCATCCCGGCGTCGTCGGTGCGGTCGGCCCGCCGCAGGCGCAGGCCCTCGGTCCGGGCCCGGGACAGGTCCACGTCGGGGGCGCCGCCGGTCACGGGGGCGGCCCCGCCGGGGACGGCCCGGCCCAGCCGGCGTCGACGGGCAGGTCGCGCACCGCGCCGCACAGCTCGACCCAGCCGGCCGGGTCGGTGGCCAGGAACGCCTCGGCCCACCCCTCCCCCATCGTCCCGTGGACCGAGCGCCACCGGGACAGGCCGAGCCCGGCCGACAGGTCGAAGGCGAGGCGGGCCGTGGCGTGGGCCTCGACCGCGGCGCGCTTCGCGTCGACCACCCCGGTGATGTCGACCAGGCGGTTGTGGGGCAGGGCGGTCCACGCCTCGCAGCCCCAGACCTGCAGCTCGGCGGGCACCGACCCGAGGGCGGTGGCGCCGGCGAGGGCACCGGCCAGGCCGTGGGCCACGGCGCGGTGGTCGGGGTGGCCGTCGGCCGGCCACGGGCACAGCACCAGGTCGGGGCGGACGCGGTCGAGGGCGCCGGCGACGGCGGCGACCACGTCGGGGCCCCGGTCGCCCAGGGCGCCGTCGGGCAGGCCGATCGAGGTGAGCGACGCCCCGAGCAGCGCAGCCGCCGTGGCCTGCTCGCCCCGGCGGCGCCGACCCGTCTCGGCCGGGTCGAGGCCGGATCCGATCGTGGCGTCGCCGTCGGTGAGGGAGACGACCTCCACCTCGGTGCCGGCTGCGGCGAGCAGGGCGATCGTGCCGCCGCAGGCCAGGGCCTCGTCGTCGGGGTGGGCGACGAGCACCAGCGTCCGGGTCGACGCGGGCAGGCCGACCACGACCGACCCGGCGGCCAGGGAGCGGGCCGTCAGCAGCCAGGGCCACAGGGCGTCGGGGACGTGGGGCTTGGCCCGGGCCACGAGGCGGCCGAGCAGCCGTCTCGGGGCGAGTCGTCGTGGGCCCATCTGGGCGACACTACGGCACCACTACCCTCGCCCCGTGGGTGACGAGCGAGCCGCCCGGCGCTACTGGCCGGCACTGGACGGGCTGCGTGCCGTGGCCGTCGTCCTCGTCGTCGCCTACCACGCCGACCGGGACCTGGTGCCCCGCGGCGGGGCCATCGGCGTCACGGCGTTCTTCGCCCTGTCCGGGTTCCTCATCACCACGCTGCTCCTGCGGGAGCGGGAGGGCTCGGGCCGCATCGACCTGCGCGACTTCTACCGCCGCCGGGCGCTGCGCCTGCTGCCCGCCCTCGTCGTCATCGTGGGGGTCACGACCGCGTACTCCCTGGTCAGCGGGGATCTCCCCCGGACCGTGGACGCCGCGCTCCCGGTGCTGGGCTACGCCTTCAACTGGTTCCGCGCCTTCCCCGGCGACGACCCCGAGGGCTGGGGGCTGCTGGAGCACGCCTGGTCGCTGTCGGTCGAGGAGCAGTTCTACGTGGTGTGGCCCCTGGCCGTGCTCGCCGCGCTCGGGCTCGCCGCCCGGGCCCCGGCCGGCGCCGGTGCCGGTGGTGACGCTGGGACCCGTCGACCCGTGGCCGTGCTCGTCCTCGCCGTGGCCGGCTCGCTCGCCTCGCTGGCGTGGCGGCTGACCCTGTGGGACGACGCCGCCCCGCAGGCGTCGGCGGCCCGCCTCTACAACGGCACCGACACCGTCGCCGACCAGCTGCTCGTCGGCGCCGCCCTCGCCGCCGGCCTGGCCTGGTGGGACGCCCGCCGGGCCGCCGCCGGCCGCCCACCGGCCGACGGCACCCACCCGACGCTGCGGGCCGTGGCCGGGGTGGGCGCGCCGCTGGCGCTCGCCTACCTGGTGTGGGTGGCCACGACGTTCCCGGGCGGCCCCGGCCCCGACGCCAACCGGCTCTACCTCGAGTGGGGTTCGCTCAGCTTCGCCATGGCCACGCTCGTCGTCGTCGTGGCCTGCACCCGGGCCGAGGGGTCGTGGCCGGCCCGGCTCCTGGCCGTCCGGCCGGCCGTGGCGCTCGGGCGGGTGTCCTACGGCACCTACCTGTGGCACTTCCCGGTGATCCTGGTCGTCGACCTCCGCCTCCCCGACGCACCCGACGTCGTGCGGGGCTCGGTCGTGGTCGCGGCCACCGCCGTGGCCGTCGCGGCGTCGTGGCGCCTCGTCGAGCAGCCGTTCCTGGCCCGCAGGCACCGGTCCGGGCCGGGCCCCCAGGTGCCGGCCCGGACCGCGCCCGCCGATCAGGCGGCGCCGGTCACCACTCCCGGACCAGCTCGTCCATCCAGCCCTCGGCGTTGAGGTCGCGGACGAACTCGTCGATCTCGTCCTCGGTGATCGACCCGTTGGCCGGGTGCACGGCCCGGGCCGCGGCGAAGGGGTCCGAGCTCTCCCACTCGTCCACGCCGCAGCCGGCCCCGATCAGCACCGGGACCATCCGGTCGCTGAGCGGCTGGACCACGGTCACCAGGCACTCGGGGCAGGTGAAGACCGCCTCGGCCTTGTCGGCGTCCGCTCGACGGCGGAGCGTCATGGCGGTCGCGTCCACGATGACGGTGGCGCAGGTCGGGCACTTGGTGCGGACGGTGGGCATGGCGGAGGTCCTCCGGGAACGAGGGGGAGTCGAAGCGGAAGACGGGCGCAGCCGGGGGGTGACGTGGGGTGCGGGTGGCGGGCTGCCTGTCTGACGGTCACGATCCCAGATGTCCCATTCGTGCGGCTATGGCGAGTCCGGGCCATTTCTGGCGTAGTCATCTCGGCGACGGGGGCTGGCTACGGTGCCCGCCGTGCAGCTCGCCGAGGAGACCGTCGTCGTCACCGGGGCCGCGTCCGGGATCGGGCGCGCCGCCACCCGCCTGTTCGCCGAGGAGGGTGCTGCCGTCGTCTGCGTCGACGTCGACGCCGACCGGACCGAGGCCGTGGCCGCGTCCCTGCCGTCGGGGCGGGCCGTGGTCGGCTCCGTCGCAGACCCCACCCTGTGGGACCGCGTCCTGGCCGACGGCCCGACCCCGGCCGTCGTGTACCTGAACGCCGGGGTCTACGGCTGGAACGGCCCCATCGACGAGCTGCCCCTCGACCTGTACCGCCGCACCGTCGACGCGAACGTCGACGGGGTGGTCCTGGGCGTCCGGGCCGTGGTCCCGGCGATGCGGGCCGCGGGCGGCGGGTCCATCGTGGTCACCGCGTCGGTGGCCGGGATCGTCGCCTTCGACGGCAACCCCGTCTACACGATGACCAAGCAGGCCGTGGCCGGCTTCGTCCGGGCCGTGGCCCCGTCCCTCGCCCCCGACGGGATCGGCATCGACGCCGTCTGCCCGGCCATCGTCGACACGCCGATGACCTCCGAGGCCGCCGGGCTGGGGCGCGCCGACGGCACCAACGAGGCGATCGCCGCGGCCATCGACCTGCTCACGCCCGAGCGCATCGCGGAGACGGCCCGCGACCTGGCCACGTCGAGCGACCCGGCCGCGGGCGCGACCGGCCGGTGCCGGGCCGTCCGCCAGGACGGGTCCCGGGTCGACTGGCGCTTCCCGGGCTGGGGCGACCTGGTCCGGGCCTGAGCCTCAGGCCCCTGGCGCGCCGGGCGCCCCGAGGGCCGCGACGGCCCGACCGAGGAAGACGTCCATGTGCGTGCGGGCCGCGAGCACGGCGAGGGCCCTGTGGGCGGCCTCGGCCCGCTCGTCCAGGCCGGCGGCCGCGCAGATCGCGGCCTCGGTCTCGAGCACGGCGGCGTGGAGGGTGACGAACACGTCGGTCTCCCGCGTGCAGGACGCCCGGGCCGCGTCGAGCCAGTCCAGGGCGGCCGCGACGTCGCCGGTGCTCGCCTCGGCGCAGGCCAGCGTCCGCGCCGCAGCACCCTCCCAGCACGGGTCGGCCAGGGTGCGGGCCAGGGCGAAGGTCTCCGTGAGCCCGTCGCGCACCGACGTCCCCGCGCCGCCGTCGGCCAGCGCGGCCTCGGCCCCGACCGCCCGGGGCCAGGGCAGGAACGCCAGCCACCGGACGTCCTGGGCGAGCGCCTCGCACTCGCCGCTCCACGCCGTCGCCGTGGCCGGATCGCCGTGGCGCAGGTGGGCCCACGCCCCGAGCCCGAGGGTCCAGGCCGCCTGCCGGTCCTCCGCCGCGCTGCGGGCCAGCTCGAGGGCGAGGCCGAACTCGTCGATGCCGGCCGCCTCGTCGCCGCGGTCGAAGCGGTTCCAGGCCGACACGGCCACCACCCCGGCCAGGGCGGAGGCGTCGCCGTCGGCCAGGACCCGGGCCGCCTCGAGGTGCCGCTCGGCGGCGGGCCGCCGCCCGGCGAGGGCGTCGAGGTAGCCGAGCTCGCGCCGGGCGGCCACCGCCGTGCCCCGGTCGTCGACGGTCTCGGCCAGGTCGGCGGCCCGCTGGAGCAGGAGCGCGCCCTCGTCGTCGTGGCTGCGCACGGCGTGGACCAGCGCGCTGCCCAGGCCGAGCAGGCACCGGGCCCGGAGGCGGCGGTCCCCGGACCGGTCGGCGCCCACGCAGGCCTGGCGGAGCGACTCGATGCCGGCCGCGGCCGCGCCGGCGTCGAGCGCAGCGGCGCCCGCCTCGAGCTGGGATGCGGCCAGCGAGGCCGGCGTCACGCCCGGCGGGGGGTCGGCGATGCCGGGGCGGGCCGCGCTGCGCAGGGCGGGCGAGGGCGGCACGCCGGTCTCGGCCAGGAACCGCTGCTCGACCTGCTCGACGAGCGAGCGGGCCGCGCCGTGGCGGCCGGCGTCGCGCAGGGCGGACACGAGCAGCAGCTGCGCGCCCTCGTCGAGCGGGCGGCGGGCGGCACCCAGCTCGGCCAGCTCCAGGGCCCGGTCCCGGTCGCCGGCCGAGGACGCGACGAGCACGGCGTCCCGGATGGCGTCGTCGAGCAGGGCGTCGATCCGGGAGCGCTCGACCAGCAGCCAGATCTCGAAGTCGGCGCCGCAGCGCGGGGTGACGCCCTCCAGCAGCTGGCCGGCGCCGCGCGGGTCGAGGTCGCCGGCGAGCAGGTCGAGGACGTCGGCGGTCACGTGCCCGGGCAGGTCGAGGCCGAGGGGATCGCCGGCGAGCGCGTCGGGGAGGTCGAGGGCCCGGCGGAGCCCGGCCAGGCACCACCGCAGCGCGCCGAGGGGGTCCTCGGCCGCGGGGAAGAGCTCGGCGCTCAGCTGGCGGCGCGGCAGGGGCCGGTCGGCGAGCAGGACGCGCGCCAGCACGGCCCACGCCTGCTGGCCGCGCACGGGGCGCTCCTCGCCGTCGTCGCCGACGATCCGGGGCTCGCCGATGAGCTGGATCCGCACCCCGTCCACCTCCGATCCGACCGCGGCCGTGCCGCTCGCCCGGCCCGCCCGGGCTGCTCGCCGGGCGCGTGCGACCCCGGGGTCCCATCCTCGCGCCGTGCCGTGTGACGTGCCGTGTGCAGCGCATCCCCCGACGTCCGCGCCGCGCACACGGCGGCGGCCACGGCCGGGTGGGACGGTGCCCGCCGGGGCCGGCAGCGGGCCGGCCCGGACAGGAGCGACAGCCATGACCCAGTTCATCATCGAGCGCGAGATCCCCGGCGCCGACACCCTCACCCACGACGAGCTCGCCGAGATCACGGCCAAGTCCAACGAGGTCGTGGCCGGCCTGGGCGTGCCCTACCGCTGGGTCACCAGCTACGTGGCCGGCGACAAGATCTACTGCGTCCACGAGACCGACGACGCCGAGACGGTGTTCGAGCACGCCCGCCGGGGCGGGTTCCCGGCCGACAAGGTGACCCCGGTCGCGACGACGATCGGGCCGGACTACACCTGAGGTCGCTGGGGGGGACCCCAGCCGCCGCCCCCGGGGGTCCGCATCCGCAGCACGTCGCCGGCCCGCAGCCGGACCGTGCACTTGTCGGGGAGGCGCTCGGCGCGGGCCTCGTCGCCACCGGGCAGGAGCCAGTTCTCCCCGGTGGCGCCGGGCTCGCCGCCGGCCAGGCCGTTCGGGCGGGACGTGCGGCGCTCGGTGATGAGCGATGCGGTGACGTCGACCAGGACCTCGAGGTCGCGCTCGATGCCCTCGCCGCCGGGCGCCGCGCCGGCCCCGCCGCTGCCCCGCCGGAGGCGGTAGCGCCGGACCCGCAGCGGGAACGCCCGTTCGAGCGCCTCGACGGGGGTGTTGCGCGTGTTGGTCATGCCGGTCTGGATGCCGGACTGCCCGGGCTGGAGGGTGCCGCCGAGGGAGCGGCCGCCCTGCCCGCCGCCGACGGTCTCGTAGTACACCCACGCCGGACCCCGGCCCACGCTGCCCATGAGCAGGTTGTTCATCGTCCCCTGGTTGCCGGCCGCGACCCTCGTCGGGTCGGCGCCGGCCAGGGCGGCGAGCACGACGTCGGCCACCCGCTGGGACACCTCGACGTTGCCGGCCCCGACGGCGGCGGGCGGGCGCGCCCCGACGATGGAGCCCTCCGGCACGACGATGCGCAGCGGCCGGGCCGCGCCGCCGTTGGCCGGCAGGGTCGGGTCGACCACGGCGCGCACCGCGAAGTCGACCGCCGACACGGTCACCGCCTCGACGGCGTTGACGTTGCCCGCCGACTGCGGGTCGGTGCCGGTGAAGTCCACGGTCATGGTCCCGCCCCCGTCGGCGTCCCGACCGACGGTGACCGACACCGCGATCGTCGACGGCCGCTGCTGCTCGGGGGCCGAGCCGGTGGAGTCCACGACGTCGGTCGCCGTCCAGGTCCCCTCGGGCAGGGTGGCCAGGGCGGCCCGCATGCGCCGCTCGCCGTACCCGAGCACCTCGTCGAGGGGCGCGTCGGCGGAGGCGGCCAGGCGGGTGACGCCGAGGACGTTGGCCCCGACCTGGGCGTCGAGGTCGCCGGCCCGCTCGGCCGGCGTCCGGGAGTTGGCCAGCAGCAGGGCCCGCACCTCGTCGGTGAGGCGCAGCGGGGGGATGCGCAGCCCCTCCTCGAACACCTCGGTGGCATCCGCGGGGATCGACCCGGGTGCGGCGCCGCCGACGTCGGCGTGGTGGGCGCGGTTGGCGGCCCAGCCGACCAGGCGCAGCCCGCCCGGGGCGTCGTCGTCGGGGACCAGGCAGGGTGCGACGACGGTGATGTCGTTCAGGTGGGTGCCGCCGGCGAAGGGGTCGTTGACCACGAACTGGTCGCCGGGGGCGAGGGGCTCGGTGCCCCGCCCCGGACCGAAGCGGTCGAGGACGGCGGCCACGCTCGCCGGCATGGAGCCGAGGTGGACCGGGATGTGCTCGGCCTGGACGAGCAGCTCGCCGTCGGGGGCGAAGAGCGCCGAGGAGCAGTCGGCCCGCTCCTTGATGTTCGGGCTGAACGCGCTGCGCTGGAGGACGGCGCCCATCTCCTCGGCGATGCCGGTCAGGTGGGAGACGAGGACCTGGAGCCCGGCCGGGTCGAGGGTCACGACCGGTCCCCCGACCGGCGCAGCACGAGGGCCCCCGCGGCCCCGGCCTCGGCCCGCCACCCGGCCGGCAGCCAGATGGTGCAGTCGGGCTCGGCGAGGACCCGGGGCCCCTCCACGGCCTCGACGCCGGCCCGGTGCTCGGGCACGGGCAGGTCGGCGGGGTCCAGGGCCGGCGGACGGGTGGCCCGGGCCCGCACGGCGGTGACCTCGACGGCGGCGTCGGGGCGGGCGAAGCCGTTGCGGGCCTCGTGCTCGGCGTGGAACGCGTCGCGCCACCCGGTGGCGCCCTCGCCGACGGGCACGACCAGCTCGTGGCTCTGCCCGGCGTAGCGGCAGTCGACGAGCACCTCCACCGACACCGCCGCGCCCGGGCCGGCGAGCAGGGCCCGGGCCTCCTCGGCCAGCTCGGCGGAGACGGCGGGCAGGTCGTCCACGTCGCCCGGGCGGGCCCGGGAGCGGACCACCTCGCGCAGTGGCGGGGCCGTGAGCAGCCCGACGGCGGACAGGACGCCGGCCCGGGCCGGCACGACCACGGCGGGCATGCCGGTCGCCTCGGCCAGCGAGCAGGCGTGGAGGGCGCCGGCCCCGCCGAACGCGACGAGGGCGAGGCCGGCGGGGTCGACGCCGCGCTCGACCGACACGGCCCGCAGGGCCCGCTCCATGTTGGCGTCGACGACGCGCAGCACCCCCTCGGCGATCGCCTCGGGGGCGTCGCCCAGGCCGGGCGCGTCGAGCCGGGACAGTGCGGCGCGGGCGGCGTCGACGTCGAGGGCGAGGGTCCCGAAGGACGCGCCGGGCGGGATCCGCCCGGCGACCAGGTTCGCGTCGGTCACGGTCGGCTCGGTCCCGCCCCGGCCGTAGCAGGCAGGCCCGGGGTCGGCCCCGGCGCTGGCCGGGCCGACGACGAGGGCGCCGCCGGCGTCGATGCGGGCGATCGACCCGCCACCCGCGCCGATCGTGTGGATGTCGAGGCTGGGGAAGCGGACCGGGTAGCCGCCGACGTGGCGGGTGGTGGCCAGGGCCGGGCGGCCGTCGCGGACGAGGCAGACGTCGGTGGAGGTGCCGCCCATGTCGAAGGTGACGGCGTCGGGGAAGCCGTTGGCGACCGCGGCCGCGGCCCCGGCCCGCACCCCGCCGGCCGGCCCGGACAGCAGCAGGGCGGCGGGCAGGTCGGCTGCGACGGCGGCGTCGAGCAGGCCGCCGGCCGAGGTCATCACCGACACGTCGTCGGCCAGGTCGCCGAGGCGGAGCAGGTAGTCCCGGCAGCGCGGGCGGAGCCCGGCGTCGACGACCGTGGTGACGGTCCGCTCGAACTCGCGGAACTCGGGCGACACCTCGTGGGAGGCGACCACGTCGACGCCCCGGGCCCGGTAGGCCTCGGCCACGACGCGCTCGTGGACGGGGTCCAGGTCGGCGTGCAGCAGGCAGACGGCGACGACCTCGGTGCCGGGCGGGAGGTCGGGCAGGGCGCCGACGTCGACGGGCTCCAGCTCGGTCCCGTCGGCGGCGAGGCGCCCGGACACGCCCAGCCGCCGCTCCCGGGGGACGAGGGCCACGGGCCGGTCGGCGCCCTGGTCGTAGAGGCTCGGGCGGTCCTGGCGGCCGATCTCGATCACGTCGGTGAGCCCGTCGTTGGTCACGAGGGCCACGGCGGCGAGGCGACCCTCGAGGACGGCGTTGGTGGCCACGGTCGTGCCGTGGGCCAGCAGGGCCGGCCGCTGCCCGTCCCGGCCGGCGGCGCCCAGCAGCCGGGCGATGCCCACCCGGACCGCCTCGTCGGGCGCGTCGGGCGTGGACAGGACCTTCGTCACGGCGCCGGTGTCGTCGACCAGGTCCGAGAAGGTCCCGCCGGTGTCGGCGCCGATCCGCATCGTCGGCACCGTAGACCGGGCCCATCGGTCGCGCACGCTGCGTACCGAGTGGGCCGAACGGCCCACACGCACGGTGGTGACACGGCGCCGGGGATGCGGGATGATGGGCACCATGTGGTGGAACCGGAGACGACCGGAGCGATCGGGGGACGCGACCGCGTCGACCCTGACCGACCGGCGCATCCACGCCACCCGGCCCGACGAGGGGGAGCTCGAGGCCCGGCTCGCCGCCGTGTCCGCCCCGCTGTCCACGCCGCCCACCGCGGACGAGCTGCGCGCCGCGTTCGGCGCCCGGGCCGCCGCGGCCCGCGACGCCGCCGCCCGCGCCGCGGCACCGGTGGCCGACGAGGCCACCGCCGAGGAGCCGGCCGACACCCGCACCTTCGCCGAGCGGTTCCCTGTCGACTCGCTGTTCGTGCCGACCGGCGCCGACCCCGACGTGTGGGACTGGGTGCCCCCGGAGCCCGAGCCCGAACCCGAGGCGCCCATCGAGCCCCACCTCGAGGACGGCGCCTTCTGGTACGACCCCGCGGAGGCGTTCGTGGTGCTGGGCGTGGACCCGGCGGCCCCGTGGAGCGACATCGTCGCCGCCCACCGGCGGTTGGCCATGCGCCACCACCCCGACCGCCTCCAGGACCGCCCCACCGAGGAGCGGGAGGCGTCGCGGGCGCTGATGCGCGAGGTGAACGTGGCCTACACGATCCTCAAGCGCCTCCGGGGCCGCTGACCAGCTCCTCCCAGACGTCGTCGCCGAGGCGGTCGCCGAGCGTGGCGACCAGCCGGGCCACGAACCGGTCCTGCCCGTCCCAGGCCACGACGGCCTCGTCCAGGTTGCGGGCCAGCCACGCGTCGCGCCGGCGCAGCGATCCCCCGACCTTCGCCGCCGTGTCCGGCACCTTCCGCTCGAGCACCACCTCGGCCACGGCGGCCTCGCGCAGCGCCGCGAACCGGCGCCGGGACGCCTCGGGCCAGGGCCGGTCCGCGTCGGGGAAGGGCAGCACGGCCACCAGCGGGACGCCCTCGGCGACCGCGGCCTCGGCCCCGAGCATCTCGGCTCCGAGGCGCAGGCCGGACACCACGTGCAGGTCGGGGTGCATCCGCGCCTTGGCCGCCAGGATCTCCTGGAGGCGGCGCCCGACGCGGTCCGCGACCGGGTTGGGGTCGTAGCCGCCGAGCTCGGGCGGCTTGGCCCCGAACACCCCGAGCAGGCGACCGGCGGGCAGGCGGCGGTCCCGCTCCCCCGTCGCCGTGGGCGCCGGGTCGCCGGCCGTCGCAGTCGCCGTCGCCGTCGCGGTGCTGCGGGGCGAGTCGGTGGGGAGGGCGTCGAGGTCGGGCAGCACGTCGCCCGCGTCGGCCTCCTGGGTCGCGGCCGCGGCCACCGCGATGCGGTCGGCGGCGTCGTTCATCGGGTCGCCCGAGTGGCCCTTGACCCACTCGAAGTCGACGCCGCCCCGGGAGCGCACCAGGTCGATGAAGGGCTCCCACAGGTCGCGGTTGGCCACCGGCTTCCTGGCGCTGTTCACCCAGCCGCGCTTCAGCCAGCCCTCCCACCACCGGTCCCGGAAGCAGTGCACGACGTAGGTGGAGTCCGACACCACGGTGATGGTGCCGGGCGCGTCGGCGTGGTCGGCGACGGCCCGGTGCGCGGCGAGGATCTCCATCCGCTGGTTGGTGGAGGGGTCCTCGGCCCCCCGGGCCCACGCGCCGCGCTCGTCGACCCAGGCCCAGCCTCCCGGGCCGGGGTTCCCCTTGCAGGCCCCGTCGGTCCACACCCGGATGTCCTCGCCGTCGGCCACGGCCCGGACCGTAGCCACGGAGCCCGCCCGCGTCCCGACGTGACGGGCACGTGAACACCCCGGCGGCTACCGCCCGGTAGGGCGCGGAGGGGCCGGTGAGGTGGTTGGCTGGGCCCATGTCGCTCGACGGCCTGCACATGGACGGCTACGTCAACCAGCTGCCCGACATCGATCCCACCGAGACGCGGGAGTGGCTCGACAGCCTCGACGCGATCGTCGACACCCACGGGAGGACCCGCGCCCGGTACCTGATCTCCAAGCTGCTGGAGCGGGCCAACGAGCTCCAGGTCGGCTCCCCGGCCGCGGTGTCGACGCCGTACATCAACACGATCCCCGCCGAGCGCGAGCCGTGGTTCCCCGGCGACGAGCACGTCGAGCGCCGCATCCGGGCCTACATCCGGTGGAACGCGGCCGTGATGGTGGTCAAGGCCAACAAGAAGGCCGACGGGATCGGCGGCCACCTCGCCACCTTCGCCTCCTCGGCCTCGCTGTACGAGGTCGGCTTCAACCACTTCTTCCGGGGCAAGGCCGACGGCACCCCGGGCGACCACGTGTACTTCCAGGGTCACGCCGCCCCCGGCATCTACGCCCGAGCCTTCCTCGAGGGCCGCCTGACCGAGGACCAGCTGGACCGCTTCCGGATGGAGGTCGGCGGCGGCGGGCTGTCGTCCTACCCGCACCCGCGGCTCATGCCGGACTTCTGGGAGTACCCGACGGTGTCGATGGGCCTGGGCCCGATCAACTCGATCTACCAGGCCCGCTTCCTCAAGTACCTGCACAACCGGCGCATCGACGACACGAGCCGCAGCCGGGTGTGGAGCTTCCTCGGCGACGGCGAGTGCGACGAGCCCGAGACCCTCGGCTCGATCTCCCTCGCCGCCCGGGAGGGCCTGGACAACCTCACCTGGGTCGTGAACTGCAACCTGCAGCGCCTCGACGGGCCGGTCCGCGGCAACGGCAAGATCATCCAGGAGCTCGAGGCGGTGTTCCGGGGGGCCGGCTGGAACGTCATCAAGGTCGTGTGGGGCTCGAAGTGGGACGAGCTGCTCCAGCGCGACGTCGACGGCGTGCTGCTCAACAAGATGAACACGACCGTCGACGGGCAGTTCCAGCGCTACGCGGTCGAGGGCGGCGACTACATCCGCGACGACTTCTTCGGACCCGACCCGCGCCTGCGCAAGCTGGTCGAGCACCTCTCCGACGACGAGCTGCGCAACCTGCCCCGCGGCGGCCACGACTACAAGAAGCTCTACGCCGCCTACAAGGCCGCGACCGAGACCGAGGGACGGCCCACGGTCATCCTGGCCAAGACGATCAAGGGCTGGACGCTGGGCGAGGGCGTCGAGGGTCGCAACGCGACCCACCAGATCAAGAAGATGACGCTCGCGCAGCTCCGCACGCTCCGGGACCGGCTGTACCTCCAGGACGAGGTGCCCGAGTCGTCCCTGACCGACGACGCCGAGCCGCCCTACATCACCCTCGCCGAGGGCTCGCCGGAGGCCGAGTACCTGCGCAGCCGGACCAAGGCCCTCGACGGGTCGCTCCCGTCCCGGCC
This sequence comes from uncultured Acidimicrobiaceae bacterium, assembly GCA_964497795.1. Taxonomy (GTDB): domain Bacteria; phylum Actinomycetota; class Acidimicrobiia; order Acidimicrobiales; family Salinilacustritrichaceae; genus Salinilacustrithrix. The sequence continues at coordinate 7,816 of CAZCEZ010000046.1, read as the reverse complement.
CGTGCCCGAGCGCAGGCCGCTGACCCTGCCGGCCACCACGGCCTTCGACGAGCTGCTCGCCGGCTCCGGCGGCCAGGAGGTCGCGTCGACGATGGGGTTCACCCGCCTGCTGCGGAACCTCACCCGTGACGACGGCTTCGGCGACCGGGTCGTGCCCATCGTCCCCGACGAGGCCCGCACGTTCGGCATGGACAGCCTGTTCCGGGAGATCAAGATCTACGCCTCCCGCGGCCAGCTCTACGAGCCCGTCGACCACGACCTGCTGCTGTCCTACACCGAGGGCCAGGACGGCCAGATCCTCGAGGAGGGCATCACCGAGGCCGGCTCGATGGCCAGCTTCATCGCGGCGGGCACCTCGCACAGCAACCGCGGCGTGCCGATGGTGCCCTTCTACATCTTCTACTCGATGTTCGGCTTCCAGCGGGTCGGCGACCTGATCTGGGCCGCGGCCGACGCCCGGGCGCGCGGCTTCCTGCTCGGCGCCACGGCCGGGCGGACCACGCTCACCGGCGAGGGCCTCCAGCACCAGGACGGACACTCCCTGCTGCTGGCCTCCACGGTGCCCACCGTCGAGGCCTACGACCCGGCCTTCGCCTACGAGGTGGCGCTGATCGTCAAGGCCGGCCTGGACCGCATGTACTCGCCGGACACGCCCGACGAGATGCGCGACGTCGTCTACTACCTGACGCTCTACAACGAGACGATCCCGATGCCCGCCCTGCCCGGGCTCGGCGACGACGCCGCCGACCCCCACGCGTCGGACGTCGCCGCCGGCGTCATCGGCGGCCTGTACCGCTTCGCGCCGGCGCCCGAGGGCCCGTCGAGGCGAGCGACGATCCTGTTCTCGGGCAGCGCCTTCGGTGCCGCCGAGGCGGCCCGGGACGAGCTGGCCGAGCGCTGGGACGTCGCCGCCGACCTGTGGTCGGCGACGTCGTACAAGAAGCTGCGCGAGGACGCGCTCGAGCAGGAGCGGTGGAACCGCCTGCACCCGGGCGAGGACCGCCGCCGCCCGCTGGTGGCCCGGCGCCTGGTCGACGAGGCCGACGACGCCGGCCGCGCCGCGCCCGTCGTCGCCGTCACGGACTACATGACGGCGGTGTCGGACCAGGTCGCCCGCTGGGTCGAGCGGCCCTTCACGTCGCTGGGCACGGACGGCTTCGGACGCTCCGACACCCGGGAGGCGCTGCGGGCCTTCTTCGAGGTCGACGCCGGCCACGTGGTGGTCGCCGTCCTCGCCGAGCTGGCCGAGCAGGGCGAGGTCGAGCCCGGCGTGGTCCGGGAGGCGATCGAGGCCCACGGCATCGACCCCGACGTCGCGCCGCCGTGGCTCCGCTGACCGGGGCGTCGGCGACCTAGGGTCGCCGACCATGTCCGAGCGCAACGAGGTCTCCCGCACGATCGCCGCCAGCCCCGCCGACGTCTGGGCCGCGATCACCGACGTCACCCGGATGGGCGAGTGGTCCCCCGAGTGCCACACCTGCCGGTGGCTCGACGGCGCGTCCGGCCCCGAGGTCGGCGCCGCGTTCGAGGGCGAGAACCGCAACGGCACCTTCGAGTGGACGACCAAGGCCGTCGTCGTCGAGGTCGAGCCCGAGCGGCGCTTCGTGTTCGAGGGCGACGCCGACGGCTTCCGCTTCTCCCGCTGGGGCTACGAGCTCGAGCCGGTCGACGGCGGCACGAAGGTCACCGAGTGGTCGATGAACTTCATCCCCGAGGCGTTCCGGGAGGCCTCCAAGGAGATCTCCGGCGTCGAGGACCGCGACGCCCACAACCGGGCCGGCATGGAGGCCACGCTCGAGCGGATGGCCGCGGCCCTGGAGTCCTGAGCGCCGGCCGCTCGTATCCTCGGCCCATGGCCAAGGCCTCCATCCCCATCACCGACAACCCCGAGGCGAACGACCTGCTCGTCGAGGACCCGCTCGCCCTGCTGCTCGGCATGCTGCTCGACCAGCAGGTCCCGATGGAGTGGGCCTTCACCGGCCCCTTCACGCTCCGGGAGCGGCTCGGGCACCTCGACCCTGCCAGGATCGCCGAGATGCCGGTCGAGGACTTCGTGGACGTGTGCCGCGAGAAGCCCGCCATCCACCGGTTCCCCAAGTCGATGGGCGAGCGGGTCCACGCCGTGTGCGCCCACGTCGTGGAGCACTACGACGGCCGGGCCGACAAGATCTGGAAGGGCGTGCGCAGCGCGCAGACCATCTACGACCGGCTGCGCGAGGTGCCCGGCTACGGCGACGAGAAGACCAAGATCTTCATCGCCATCCTCGCCAAGCGCTTCGGCAAGACCCCCGACGGCTGGGAGGAGGTCGCCGGCCCCTTCGCCGACGACACGCCCCGCTCCGTGGCCGACGTGTCCTCCGAGGAGGCGCTCCTCGAGGTCCGCCGGTGGAAGAAGGAGCAGAAGGCCAAGAAGAAGACCAAGCAGGAGTGAACCCTCCGGTCGAAGGGCGACCTCCGGGTTCCTCGAGTTGCTCGGCTGCGCCTCGCAACTCGCCTCTGCGTCAGCCAGCCACCCGCCGCACGGCGGCGGTGCGCTGGCGGTCGAGCCAGCCCAGCAGGATCGCCATGGCGCGGGGGTCGTGGCGGAGGCGGTGGCCGGCCCCGTCGAGCAGGCGCAGCTCGGCGGCGGTGTGGGCGTCGGCGATCACCCGGGCGTCGAAGTCGGGGACGAGGTCGTCGTCGCCGCCGTGGACCACGAGCAGCTGGCGGGGGCGGAGGCGGGCGGCGCCGTCGACCGCCTTGGTGAGGCGCATCTCCCGGGCCCACCCGTCGAGCAGGGCCGAGGTCGCGTCGCCCGAGACGATGCCGACCTGGCGGGCGTGGGCGTGCAGCTGGCGGGGGTTGGACGCCCAGTCGTCGAAGTCGGCCGGCGCGGCCAGCGCGGCCACGCCCCGGATGTCCTCGTCGTCGGCGCCGGCGCACACGGCCAGGGCGCCACCGGTGCCGAAGCCGGCGAGCCAGACGCCCGAGACGCGGTTCGTGGCCCGGACGTGGGCGACGGCGGCGTGGACGTCGTTCTTCCAGCCCTTCACCGAGAACTCGCCGCCGCTGCCGCCCAGTCCCCGCAGGCAGGGGGCGAAGGCGACCATGTCCATGTCGGCTGCGATGCGGTCTGCGAGCTCGGGCAGACCGGAGGTCGCGCCGGCGGTGCCGGCGGGGCCGGACGGGTAGCCGTGGACGAGCACGACGGCGGGCCGGGGCGGGCCCGATGTGGTCACGCCGGCCAGGTGGCCGACGAGGTCGAGCGGCCCGGAGGCGAAGTGCTCGTCCACTCGGTCGGACGACCGCGGCTCAGGCCGCGTCGTCGGCGGGGGCCTTGGCCGCGCAGGCCTTGCAGACCTCGTAGCCGCGGTTGCGGGCCTCGACGGAGGTGTCGGGGCCGAACACCAGCCAGGACTCCGCCTCGCGGATGGACTCGAGCACGGCGGGGTCGCAGACGTGGTCCTGGTCGTGGACGACGAAGGTGCGCTTGTCACCGAGCCAGCGGTGCTCCTCGGCGCGGACGAGGCGGTCGCTCATGCAGGGCACGATACGCGGGACGGGGAGGCGTCCGGCAAAGCCGGGCCTCCCCGTTCCGTCGTTCTGGACCGAGCGCCCGTTCGTGCCGACTGGGACCAGTGTCGGCCGGGTTGGCTCGGCGGTGGCCTGGTGGGATTCCACCAGGTCGGTCCGTGTGAGTTGGACTCCGGGACTGACCTAGCGGCCAGCCACCTCCAGGGTCCCGATACAACTGTCTTCCATGGTGTTGGACCACCTCCCTTCTCTGGTGCCCACCAGTCAAACAGAACGGGGCGGACGCGTCTCGTCGGAATCCGTGAACGCCGTGTGACCCGACCTGCGCTCAGGCGTCGGGATCCCGGGGGGCGGGGACGGCGGGCCCGACGGCGCCGATGTCGACGAGGTGGGCGAGCAGCAGGTCGAGGACCTCGAGCACGGCGACGTCGGTGACGACCAGCTCGGCCTCGTCGGCCCGGCCGAGCACGACGGCCACGGCGTCGTCGTCGGCGAGCACGACGGGCGGACCCTCGGCGTCGAGGTCGAGCTCCTCGCCGGGCATGGCCGACACGCCCTTGGCCCGCAGGTGCTCGAGGGAGAACTGGATGAGGGACCGGACCTCGTCCATGGTGAGGCCGACGGCGGCCTCGTCGGAGAGCCGGTCGGCGACGTAGCCGGTGGCCTCGTCGAGGTCGAAGACCGACGTGGTCGGGGTGTGCCCCAGCCGGAACGCCTCGGTGCCCACGAACGCGGCGGCGATGGCGAACACGAGCAGCGCACCGAGCACCACGAAGACCCAGATCACGGGGTGCACGCTATTGCCCGGCGAGGATTTCGCCGCCTCGGGCTCACGTCCGCGCCTGCGACGCCGATGGGTGGGGCAGGACGTCGGGATCGGGGCATGGCTCCGGCGTCCGACTCCCAGCAAGGGGAACCAGGGAGACGGCGGGGTGGCCACGCACCATGGCCACCCCGCCGTCGCGCCCCTCCCCGGTCGTCGGACCCGGCCCGTCGTCGTCAGGGCCGGATCTCGGTCAGCACCCGGCCGTCCACGTCGAGGGTGCGGACCGCGACCACCCGGCCGCCGAGGGCGAACCCGAAGGCCCGGACGCCCGTGGGCGGCACCTCGGTCAGCACCGGGACGACCGCGTCCCCGTCGAGCTCGACCTCGACCACCGACGCGGCCGGGTCGGCCACGACGCCGAGCAGGAAGCCCTGGCCCTCGGACGTGGCGGCCTGGGCGAACCCGCCGTCGGCGTCGACGCAGGGCCCCGCGAACACGCCGTCGCCGGTCTCGATCGTGAAGCAGGTGCGGTCGCCGCCGTCGTCGGCGACGTGGGCGGCCCGCACCCGGTAGGCGCCGAGCAGCGGGGAGGCGTCCTCCTCCACCACGACACCGGCTCCGGGCTCGCCGCCGGGGACGAGGGCCTCGCCCGCCTGCACGACCTGGGCCCGGGCGACCACGGCGCCGTCCCGGACGGCGACCACGGTGACGACGTGGCGACCGGGACCGGCCAGGGAGGCCACGTCGACGAGCACCGTCGGGAAGTCGCGCTCGCCGTCGTCGACGGTGCCGAGGTCGACGGGGGCCGCGCCGTCGACGGACACCAGCACCAGCGTCCCGGAGTCGACCGTGACCTCGAAGGGGTCCATGGCCGGCTCCAGCGAGAGCGTGGTGCCGAGGTCGAGGGAGATGCGGGGGCCGTCGGGCGTGGCCAGGGTGACCACGGCGTGGGCGGCGTCCTCGACCACGCCCTCCCGGGTGACCGTGCCGGACACGGTGACGACGTGGGCGTCGGGCCGGCCGGACCCGGACAGCGACACGACGGCCGCGGTGCGGTCCTGCACGGCGCCTCCGGGGGCGAAGGCGCCGGCGCCCTCGGTCAGCCCGCTGAGCAGGTCGTCCCAGGCCGCGTCGTCGGTCACCGGTGCCGACGCGGGTGCGAGCAGCCCTCGGGCGCGGTCGCCATCGCCCCGGGCGAGGGCGGTCAGCCACTCGTCGACGACGGCGGCGGCCTGCTCGGCGGCCGGCGTGGACGCCTGGCCGTCGGGTGCGGGGTCGGTCGGCGTGCCCTCGCCGGGCACGTCGGCGACGTCGAGGCCGCTGCGCTGCTCGTCGGCGCCGCGGGTCAGGAGGCCGACGGCGCCCACCAGGGCGAGGCCGGCGGCGGCCACGGCCAGGAGCCGGCGGCGGGAGGTCCGGACGGCGGCGGCGTCCCGGGTCGTCGGGCGGGGGGCGAGGGGCACGACGTCGGCGGCGGTGCCGTCCTCGGCCTCGGAACCGCCGACCTGCGGGTCGTCGGCGCCGGACCGGACCAGGGCGGCCTCGAGGTCGTCCCAGAAGCCGGGGCGGTGGTCGGGCACCTCGAGGGTGCCGAGGGCGCGGGCGACGACGGGGTCGCGCTCGTCGCCGGAGGACGTGGTGTCGTGGTCTCGGCTCATCGTCGGCCCCCTCGGGCGTCGTCGTCGGCGGTGTCGGTCTGCGGTTCGGCGAGCGCGGCGCGCAGGGCGCGCCGGCCGCGGTGGAGTCGGCTGGCCACGGTGCCGACGGGCACGCCGAGCAGCTCGGCGACCTCGTCGTAGGGGTGGCCGTCGCGGTCGACGAGGACCAGGGCCAGCCGGGTGTCGGGATCGAGGGTGGCGAGGGCGTCGGCGACGGCCATGCGCTCGCCGGCGGCGTCCGGGGCGGGGGCGCGCTCGTCGCGCAGGCCACCGGCCGGGGCCCGCCAGGCGGCGTCGGGGTCGTCGTGGGGGCCGTCGTCGACGAGGGCGACCGTGGGCCGACGGCGGCGCAGGTGGTCCAGGCAGGTGTTGCGGACGATCCGGTGGAGCCAGGTGCCGAACGCGGCGTCGCCCCGGAACCCCGCCAGGCTGCGCCAGGCCTTCAGGTACGCCTCCTGGAGGGCGTCGTCCATGGCGGCCGGGTCGCGCAGCAGGCTCCAGGCCAGGGCGCGGGCCCGGTCGTCGTGGCGGCGGACCAGGGCGGTGAAGGCGGCGGCGTCGCCCGTGCGGGCGGCGGCGAGCAGGTGGGCGTCGTCCGGGGCCCGTCCGGGTCGCCGTCGGCGCCCGGTGAGCCCTGGACCGGTGCCCGGAGGCGTGGTCATGGCGTGCATCACCCTCTCAGACGCACGGGCCTCCCGGATCCTTCACGGGATCTCGCGGATCCGTCCCCGGGCGCGCCGAGGGGGCGCCCTCGGGCGCCCCCTCGATCAGATCCCTGCGAGCAGGTCGGGCTCAGATCCCGATGCGCTGGGCGAGCAGCTCGCGGTGGTAGGTCGGGTCGCCGAAGAGCAGCTCGGAGGACTTGGCCCGCTTGAAGTACAGGTGGGCCGGGTGCTCCCAGGTGAAGCCGATGCCGCCGTGGATCTGGATGTTCTCGGCGGCGGCGTGGAAGTACGCCTCGGAGCAGTAGGCCTTGGCCAGCGAGGCGACCGAGGGCAGCTCGTCGTTCATCTCGGCGGCGCACCAGGCGGCGTAGTAGGCGGCGGACTTGGCCGACTCGACCTCGAGGAGCATGTCGGCGCACTTGTGCTTGATGGCCTGGAACGAGCCGATGGGCCGGCCGAACTGGACGCGGTCCTTGGCGTACTGGACGGCCATCTCGAGCACGAGCTGGGCGCCACCGACCTGCTCGGCGGCCAGGGCGACCACGACGAGGTCGAGGACGGTCTCGAGGACCGACCAGCCGCCGCCGTCGGTGCCGAGCAGCTGGGCCGGCGTGCCGTCGAAGGTCAGCTTGGCCTGCTTGCGGGTCTGGTCCATGGTGGACAGCGCCTCGCGGGTGAGGCCCGCGGCGTCGGCCTGGACCGTGAAGAGGCTGGTGCCGGCGCCGGTCTTGGCCGCGACGACGATCAGGTCGGCGGTGTGGCCGTCGAGCACGAACATCTTCTCGCCCGAGATCTTCCAGGCGTCGCCGTCCTTGGTGGCGGTGGCGGTGATGCCGTCCTCGTCCCAGCGGCCGTTGGCCTCGGTGAGGGCCAGGGTCGCCTTGGTCTCGCCGGAGGCGATGCCGGGGAGCAGCTCCTTCTTGGCGGCGTCGTCGCCGCTCTGGAGGATGGTGTTGGCGGCGAGCACCACGGTCGAGAAGTAGGGGGCGCACAGCAGGGCGCGGCCCATCTCCTCGAGCACGACGCACAGCTCGACGTAGGAGTAGCCCGAGCCGCCGTACTCCTCGGGGATGATGAGGGACTGCAGCGCCATCTGCTCGGCCATCTGGGTCCAGACGGCGTCGTCGTAGCCCTGCTCGGTCTCCATCTGCTCGCGCACGGCCTCCTCGGAGGACTTGGCCTCGAGGAAGTTGCGGACGATGGTGCGGAGCTCT
>CAZCEZ010000045.1:23932-28272 GCA_964497795.1 uncultured Acidimicrobiaceae bacterium | reverse complement strand
ACGCCGGTGGTGGTCTCCTCGGTGACGCCCTTGATGTCGGGGGCGATGCCGTGCCAGAGGGCCGGGTTCTCGGCGTGGAGGCGCTGGAGGAGGGCGAGGACCTCGGTCCACTCCTCGGAGTCGTCGTCGGTGGCCTCGGGGACGGCGCCGAGCTTCTCGTACTCGAGGCCCTTGTGGACCAGGAGCGTGGCGTCGCCGCCGTCGTCGAGGATCATGTTCGGGCCGTAGGTCCGGTCCGTCTCGCCGTGGGGCCCGGTCGGCCAGCGCAGGGCCTGCTCGGTGCACCACCAGTACTCGGCCAGCGTCTCGCCCTTCCATGCGTACACCGGCACGCCGCGGGGGCGGTCGACGGTGCCCTCGGGGCCGACGGCGACGGCGGCCGCCGCGTGGTCCTGGGTCGAGAAGATGTTGCAGGACACCCACCGGACCTCGGCGCCCAGCGCCGTCAGGGTCTCGATGAGCACGGCGGTCTGCACGGTCATGTGCAGCGAGCCGGTGATGCGGGCCCCGGCGAGGGGCTGAGCGTCGGCGTACTCGCCCCGCAGCGCCATCAGGCCGGGCATCTCCACCTCGGCGAGCTGGATCTCCTTGCGGCCCCACGGGGCCAGGGTGAGGTCGGCGACCTCGAAGTCGTGGTCTGGGTAGCGGCGTTCGATCACGGGTGAGCGCTCCTGGTGTTCCGCGGCGCGCCGGCCTCGGCGCGCCCGTCGTTCGGTTGGTGAGTGCGGCTGGACGCTCCTGCGCCACCCATGTCAGCCGGCGGCGTCCAGGGTGGCAGCCGCCGAGTCGTCCTCACCACCCGGGCCGCCACCGCCCGGGGCCGCGACCACCGTGCCGTCGGCCGGCACCAGGCGCACGACCCGCACGTGGAGCACGGAGGTGACCCAGCGCTGGTCCTCGGGCGCCACCTGGCTCCGCCCGTCCAGGCGCTCGATGTCGATCGTCGTCGTGCCGAGCACGGTCCCGGCGAGCCGCTCGCCCCAGGGCTGGTCCCACGTCGGGGCGCCGTCGACCTGGAGCAGGGTGAGCTCGCCGACGCCGCCGTCGGCCAGCAGGGCCACGAGCTCGGCCTCGGTCGGGTCGGGGTCGCGGCTCGTCGCCCCGGCCGGGTTGAGGATCACGTTGTCGAAGGTCTCGACCAGCGGGTTGCCCACGACGCGACTCGAGTTCGACCAGAACCAGCCCGAGGGGACCGTGTCGTAGCCGTCGTAGGCGACGGGCACCCCGTCGGGCAGCAGGGCGTCGACGGCCACCAGCTCGTCGTAGGCGTCGGCGAACATGGCCTGCTCCCCGGCCCGGGCGGTCGGGGCGGCGGTGTCGGCGAGGGCCGCGCCGAGCACGACCAGGCCGGCGCCGACGGCGGCCCGGTGGACGCCCCGCCCCCGGATGCGGGTCCAGGCGAGCAGCGCCGAGGCGGCGACGCCACCGGCGACCACGAGCATGGGCAGGACCTCGGAGAAGAAGTAGCGGTCCCAGTACAGGAACCACTGGGAGTCGATCGTGACCGACTTGGTCATGCGGGTGGTCTGGAACGTGCCCATGGTGAGGGCGACCAGCAGCGGGAAGCCGAGCCCGAAGCGGCGGGCGGCGTCGAGGTGGCGGTCGCGGGCGAACCACCACCACGTCACGAGGGCCGCGCCCGGCGCCAGCCACAGCAGCACCCCGAGGGCCTCGTAGCGGGGCTGCCAGGCGATGCGCAGCTGCACGACGTGGACGGCGGCCGTGCCGAGGGCGACGACGCCGAAGGCGGCCCGGCGGAGCAGGGCCCGGGCCCGGTCGGTGGTGGCGCGCCGGGCCAGGACCACGCCCACCCACCAGGCGGCGGCGACGCCCACCGCGACGAGCGCGGAGAACGCCAGCGCCCAGGGGACCTCGTCGATCCGGGTGAACCGCTCGGCGACGGGCCCGGGCAGACGGCGCTCGGACTGGAGGTCCAGGAAGTACGCCGGGTTGAAGCGGGCGTCGTAGAGCGTGCCGACCCACAGCCCGGCCGACAGCGCAGCGAGGTGGGCGCGCAGCGCGGCGGTCCGCTCCGGGTCGGCGAAGGCGGGCGCCAGCCCGAGGGCGAGCACGACCACGGGGAGCAGCACGAGGCCGTTCCCGCGCACGACGACGAGCAGCAGGCCGACGACGGCGCCGCCCACGACGCCGACCAGGCGGTCCTCGGTCGTCGGGCGGCTGCGGCCGTCCTCGCCGGGCGCGGCCGCCGCGTCGCCGGCGCGCCGACCCCCGAGGGCGACGACGCCGATCCCGACGGCGGCGACCAGGAGCACGGCGTAGGGGGTCTCGGAGGCGGGGAACTGGGAGAACCAGACGCTGTGGACCTGGACGGTCAGCCACACGGCGACGCCGCCGATCACCCACCGCTCCACGGCGAGCAGCGACAGGGTGGCGAGGATCGCGGCGGCGAGGGCGAGCCCGAGCAGGGGCATGACGGCGGGCGTGCGGGCCTCGCCGAGCAGCAGCGCCGACTCGCCGAGCAGCAGCGGGAACCCGTTCACGAAGAAGCCGCCGAAGCGCCCGCCGTCGGCCAGCACGTTGCCCCGGTTCACGTACTCGCCGAAGTCCGCGACCTGGTAGGCGAAGTACACCGGGTCGTCGCGGAGCCACAGCCCGACGGGGAGGCACGCGGCCAGGACGCCGGCGAGGGCGCCCGGGCGCCCGGGTCGGAGGAGGTCGAGGTGGGGACGGGCCGCGACCCACGCCGCGGCCGCGACGAGACCGCCGGCGAGCGCCATGGGCGCGGTGCGGAACAAGCCGTGGTGGACCGCCGGCAGCCCGACGAGCATCCACGCGCAGATGCCGGCGACGAGCCCGGTGGCCCACACGACCCCGGCGCCGGGCCGGCTGCGACGGTGGACGAGCACGCCGAGGGGCAGGCCGGGCACGAGGGCGACGGCGGCGAGTGCCAGGGTGGCGGCGGCGCTCTCGAGCACCGGACGAGGCTAGGTCAGGGCCCCGGCGCCGGGACATCCCGCGCCATCCGCGCCGCCACGGCACGGTCGGCGGCGCGCTCGTCGAGCGCCCACAGACCCAGGTCGGCGAAGCGCTCGTCGGCGACGAGCACGGCGCCGGGAACCGGCGGCGTGGACGTGTCGCCGAGCACCAGGGCCACGCCGTCGGGGAGGTCGCCGAGGTGCGGCACCACCTCGAGGTCGCGGACCCAGAACTGGGCGTTGTACGCCCAGAAGCCGTCGAGCACCCGCGTCATGTCCACGGCGACCGGGTCGCCCGCCTCGGCGGCGACGTCGGCGATGCGGTGCCGGTCGGCCCACGCCGCCGAGTTGGCCCCGGCCCAGCCCGGTCCGTCGCCCGGGCCCCGGACGAGGCCGTGCCCGGCGAGCAGCGACGCGGCGAGGACCACGGCGGCGGGCAGGGTCCAGCGGACCGGTCGCGTGCCGGCCGCCGCCACGACGCCGAGCGCGACCACCGCCAGGGCGGCCACGGCACCGGTGCGCACGAGGTGGTCGGCCCCGAAGGCCTCCCGGCCCAGCCAGGTGGCGGCGGCGTTGTGCCAGGCGACGGGCCGGTCCCAGGTCGAGGCGTCGAACCACCCGTGCAGGACGAGGGCCCCGCCGCCGACCCCGGCCGCGGCCACCGCCACCGCCGCCGCGGCGGCCCGTCGACCGCACGCCGGCGCCCACACGACGAGCACGGGTGCCCACTGCTGCAGGTACCGCCCGTAGGTGACCTGGTCGGGACGGGCGACGCGGGCCAGGGCCACCTCGTAGGAGCCGTAGGTGGACAGGGCGAGCGATCCGAGCACGCCGAGCACCACGAGGGCGCCGGCCCACGGTGCCCGCCCGCCCTGCCGCCCGACCGGCCGCCCGCCGGGAACGGTCCGGCCCGGCCGGACCCGGTCCAGCAGGGCGCGGGCGACGGGCCCGGCGTCGGCGAGGAGGGCGGCGGCCCCGAGGGCGGCGAGGCCGGCCGTGGCGACCAGCAGGTACCAGAGCTGGCCGAGGGCGGCGACGGCCAGGCCGTCGGGCGAGCCGAGGGCGCCGAGGGGCGAGCCCCCGATGGGCGGCGTGGTCCCGAGCGGGTGGAGGGCGGCGTCGACCGCGCCCTGCCCGATGCGCACGGCGACCGTCCCGAGCAGGGCGGGCACGGCGAGCCGGGCCCCGACCCGGGCCGGGACGGCCCGGACGGCGACGGCGGCGACGGCCACGACCACCACGGCGACGACCAGGACGAGGGCCCGGGCGTGGAGGCCGGCCGCGACGGCGGCCAGCAGGCCGCCGGCCACGGCCCAGCGGCCGTGGCCCCTCCGGTCCGAGAGCCCGTCGTCCGGCGAGACCGCGTCCGGGGGCCCTGCGTCCGGGGGCCCTGCGTCCGGGGGC
>CAZCEZ010000045.1:0-23832 GCA_964497795.1 uncultured Acidimicrobiaceae bacterium | reverse complement strand
GTCCGGCGAGACCGCGTCCGGGGGCCCTGCGTCCGGGGGCCCTGCGTCCGGGGGCACCGCGTCGAGGGCCCGGTGGACGGCGAGCACGGTGGCCGCCGTGGCCAGCGTGAGCAGGGTCTCGGGCAGGATCATGGCGCCCTGGACGACGGCCGCGGCGCTCAGCGCGCCGGCGGCGGCCAGGGCGACGGCGGGCACGGCGTCGGCGCCGACGGCGCGGCGTCCGAGGCGCCACAGCACCCACACGGTGGCGGCCACGGCCGCGGCGTCCAGGAGCTGCGCGGCCCGGTGCAGCGCAGCGGGGTCGGCCAGGGCCGCGACCGGGGCGAGCACCACCCCGAGGCCGGCGGCGAAGCCGGGGCCGCGCAGGTCGGCCGACCCACCGGCGAGGAGGTCGGCGACCGCGGCGTAGCCGCCCTCGTCCTTGAACACGAACGGGCCGACCACGGCCGTCGACCACGCGGCCACGACGGCGGCGGCGAGGGCGGCCGCCGCGACCACGGCGGCGCGCTCGGCCGGGTGCGGGGCTCGGCGCTCAGTCCCGGGGGATCTCGTCACCCATCACCCGCCGGGCGATCGCGACGATCTCGCCCGGCTCGGCGTGGCGACCGAGCTCGGCCTTCGAGAAGACCAGCTCACCGTCGATGGTGAGCTCGAACCGGCCCTTGTCGGCGGGCACCAGGTCGAGGGTGCGGATGATCGGCGACCAGCCGCTGAGGAGTTCGTCCGCCAGACCGACGGCTCGGGGCACGTAGTTTCACGGCACGCAGAACTCGAGGCGGATGTCGTGCCGGGGATCGAGGAGCGACATGCCCCGAGCCTAGGAGGCGGGCGCCGGGGCGCCGCAGACCCCAGCCCGCTCAGAGCGCGACGCCGCTCGGACCGGGGTCGATCTCGTTGACCTGGGCCAGGTGCCAGGCGAGGAGGTCGCCGACGAGCACGAGGTCGAGCAGCTGGGCCAGCGGGCTGCGCCCCTCGGCGCGCAGCTCGAGGCGGGAGGCGACGACCTCCTCGAGCAGCTCGTCGACCCGTCCGGCGACGGCGGCGTCCGCGTCGTGCTCGTGGTCGTGGCGGAGGCCGACGAGCGTGAAGACCTGCCGGGTGACGTCGCCGTGCTGGCCCCAGCCGGACAGGGCGTGGGCGGCCTGCTCGGGGAGCCCGGTGGCGAAGGCGGCCACCTTGGCGTCGTCGGAGACCGTGGCCGCGAGGCGGGCCGCGGCGGCCTGGCCGAGCGGGCCGTGGCCCTGGGCGAGGACGAGGGTGCGCCCGATGCGGCGGGCCAGGCGGGCGGGCTCGCCCTCGGCGCCGACCTGGTCACGGCGACGGGTCAGCTGCTCGACGGCGGCGTCCAGGGCCTCGGGGAGCCCGGGCCCGCCCAGGGGCGTCGAGATGGCCCCGAGACCGTCGAGGAGCCGCAGGAGGGAGACGAGGGTCGGGGCGAAGGCGTAGCGGGCCGCCGGGGCGTCGACGGGGCAGGTGACGACGGCGCCACCGGCCTCGGCCACGGCGTCGACGACCTCGCCGGAGCCGACGGCGGTGAGCACGGCCCGGTGGTCGACGGCGCCGGCCAGCTGGTCGTGCGCGGTGGCCAGCGCCCCGGGGGCGTCCCCGCGGCTCGACACCAGCACGACGCGCCACTCGTCGGAGACGAAGGCCGGGACGCGGTGTCCGGTGTGGACGAACACCGGGACCGGCGACCACGGCTGCACCAGCGCCTGGGCGGCGCGGGCCACCTCGACGTCGGCGCCCGTGGCGAGCAGCACGGTGCCGTGCACACCCGCGAAGGGCGGGACCTCGACCTCGGCGTCGCGGGCCGCGGCCACGGCCTCGGGCGTGGCGAGCAGGTGGTCGAGCACCCCGAGGGTGTCGATGGGGCCCTCCGGCAGGAGCGGCATCAGCTCGCGTCGTCGGGGTCGAAGGTCGGCCCGATCCCCTCGGACTCGGCCTTGGCCAGGAGGCGCTCGACCTCGCCGTCGTCGAGCGTGGTCGACTCGTCGATCAGCATGATCGGGATGTCCTCGCGGATCGCGTAGGTCCGCTTCAGGCGGGGGTTGAGCAGGACCTGCTCGTCCTCGAAGTACCAGAGGGGTCCCTTGTCCTCGGGGCAGGCGAGGATGTCGAGCAGCAGCTTGTCCAGGGCCATGGCGACGTTCTACCCGTTCGCCGGGTCCGTCACGCGAAGTGGCCGCGCACCTCGGCGACCTTCTCGTCGACCGTGGCCGCGTCGGGCGCCTCGAGGTTGAGGCGCAGGAGGGGCTCGGTGTTGGACGGGCGGAGGTTGAACCACCAGTCGCCGCAGTCGACGGTCAGCCCGTCGACCCGGTCCTGCTCGCAGCCGTCGTAGGCGGCCGACACGCGCTCGATCACGGCGGCGGCGTCGTCGACGGTCGTGTTGATCTCCCCGGAGGCGGCGTAGCGCTCGAAGGGGCGGCGCAGCTCGGACAGGCGCGCCCCGGACGTGGAGAGCTGCTCGAGCACGACGAGCGAGGCGATGGCGCCCGAGTCGGCCCGCCAGTTGTCCCGGAAGTAGTAGTGCGCCGAGTGCTCGCCGCCGAACGCCGCCCCGGTGCGGGCCATCTCGGCCTTGATGAAGGAGTGCCCGACGCGCGTGCGGACGGGGGTCCCGCCCCGCTCGCGGACGACCTCGGGCACGCTCTTGGAGCAGATCAGGTTGTGCAGGATCGTGGCGCCCGGCTCCTTGGCCAGCACCCCGGCGGCGACGATCGCCGTGGTCGTGGAGCCCGACACCGGCTCGCCCTCGTCGTCGACGAGGAAGACGCGGTCGGCGTCGCCGTCGAAGGCGAGGCCGACGTCGGCGCCGACGGCGCGGACCCGGGCCTGGAGGTCGCGCAGGTTCTCGGTGTTGAGCGGATCGGCCGGGTGGTTGGGGAAGGTGCCGTCGAGCTCGGGGTAGAGGATCTCGACGTCGAAGGGCAGGCCGTCGAACACGGCGGGCACGACGAGGCCGCCCATGCCGTTGGCCGTGTCGGCCACGACCTTGAGCGGACGGAGGACGGAGGTGTCGACGAAGGAGCGGACGTGGTCGGCGAAGTCGGCCAGGAGGTCGGCGTCGTCGACGGTGCCCGGGGTGCCCCGGGGGGCGAGGTCGCCGTCGAGCACGGTCTGCTTGATGACGTCCATGCCGGTGTCGGCGCCGATCGGCTTGGCCCCGGCCAGGCACATCTTGATGCCGTTGTACCCGGCGGGGTTGTGCGAGGCGGTGAACATCGCGCCGGGGGCGTCGAGCCGACCGGCCGCGAAGTAGAGGAGGTCGGTCGAGGCCAGCCCGAGGCGGGTCACGTCGAGGCCCTGGCTGGTCACGCCCTCGCAGAAGGCGTCGACGAGCTCCACGCCGGAGGGGCGCATGTCCCGGGCGACGAGGACGCGCTCGTGGGGTTCGGGCTGGGTCCGCACGAAGCGGGCGAAGCCCACGCCCACGGCGCGGACGAGGTCGGCGTCGAGCTGGTCGGGGACGGTGCCCCGGATGTCGTACGCCTTGAAGACGGCATCGATGTCGGCCACGGGTGCAGGGTGGTCGGCGGTCGGCCCGAACCGCAAGCGACGGCCACGGACCCGGGGAACGGGGGACGTGCCCGGGCCCGGCGGACGCCAGACTGCCCGGATGGCCGACGACGCCACCACCGCCACCCCCGACCCCGCGCACCCCGAGGGGGGCGACGCCCGGGCCGCACTCGTCCGCCTGTGGCGCTACGCCGGCCCGCACCGGACCCGCGTGCGCTGGGCCACGGCCTGGTCGGTGCTGAACAAGCTCTTCGACCTCGCCCCTCCCCTGCTGATCGGCCTCGCCGTGGACGTCGTCGCCACCCCCGACGGCGGCGGCGTCCTCGACGCCTGGCTCGGGCTGTCGACCCAGCGGTCCCAGATCGTCGGGCTGGCCGTCCTCACGTTCCTGGTCTGGGCCGCGGAGTCGCTCTTCGAGTTCCTGCACCGCGTGGCGTGGCGCAACCTGGCCCAGGACCTCCAGCACGACCTCCGGCTCGACGCGTACGGCCACGTGCAGCGCCTCGACCACGAGTGGTTCCAGGAGCGGGCCACGGGCGACCTGATGGCGGTCCTCAACGACGACGTCAACCAGCTGGAGCGCTTCCTCGACATCGGCGCGAACGAGATCATCCAGGTGCTCACCACCGTCGTGGCCGTGGGCGCCGTGTTCGTGGCCCTCGACCCGACCGTCGCCGTCCTCGCCGTGGCCCCGATGCCGCTGATCCTGTGGGGCTCGTTCTGGTTCCAGCGCAGGCTCGAGCCGCGCTACGAGGCGGTCCGGAACCAGGCCGGCTTCCTCAACGGCCAGCTGGCCAACAACCTGCTCGGCATCTCGACGGTGAAGTCGTTCACGGCCGAGGACCGCGAGTCGGCGCGCATCGCGGGCGAGTCGGACCGCTACCGGGAGACGAACCGGCGGGCCATCACCCTGTCGTCGGCCTTCACGCCGCTCATCCGCATGGCCATCCTCGTCGGCTTCACCGGCACGATGCTGTGGGGCGGCTTCGAGGCCATCCGGGAGGCGACCGGGGAGGGCGGGTCGCTCACCGTGGGCCAGTACAGCGTCCTGCTGTTCCTGTCCCAGCGGCTGCTCTGGCCCCTGACCCGCCTCGGCGAGACCTTCGACCAGTACCAGCGAGCGATGGCGTCCACGAACCGCATCCTCGACGTGCTGGACACCGAGCCCCGGATCACCTCGGGCCCGGTGCGCCTGGCACCGGCCCGGGGCGAGGGCCACGTCACCTTCGAGGACGTCACCTTCGCCTACGACGACGCGGGGGCCGCCCTCGACGGCGTCTCGATCGACCTGGCCGCGGGGCGGACCACGGCCGTCGTCGGCCCGACCGGCTCGGGCAAGTCGACGCTGGTCCGGCTGCTGCTCCGCTTCCACGACCCGGACGCGGGCCGGGTGACCGTCGACGGCGTCGACGTGCGGGACCTCGACCTGGTCGACCTGCGCCGCCTCACCGGGCTCGTGTCCCAGGACGTGTACCTGTTCCACGGCACGGTCCGGGACAACATCGCCTACGGCCGCCCCGACGCCACCCTCGACGAGGTCGTGGTCGCCGCCGAGGTGGCCGAGATCCACGACTTCGTGTCCGGCCTGCCCCGGGGCTACGACACGCTGGTCGGCGAGCGCGGCCAGACGCTGTCGGGCGGTCAGCGCCAGCGCCTGTCCATCGCCCGGGCGGTCCTCAAGGACCCCGCCGTCCTGCTCCTCGACGAGGCGACCTCGGCGGTCGACAACGAGACCGAGGCGGCCATCCAGCGGAGCCTGGCCCGGATCTCGCGGGACCGGACGACGCTCGTGATCGCCCACCGCCTCTCGACCGTGCGCCACGCCGACGTCATCCACGTCCTCGACCGCGGTCGGATCGTGGAGTCCGGGACCCACGACGAGCTGCTGGGCGTCCCCGGCGCCTACGCCGGGCTGTGGGCCGTCCAGACCGGCGAGGCCGTGGGCCACGCCTGACCGGCGCTCAGGCGCCGCCGCGCGCCGGGGCGTGCGACGACGCCGGCGACGGGGCCAGGTCGTCGTAGACCCCGAGCGACGACCACCGGCGCACCCGGACCAGGTCGGCGCCGAGGCGGACGACGTCGCGCAGGATCCGCACGGTCGAGCTCGCGCCCGTCTCGTCGAGGCGGACCGGGACCTCCAGCAGCGACCACTCGGCCCGCTCGACGAGGTGGAGCACCTCGATGTCGAAGGCGAAGCCGTCGATGCGGCAGCGGGCGAACAGGTCCCGGGCCACGTCGCCCCGGAACCCCTTCAGCCCGCACTGCGTGTCGAGGGGCGCGGCGAGCAGGACCGCGGCCGACAGGCGGTTCACGAACCGGCTCCCCGCCGCCCGCAGCCCCGAGGCCCGCGCCACCCGGGACTCCGGGTGGCGACGGTTGCCGATCACGACGTCCCAGCCGGCCTCGACCCGCTCCAGCAGGGTCCGCAGGTGCGGGGGGTCGTAGGCCAGGTCGGCGTCGGTGAAGGCCACGACCCGACCGCGGGAGGCGGCCACCCCGGCCCGCACCGCTGCGCCCTTGCCCCGGTTCTCGGGCAGCACGACGACCTGGGTCGCCCCGGCGGCCAGCGCCGCGTCCGCCGTCGCGTCGCCCGACCCGTCGTCCACGACGACGACCTCGAGGCCCCCGTCCCGGTCGACGTCGGCCAGCTCCCGTCGGAGCGTGGCGACGGTCTCCCCGATCCGCTCCGGCTCCCGGAACGCGGGCACGACCACGGTCAGCCGCAGCGTGCCGTCCTCCAGCGGCCTCGGGTGCGGCACCCGGGCCTCCCGGATCACCTCCGAGAGCACGTAGCGGTAGGCGACGGCCCGCCCGAGCGCGGCGACGCCGATGGCGGGGACCTTGGCCGCGACGAGGCCGACGACGCTGTCGTAGCCGGTGGCCGCGAACAGGAGCCGGAGCACGGCGACGTCGACGACGGCGCAGCCGAGCGCGACGGTGGCGAAGAGCGACGGGTGCCGCACCCAGCGGGCGTAGGGGCTCCGCCGGAACGTGGCCGCCCGGTGCAGCAGGTAGGACGCCACCGACGCGGCGGCGATGGCCGCGCCGTCGGCCACGACGAGGGGCAGGCCGACGCCCTGGCGGAGCCAGACCAGGAGCCCGACGTCGAGGCTGGTCGGCACGACGGCGACCACGGCGAACAGGGCGAGCCGGCGGCGTACGTCGTCGGGGCGCGTCGGGGCCCGGCCGTCCGCCTCGCCCGACCCCCCGGTCCCCGCCACCCCCGCCCGGCTCCCGGGCCTCAGGGCGTCGGCTCGACGGTCCCGGGCGCGTCGGCCAGCGACCGGACCCGGACCCGCGGTCGGCGGGCGAGGCCGACGAGGGCGACGACGCCGACCAGCGACAGCGCCAGCGCGACGAGGTCGACCGGCGTGCGGGCGTAGCGCAGCGTCACCTCGGTGTCGGTCGGCACGACGACCATCAGGTTGGGCGCGACCCGGTACGGGCCGCGGGCGCCGTCGGCCCGCCAGTTCGGGAAGTACGACGCCTTGACCAGCACGGGGGTCCCCGGGCGGTCCACGGTGAAGGAGATCGAGTCGTCGGTCTCGACCACGTCGGACACCGTGGCGACGGGCACGGGACGGGCGTCGGGGGTCTCGCCCGGGTCGACGCGCTGCCACTCGGCCGGACCCGTGGCGGCGAGCGCCACGTCCCTGGCGCCGCGGTCCTGGAACCAGTCCAGGGCCGGGCCGGTGCAGCGGCCGTTCTCGTCCTCGCCCGAGCAGAGCCACTCGTGCTGGCCCTGGCCGGCGGTGGTGACGGCCGGCTCGAACGCGAGCGGCTCCACCACGTCGGCGTCGGCCACCTCGTAGACGACCCACGGGCCGTCGGCCGCCACCTCGGTGAGGTCGGGGTGGGCCCGGGCCGCCGTGTTGGCCTCCGCGGAGCGGGCCATGTAGTAGCGCACGCCGAGCAGCTGCAGGTGCTCCACGCCGGCGTCGACGTCGAGCTCGCGGTAGGGCAGGTCCCGCTGGGCCCGGGACGGCTGGGCCGACAGCTCGGACTGCACCAGGAAGTGGAACGGCGTGGTGGAGGACGCCTCGAAGTAGAGGCCCTCCATGGAGCCGATGCACCCGTCGGTCCAGTGGGGCAGGAGCATGAGCGCCATCGGCGTGCCGTAGCCGTTGAGGTCCGGGCTGTACTCCCACATGGACATCCCGCAGCCACGGGTGTCGCCGACCTCGGCCATCGCGCCGACGATGCCCGCGTACTCGGGGTAGGCGTCCTTGCGCTCGTAGCCCGAGTAGTTCCACCGGGACCAGTCGGTCACGAAGTTGCGCCCCCGGACGTCGATCCCGAGGGCGTCGGGCACGTCGACCGACACCAGCCCCGGGATCCCGATGGTGGCGTTGATCCGGTAGCTGCCGTCGTCGTTGGCCCGGCCACCGGGCACGTGCCGGAGCTGGCCGGCGAGGAACCCGGCGACCAGGAGGAACACGACGGGCGCGGCCAGCGCCTGGACCCGGCGGTGCGGCCGCTCGGGGTCGTCGGCGGCGAGCTGGGCGACGGCCCGGATCACCTCGCCGATGCCGATGGCGGCGAGCAGGTAGACGACGAGGTACCAGAACGGCAGGAGGCGTGCGTTCCACAGCCGTCCCTGGGGCGCGTACACGAAGGCCATGGCCAGGCCGATGCCCAGCACCACGAGCGAGACGCCGATGCGGGAGCGGAACACGACCGAGAGCACGGCGCCGACGAGGGCGAGGGCGGCCCAGACCCGCAGGTCGGCGGGCACGAGGGCGGGGGCGACGTCGTCGGAGAACCACGACCAGAGCGAGACGCCGTCGCGGTGGACCGCGATCTTCTCCCAGCCCATGTCGTTGAGGTAGGTGCGGCGCAGGAGGAAGGGCAGGACCCACCAGGCGGCGAGCAGCCCGGCGACGGCGCCGGTGGACACGAGCCACCAGGTCCGCCCGAGGGCCGGCGGACGGGCGTCCCCGGCGTCCGGCTCCCCGGTCGCCTCGCCGTCGAGCTGGTCGGCGCCGTGGCGGGCCAGGGCGAGGAGGGCGACCACGGCGAGCGCGGCCACGGTCCAGGTGGCCACGACGGGGACGGTGGCCGCGCCGGTCACGACGGCGGCGAGCGCCGCGCCGGTGACGACGAGGGCGGCGCCGGCACCGGCCAGCAGCGGCCCGCGCGCCTCGGGCCCCCGGCGGGCCGGCTCGGCGGCGACGTGCACGGCGAGCAGCACGCCGGTGGCGGCGAGGGCGAAGAAGGCGGGGATGAGGTGGCAGAGCCCGACGAGGGCGAGCAGCACGGCCGCCGTGGCCCGGTGGGTCCCGGTCCGCAGGCCGTGGACCAGCACCCCCAGGTAGGCGAGGGCGAGGGCGAGGGAGATCGAGAACGCGAACTCGCCGGCCATCGTCGAGGCGACGTTGCCGCCGTAGATGGTGAACGAGGTGTCGAACAGGAACGCGAGCGTGGCCACGCTGCAGAGCACCGGCACGGGTCGGGGCAGGCGGGCGAGGCGGCCGAAGAGGTGCGCCGTCGCCGGCATGGCGACGACGCCGGCCACCGACACGACCTTGAACGACGGGCCGTAGGGCAGCGCCACGCCGAGGACGGCCACGGCGATCGCGGCGGCGCCGAAGAGGCGCCGACGGGAGCCGCGCCCGCGGACGAGGGCGACCGCGCCGGCGGCCACGCCGGCGGCCTGCAGGCCGAGGCGCCAGCCGGGGCCGAAGGACACCCAGGCACCGGCCAGGAGGGCGAGGACGGCGAGCACCCCGATCGCCCCGAGGACGACGCGGTCGCGCAGCGAGGCGCCGCCGGCCCGGGCGGCCAGGGCCAGCGACCCGGCCGCGGGCACCACGGCGCCGATGCCGCCGAGCCCGGTGTTCAGGGCGACCATCGCCAGGAACGGGACCACCATGTAGAACTGGAAGATCGGGAACCCGGCGTACCAGTCCTGGGTCCAGCCCGAGGTCCGCAGGGCGGGCAGGAGCGTGTCCCGCAGGTAGGCGAAGGCGTACACGTGGGCGCCCATGTCGCCGCCCGCCGGCGTGGTCTCGGCCAGGATCAGGTCCGGGTGGAGCTGCCAGAACACGAACAGCGAGCAGGCGGCCACCACGGCGAGGTCGAGCCGACGGGCCCAGCGGCCGGGGCCGACGGGACCCTCGGGCGCGGCGTCGCCGGCGCCGGGCGCCGGGTCGAGCGGGGCGTCGACGTCGACGGGACCGTCGGAGGGGCCCTCGGGGCCGGTGGCGTCGAGCAGGCTCATGGTCGGGACATCTTCCCATCCCGGGCGGCGTCGCCGGGACCGCGGCCGAGGGCGATCAGGCGGCGAGCAGCAGGACCACGGTGGTGGCGTTGAAGCCGACGTGGGCCCAGATGCTCGGTCCGAGCCGCCCGCTGCGGTGGGCGAGCACGCCGAGCACCAGCCCGAACGCGGTCAGGGCGGGCAGCTGGAGCAGCTGGAAGTGGCTGAGGCCGAAGGCGACGGAGGAGACCACCACGGCCGGCACGACCGACATGCTGCGTCGCAGCGTCCGCTGGAGCAGGCCGCGGAAGAAGACCTCCTCGGCCAGCGGCGCGGCCAGGACGACCACGAGCGCGAGCACCAGCACCCCCAGGCCCTGGGCCTTGTCCGTCAGCTCGCGGGCGGGCGCCTCGAGGTCGGCGCTGTCCACGTCGGTGAGGACGAAGACGGGCAGCGTCACGAGCGGCACGAGCACGAGCTGGCAGGCCACGCCGATGGCCAGACCGACCGGGGCGTCGCGCAGGCGGGCCACGAGGCCCAGGTCGCGCACCGGCCCGGCGCCGCGCAGCCGGGTGGCGACGAGGGGGACGCCGAGCAGGCCCAGCCACAGCGGCACCTGGAGCAGCGCGACCTCGCCGATGGTGAGGGCGTCGCGGTCGATCTCGGCCGCCGGGGTGCCGTCGACGAGGGCGAACAGCACGAACCCGAGCGCCGAGGCCAGCTGGGCGACGACGAAGGCGACGGCCACGTCGGGGAAGCCCCAGCGCGGGCGCTCGGCGACCGGCCCGGCGGCTCCGGGGGGCGGCGGGACCGGCGCGTCGGCGGTCTCGGGATCGGGGGCGGTCACCGGGGGGAGGCTACCGAGGGGCCCCGGCCGCACCCCACGGCGGGAGGGACCCAGGGGCCGAGGGGTCCGGGGCCTCGGGGGCTCGGGGCGTGGGGCTCAGGAGGCGAGGCGGGGGCGCAGCTCGGCGACCCGGGCCACGCGCCGGTCGACCAGGGACCAGCCGTTGGGGACCGACAGGCGCTCCACGTGCAGGTCGCACAGGTCGTACTGCATCGGGTGGGACGGCGCGAGGTGCTCGACGGTCGCGACCCGGGCGGCGTAGTCGTAGGTGAGGGTGGCGACCGGGGGGCGCCGGCACGCCGGTCGGCTGCAGGACGAGCTCACGGCGGGGACGCTACCGGCGGCCCCCAGGGGGTCGGTGGATCTCCGCGACACGGGTCCGGCGAGGTCCTCGCCGGCCCGGCGGGGCCGGTGCCGCCCGTTCCGATCGGCCGCCCGGCCCGTATCCTCATCCCATGCAGCCGCAGTCGCCTCCGCCCCCGCCCCCTCCCCCGGGCCGCAGGGACGCCGGCGGGAAGCGCCCGGCCGGCGACGGCCAGGGTCCGCTCCCCGGCCGGCTCGGCGGCATGCCCCGGTGGTCCCTGTGGGTCCTCGTGGGCGTGCTCGCCTTCGGGTTCCTGCTGGCCGGCTTCTTCCCGGGCGAGTCCCGCGAGGAGCTGTCCTACGGCGAGTTCCGCGAGCGCCTGCGGGGCGGCGACGTCGCCGCGATCGAGATCGACAACAACGACGGCGACATCGACGGCGAGCTCGAGGACGGCACGCTGTTCACCACGACGGGCCGCATCGACGGCGGCCTCCAGGAGGACGACCTGCGGGTCGCCAACGACCTCGGCGTCGAGGTGGGCTACACGACGCCCCAGCCGAGCCTGATCGCGGCCATCCTCCCCTACGTCATCATCTTCGGCCTGTTCATCCTGTTCTTCGTCTGGATGCAGCGCCGGGCCCAGGGGCAGATGTCGGGCGTGATGAGCATCGGCCGCTCCAAGGCCAAGACCTACGACACCGAGCGGCCCGGCACGACCTTCGCCGACGTGGCCGGCTACGAGGGCGTGAAGCAGGAGATCACCGAGGTGGTCGACTTCCTCCGCCACCCCGAGAAGTTCGCCGAGATCGGTGCCCGGATCCCCAAGGGCATCCTGCTCGTCGGCCCGCCCGGGACGGGCAAGACCCTCATCGCCCGTGCCGTGGCCGGCGAGGCCGGCGTGCCGTTCATGTCGGTGACGGGCTCGGACTTCATGGAGATGTTCGTGGGCGTCGGCGCCAGCCGCGTCCGCGACCTGTTCCAGACGGCCAAGAAGGCCGGCAAGGCCATCATCTTCATCGACGAGATCGACTCGATCGGCCGCAAGCGCGGCGCGGGACTCGGCGGCGGGCACGACGAGCGCGAGCAGACCCTGAACCAGATGCTGTCCGAGATGGACGGCTTCGAGGCCACCGAGGGCATCGTGATGCTCGCGGCCACCAACCGGCCCGACATCCTCGACCCGGCCCTGCTGCGCCCCGGCCGCTTCGACCGCCAGGTGGTCGTCCCCCTCCCCGAGAAGGACGAGCGGCTGGCCATCCTCCAGGTCCACTGCAAGGCCAAGCGGCTCGGCGGCGACGTCGACCTCACCACGGTCGCCCGGGGCACGCCCGGCATGTCGGGTGCGGACCTGGCCAACCTGGTCAACGAGGCCGCCCTCTTCGCCGTCCGCCAGGGCGAGGAGGCCATCCACATGACCCACTTCGAGCAGGCCCGGGACCGGGTCCTCATGGGCCAGCAGCGCGACACGATGGCGCTGTCGGACCAGGAGAAGGAGGTCATCGCCTACCACGAGGCCGGCCACGCGGTCTGCGCCGCCGTGCTCCCCCACGCCGACCCCGTGCACAAGGTGACCATCATCCCCTCGGGGATGGCGCTGGGCGTCACCCAGCAGCTGCCGGCCGAGGAGCGACACATCCACCGCCAGGACTTCATCGAGGATCGCCTCGTCGTGGCCATGGGCGGGCGCATCGCCGAGGAGATCGTCTACGGCGTCTACTCGACCGGCGCGAACAACGACCTGACCACGTCGACCGACCTGGCGTCGAGGATGGTCCGCGAGTGGGGCATGAGCCCCCGGATCGGCCCCCAGGCGTGGGGCTCCAACCAGGCGGTGTTCCTCGGCGACTCGATGATGTCGCAGAAGGACTACTCCGACGAGACGGCCCGGGTCATCGACGAGGAGGTCGAGCGGATCCTGCGCGAGCAGGAGCAGCGCTGCCGAGACACCCTCACCGAGAACCGCCACGGCCTCGACCTGGTGGCCCGCGCCCTGCTCGAGCGGGAGACGATCGACGGCGCGGAGGTGTCGCGCCTGATCGAGGTGGGTCGGGGCGGCGCCCCGGCCGACGGCGTGGGCGGCGAGCACGTCCCCGAGCCCACGGCCACCGACTGAGGTCCCGGCCGTGGAGCGCCTCGTCGTCGTCCTCGCCGTGGCGGCCGTGGCCGTCGTGGTCGCCTGGCTCGTCCAGCGCCGCCAGCCCGACGCGCCGGTCCGCACCGGCTACACCGTCCCCGGCCAGCTGCACCGGCCCGACTTCGCCCGCTCCGACGCCGAGTGGCTCGCCGTCGTGTTCACCTCGGAGACCTGCGACTCCTGCGCCGGGGTCTGGTCCAAGGTCGCCCTCCTCGAGTCCGATGCCGTGGCCGTCGAGGACGTCCCCGTGCAGCACCGGAAGGACCTCCACGACCGCTACGGCATCGACGGGGTCCCGACCACGGTGATCGCGGACGCCGAGGGCGTGGTCCGGGCCAGCTTCCTCGGACCGGCGACGGCCACCGACCTGTGGGCCGCCGTCGCCGAGCTGCGCGAGCCGGGCTCGGTGCCCGAGTCGTGCGGCTCCCACGAGCACGTCACCCCGGCCGACGGCGACGCGGGCAGCGCGCAGCCGGAGCACTGAACCACCCGGCCGGGGCCGTGCCCGGGCCTACGGGGTCGTGTCGGGCACGCCCTCGGCCGGCGGCGTCCCCGCCGTGGTGGTGGTCGTCGACCCCTCGTCGGGCGCGTCGCCCGTCGTCGTCGACGAGCCGGTCCCCCGGTCCTCGGCCTCGGCGTCGGGATCGTCGAACTCGATCGTCTCGTCGCCCTCGGGCAGCTCGACGTCGTCGGGTGCCTCGGGCACGTCGTCGCCGTCCCCGGTCGGCGCGTCGTCGAGCAGGTCGTCGTCGCCCAGGTCCACGTCGAGCTCGACGTCCAGGGGGTCGCCGGGCAGGCGCAGACCGGCCCGGGACGGGATGCCCACGCTGTTCGAGGCGCCCCGGGCGTCCTCGCCGACCCTGTACAGGCCGCGCTCGACCACGATCGGCTCGGTGGAGCGCACCAGCAGGGCGAGGTCGTCGCGCTGGATCCGCTCGCCGAGGCGGATGGCGGCCCGCTCGCCGGGCTCGACCACGACGTCCTGGAGCTCGGAGACGGGGACGAGCTGCCCGCCGACCACGGCGAGGACCTCGACCTCGGCCAGGACGCGGGGGTCCAGGTTGAGCAGGTAGAGCCACTCGTCGCTGCTGCCCGACGTCGCACCGGACGCGAACCACCACTCCTCGGCCTCGAGGGGCGTCCCGGTCGACACGGTGATCCCCCGGCGCCCCTCGGCCCGCGACGCCAGCACCCGCTCGGCCACCACGGGCACGCCGTTGGCGGACCGGACCACGGCGGCGTGGGCCACGCCGGCCGGCACCCGGCCGTCGGCGCCGACGTCGACGGTGGCCTGGGCCCCGGGCGGGAGGCTCAGGTCGATGGGCTCGGGGATGCCGTTCTCCTCGGGGCGGTCGAGCACGAGCTCGATGGACACCTCGGCGACGGCGTCCCCCGGGTTGTACACGTGGAACGACTCCGACACGTCCTCGTCGACGAGCCCGTCGGCGAAGATCCAGGCCTGCTGGGGCTCCGGGACCGCGGTCTGGACGGTGAGGCCCCGGCGGCCGCCGTCCTCGTCGATCCGCACGATGCGGTCGACGACGACCCGGCCGGTGCGGGTCCGCAGCGTGGCCGCGACCTCGGCGCGGCGGGTGACGTCGTCGCCGACGTCGACCGCGAGCGTGGAGCGGGCCGGGACGACGAGCCCGCCGGCGAAGCGGGCCGGCTCGCGCACGCCCTCGTCGGTCGCGAAGCGGCCCTCGACGATGGCGTCGTCGGGGAACGGGTTGAACAGCACGAGCAGCTCCCGGGCCTCGCGCTCGGTCGTGCCCCAGGCGAGGTGCCACTCGTCGGCGGCCGAGGTGGCGCAGGGCTTCGCGTCGCTGCCGTGGATGCTCGACACCTCGTGCTCGACCACGATCCCGCCCGCGCCGGCCTCGACGAGCGCCGAGGCGATCGGGGCCTGCACGAGCTCGGTGAGGGCCAGGCGCAGCCTGCTGCGGGCGGCGACCTCCACGACCCGGGTGACGGGCTCGGTCGACGCCGCGGCCGGGTCCTCGCCGTCGGGTGCGTCGGGCTCCTCGTCGGCGGCGTCGTCGTCGTCGGCGGGCTCGTCGTCGGCGGGCTCCTCGTCGTCGGCGTCGTCGGGATCGTCGAGGTCGTCGTCGACCTCGGCGTTGGGCGGCGGCGGGGCGACCTCGCCGGCGAAGGCCGTGACGGTCACCCGGACCGAGGTCTCGGCCGGGTTCAGCACGGCGATCACGTGGTCGGCGAAGGCCTCCTCGTCGGCGGTCCCGCCGGCGCAGAACCACGTGGAGGACAGGGCCCCCGGGTCGGCCCGCACGGGGACGACCCCGTCGGCGGCCAGGTCGTCGGCCGTGGTCGCGACGGGCGTCGCGGCGTCCTCCTCGGTGGCGGCGTCCAGGACGAACGCGCCGACCACGAGGGAGACCAGGAGCACGAGCACGGACAGGCGGCGGCTCACGACCGGTCCTCCTCGGTGGGAGCGGCCGGATCGTCGTCCGGCCCGGGGTCGTCGGGCACGGCGGGGGCCTCGGGACCGGCGGGAGCCCAGTCGGGTCCGGCGTCGAGCGGGTCGTCGTCGCCCCCGCCGACGGGGGCGGCGCCGAAGATGTCGGCCTCGACGAGCGGCGGCCGCGGCGCCGGCTCCGGCCGGGCCGCGAGGGACTCGTCGGACCACGGCGCGGCGGCCGGCACCGGCGCGGCGAGCACGGGCGCGACCTCGGCCCTCCGGCGCGCACGCAGCGCGAAGCGCACGGCGAGGAGCCAGAACAGGGCCTGGAAGGCGACCACGCCGTAGCGCAGGGGGCTCGTGTCGTAGCGGAGGACCGCCTCGCCGCCGACGTCGGGCTCGAAGGCCTGGGCCCAGCCGAAGGCCTTGGTGCTCGGCACGGGACGGCCGTCGACGAGCAGCTCCCAGCCGTCGTCGGCGGTGGCGCTGTGCAGCACCCGGCTCCCGGCCTCGATCGTGCCGGTCCACCGGGTGCGCCCGGCGCGCTCCTCGAGCACGGGTCGTGCCCCCGTCACGTCGTCGGCGACGACGTCGAAGGTGCCGCGCTCCCCCGCACCGGGTGCGAGGGCGACCCGGGCCGGGAGCGCGGCCTCGTTCCGGTAGACGACGTAGGCCGGGTTCACCGGCAGGGCGGCCAGGTCGAGCTGGTCGGCGAGCGCGTCGAGGACGACCTCGGGCGCGGGCCGCTGGACGCCGCCGAGCGGGCGGGGGGCCGATGCGGTCGGGATGACCACGTAGCGCACCGCCATGGGGGCGAGCAGGCGACCGAGCCGCTCGGTCTCGCCGTCGACGGCCAGGCCGAGCGCGTCCTCGAGCAGCTGGGTCGCGCCGTCCAGGGACCCGGGCCAGCCGTCGGTGATCCCGGGCAGGCCGTCGCCGGACGTGGCGAAGACGGCGCCGTCGACGCCGTCCAGGTCGAGCGTCGGGCCGGCCAGGGGCAGGACGTCGGGGTCGCCGATCCACAGCACCCGGTACCCGTCCGGCTCGCCCTCCAGGAACCCGAAGGTGCTGTCGAGCCCGCCGGCGGGCAGGTACCAGCGTCCGTTGCCGGCGTCGAGGAGCGT
This sequence comes from uncultured Acidimicrobiaceae bacterium, assembly GCA_964497795.1. Classification (GTDB taxonomy): domain Bacteria; phylum Actinomycetota; class Acidimicrobiia; order Acidimicrobiales; family Salinilacustritrichaceae; genus Salinilacustrithrix. The sequence goes on along the minus strand of CAZCEZ010000045.1, from coordinate 7,292 downwards.
GGGCACGGCGCCGACGAGCAGGGCCACGGCGGCGAGGCCCGACGCCACCTGGCGCCAGCCGAAGCCGTAGGCGCGCAGGTCGACCTCGAAGGCGACCACGCCGAGGCCCACGGCCATCGCCATGGCCGCGGCAGCCGGGGCGAGGACGGTCTCGGGCGGCGGCGCGTCGAGCGGCAGCCACCCCCGACCGTCGGCCCAGGTCCAGGCGATGCAGGCCAGCACGACGGCCCAGGCCCGCACGGCCCAGTCGAAGCGCCAGCCGCGCCCGATGAGCAGCGGGAGCGCGCCGGCCAGCGGGAAGCCGATGGCCAGCGCCGAGCCGCCGACCGGACCGACGTCGAAGCGGAACAGGTCGACCAGGCCGAGCGCCTCGCCGGCCCCGGACCGGCCCACGACCTGGGCCCACGTCGCGCCGGGCAGCACCAGCTCGAGCGCCCAGGGCACGTGGAGGGCGACGGCGACGCCGACGCCGCCGAGACCGCAGACCAGGAGCCGGGCCACGCCCCCGGGGCGTCCCGCCACCGCCGAGCCGAGGGCCAGGGCGGCCAGGACCAGGAGGGCGACGGGGACGACGGCGGGCGTGACCGCCCCGACGACGGCGAGGAGCACGCCGATGGCGGCGATGCGGGGCAGGGTGCGGTGGGGGCGGACCACGTCGCCCGTGCCGGCCTGGCCGTCCGCGCCACGCTCGCCGAAGGGCGCCCACCCCGCGGCCCGGGCCAGCTGGGCGAGCAGCCAGGGGGCGGCGGCGTACACGGTGAGCGAGCCCCACCGGGCGTCGGCGACGGCGTCGTAGGCCAGGGGGATGGCGCCGTAGACGACGAGGGACGCGGCCCGGGCCCGGGCCGAGCCGGCCGGGCGCAGCAGGCGGTAGGCGCCGACGAGGCCGAGCACCACGGAGCCGAGGAGCAGGATCCGTCGCAGCGTCCCCATGGCGCCCAGGACGGTGGCGCCGGCGCCGGCCAGGAGCGCGAAGGCCGTGGGCGACGGCGCCGCCTGCCCGAGCCCGACGTCGCGCCAGCCCGAGAGGTACGCGGCCCACAGCTGGCCGGGCGAGGCGTCGAAGGCCGGGAAGCCGCCGACGGCGGCGATCGGGCGCAGCACCAGGTGGCGGCTGCCGAAGGCGACGATGACGGCGGTGACGAGCCACGCGGCGATCGGCCACCGGAGCTCGCCGCCCCGGACGGCGTCGGCGAGGTCCCGCCAGGCGGCCTGGGCCCGGTCCGACCGGCTCCCTCCCCGGGACGTCTGGCCCCGCACGAAGCGCGTGAGGCGCGCCGAGCCCCGGGTCTGCAGGCGCCGGATCTCGACGTCGGGCACGGTCCGGAACGCCGCGACCCGGGCCCGCCAGGCGCGGATCTCGTCGCGCCGACGCCAGTTCCAGCGCCAGGCCCCGGCCACGTCACCGGCCTGGCCCCGCCGGCCCACGGCCAGCGAGTAGACGACCTCGGCCACGGCGACCAGCGCGGCCTGGGGCAGCACCCGCAGCAGGTGCCAGCCCGAGTAGCAGGACAGGATCGTGCGGAGCCGGTGCCGCAGGAGGCGGTGGCGCCGCTGGTCGGGGTCGGACCGCTCGCCGAGCGCCTCGGCGTGGCCGACCACGGCGTCGGGGGCGACGAGGACGCGGGCGCCGGCCAGGTGGGCCCGCCAGCACAGGTTCAGGTCGTCGTCGAGGAGGTCGATGCCCTCGTCGAAGCCCCCGATGGCGGCGAACAGGTCGGCGCGCACCAGCGTGCAGGCGCCGGGGACGACGAAGGTGTCGCGCACGGCGTCGTGCTGCTCCTGGTCGAGCTCGCCCGGCTCCACGGCCGGGAGGCGCTCGCCGGTCTTGTCGACCGACTCGCCGACCTGGAGGATCCGCCGGTGGTCGTCGAGGCGGGTGAGCTTCGGGCCGACGATCCCGGCGTTGGAGCGGACGGCCTCGTCGACCATGGTCGAGATGGCATCCGGGGCCGGCGCGGCGTCGTCGTGGAGGAAGCAGTAGAACGCAGCGCCGTCGACGACCTCGCCGACCACGTTGGCGCAGGCCCCGTAGCCGGCGGCGGCCCGGTCCGGCTCCAGGCGGCGCACGTAGGCGCCCGGGAGCGCGGCGGCGATGCGCGGCGTCGGGTCGGTCTCGCTCGCCGCGTCGATGAACAGGACGGCCAGGTTCGGGTAGTCCTGGGCGGCGAGGGCCCCGAGGGCGGTCTCGAACCAGGGCCCGGGATCCCGGGTGACGACGACGGCGACGACCGCAGGGGCCGCGGGGCGGCTCGGGGGCGGCGTCTCCACGAGTGCGGCATCCTACGAGCCGGACCCCCGCGGGCACGGACCACGCACCCCGGAGCGACGCGCCGACCCCGATCGTGTCGCGTGCGTCACAGGTGCTTGCCTTTCCATGCACAAGCGCTTAGTCTTTCAAGCACGCCAGGAGGTCGCCCCACCCGGGGAGCCTCCGCACCGCCCACCACCGCACCACTGCCCGCACCACCGGCACGAGCGCAGCACGAGGAGCCCGCCATGGCCGAGATCACGATCGAGGACCTGCAGAAGACGGCCCGCGACACCTTCTACGTGGCCGTCGGCCTGGGCGTCATCGCCTTCCAGAAGGCCCAGGTGCAGCGCAACGAGCTCCGCAAGCAGGTCGAGACCAACGTCACCGGCGCCCAGCAGGCCATCGGCGACAGCGTGAAGACCGTCGAGGAGCGCCTCGAGGCCGTCGAGCAGCGCATCGACAGCGTCCTCGACGACGTGGAGGAGCGCCTCCCCGAGCAGGCCCGCACGGCGCTGTCCCAGGCCCGTGGCGCCGCCAAGGAGGCCCGGGCGACGCTCCGGGGCCTGCTGCCCACCACCTGATCCCCCCTCGGGCGACCCGCATCCCCCAGCCGGTCGCCCGACAGCGGTCGGACCCTGTCCCCCCGGAGTCCGACCGCGCACCGCCCCCGCCACACGGGCCCACGCTCCTCCCCCCGGAGCGTCCGCCCGGGCGGGGGCGGTCTCGCGTCCGGGGTGCCGCTCCCGCGTCCGGGGTGTCAGCGGCGGCGGCCGAGCTCGCCGTCGGCGAGCGCCCGCAGGTGCCCGGCGATGGTCGCGGCGGCGTCCGCCCAGGTCGCCCGCACCGCGGGCACGTCGGCGGGCACCCGGTCCCCGGGAGGCACCGGGTCGTCGAGGTGGGCGCCGAGGGCCGCGGCCCAGGCCGCGACGTCGTCGGGGTCCGCGTAGGTGACCACGTCCCCGCCCACCTCGGGCAGCGCGCCGCCGGTCGAGGACACCACCGGCGCCCCCCGGCGCAGTCCCTCCACCACGGGCAGGCCGTAGCCCTCGCACCGGGACGGCACGGCGACGGCGGCCGCGTGCCGGTACAGCCAGTCGACCTCGGCGTCGCCGGCCCCGTCCATCCACACGAGGCGGCGGCCCCGCTCGGGGTGGGTGCGGAGGCGGGCCACGAGCGCGTCGACCTCCCACCCGCGCCGCCCGACGAGCACGAGCCGCCCGTCGTGGCCGTCGCGCCACAGCACCTCGAAGGCGTCGAGGAGCACCTCGACGTTCTTGCGCGGCTCGATCGTCCCGACGGCGACCGCGAACGGGCGGCCGTCGTCGGGCACCGCCGCGGGACGCTCGCCCTCGCCGCCCGCCGAGGCACCGTCGGCCCCGGGGGTGAACAGGGCCGTGGGCGGGGCCCCCGGACCCTCGGCACCGTCGTCGAGGGCGCCGCCGACGCGGGCGACCTCCGCGGCGCAGAACCGGCTGAAGCAGATGGCGAGGTCGACGTGGCGCAGCTGGGCCCGGGCCCAGGGGACGAAGGCGGCCCGGTTGTCGGGGTCGAACCAGTCGGGGTCCGACAGGGGCATGAGGTCGTAGACCAGGGTGGCCGTGGCGACGCCGGCTCCGTGGAGCGCCGGCAGCAGCCGGGCCCGGTCGTCGGGTGACCACCAGGTCGCCTCGAGGTCGAACCAGACGTCGCCGGCCGCGGGCTCCACGGCCAGCCCGGCGGCGGCGTCCCGGCGGTCCCGTCGGGCGTGCTGCAGGTCGCGCAGCCGGTCCCGGGCCGCGCCGAGCCCGGGCACCTGCCGGGCCGCGGCCCGCCAGTCCAGCCCGCCCCCGCCCGGGCCGGCGGGCGCCGGCTGGGGCGGGCCCGACAGGGCGGCGGCCTCGTGCGGGTGCAGGCGGCGGCACAGGCGCCCGGTGCGGACCACGGGCACGACGTCCACGCCGCAGGCCGAGGGGTCCGGCCAGTGGGCCAGCACCTGGCGGACCGTGCGCTGGATGCCGGTCACGTAGGGCACGACCAGCGTGTTCGTCACCTCGACGTAGGCCGTGACGGGCGCGGGGGCTGCGGGCACGGCCGCCATCCTGCACGACGGGGCCGGCGTCGCCGGGCACCGCGGACCGCCGCGGGCCCGGCCCGGTCCTAGGGTCGCCGTCCGTGGCCACCGCTCCCCCGCCGCTCCGGGTCGCCGTCGACGCCACCAGCCTGCTCGGACCCCGCACCGGGGTGGGCCGGGTCGCCGCCGAGCTCGTCGCCGGGCTCGCCGGGCGGGACGACCTCGCCGTCCAGGCCTTCGCCGTGACCCGCCGGGGACGGTCCGAGCTGGCCGCCGAGGTGGCCGCCCTCGCCCCCGGCACGCCCGTCGGCGTCCCGCCCGTCCCGGCCCGCCTGGCCCGGGCCCTCTGGGTCCGGGGCGACCGACCGCGCATCGACGGTGCGCTGCTCGGCCGGTGGGCCACGCCCGACGGGCGGCCCAACGTGGTCCTCGGACCCAACTTCGTCGTCCCCCCGGCCCGGGCGGCCCGGGTCGTGACCGTCCACGACCTCACCTGCATCCGCTTCCCCGCCATGTGCACGCCCGACGTCCTGGCCTACCCGGGGCTCGTCGCCCGGGCCGTCGCCGGTGGCGCGTGGGTCCACACGCCCTCCGAGGCCGTGGCCGGCGAGGTCCGGGCCGCGTTCGCCGTCGACCCGGGCCGCGTGGTCGCCGTGCCCAACGGGGTGGGTCCGGCCACGGGCGATCCAGCGCGGGGTCGGGACCGGGCCGGGGGCGCGGACTACGTCCTCGCCGTCGGGACCGTGGAGCCCCGCAAGGACCTGGCCACCGTGGTCCGGGCCGCCGACCTCCTGGCCGGCGAGGGCCCGGAGGGAGCCCGCGTGGTCCACGTCGGCGGCGACGGGTGGGCCTCGGCGGACTTCGAGGCCGCCGTGGCCGACCTCGCCCACCCCGGCGCCTTCGTCCGGCTCGGCCGGGTCGACGACGCCGCCCTCGCCGACCTCTACGCCGGCGCCCGGGTGGTGGTCCAGGCCTCGGTCTACGAGGGCTTCGGCCTCCCGGTCCTGGAGGCCATGGCGGCCGGGGTGCCGGTGGTGGCCACCGACGTGCCCGCCCTGGCCGAGGTCGCCGGCGACGCCGCGCTGCTCGTGCCGGTCGGGGACCACGACGCCCTGGCCGGCGCGCTCGCCCGGGCGTGGACCGACGAGGCGTGGCGCGCCGGTGCCCGCGAGCGGGGCCGGGCCCGCGTCGCCGCCCACCCCTGGTCGGCCACCGTGGCCGGGGTCGCCGACCTCCTGCACCGCGCCGCCGGCGCCTGACCCGGCGGCGGACGGCTCCCCGGCATGCGCTGCGCCGGGGGCGTGTTCCCTACACTCGCCCGCCGTGCGCGCCCTGGTCACCGGATCGCTCGGCTTCGCCGGCACCCACCTGTGCGCCCACCTGCGCGCCCGGGGGGACGTCGTCATCGGCACCGACCGGGACGACGGCGACCTGACCGACCCCGCCACCGCCGAGCGGCTCTTCGCCGCCCACCGGCCCGAGGTCGTCTACCACCTGGCCGGGGCGGCCAACGTGGGCGCGTCGTGGCGCGACCCGGTCGGCACCTGGGAGGCCAACGCCACCGCCACGCTCCACCTGCTCGAGGCGGCCCGGGCCCACGGCGTGCGCCGGGTGCTCGTCGTCTCCAGCGCCGACGTCTACGGCACCGTCACCGAGGACGAGCTGCCCCTCGACGAGGACTCCCCGGTCCGGCCGACCTCGCCCTACGCGGCCTCCAAGCTCGCGGCCGAGCAGGTCGCCCGCCAGGCGTGGCTCGGGCACGGCCTCGAGACGATCCGCGTCCGGGCCTTCAACCACATCGGCCCCGGCCAGGACCCCGGCTTCGTGGCACCGGCCATCGCCACCGCCATCGCCCGCAACGAGCGCACCGGCGGCACCGAGATCCCCATCGGGAACCTGTCGCCCCGCCGGGACTTCACCGACGTCCGCGACGTCGCCCGCGCCTACCGGCTGCTCATGGAGCTGGGCGAGCCCGGCGAGCTGTACACCGTCTGCTCCGGGGTCGACCTCGCCATCCAGGAGCTGGCCGACACCCTCGTGGGCATGGCCGAGCACCCGATGGCCCTGGTCACCGACCCGGACCGCTACCGCCCGGTCGACATCCCGGTCCTGCGGGGCTCCAACGCCCGGATCGCGGCCGCGACCGGCTGGGCCCCCGAGCTGGGGATCGCCGACACGCTCGCCGACCTGCTGGCCGAGTGCCGCCTGCGGGTCGCCGCCAACGACGCCGTCGACGCCGTCGACCGCCCCACCACCCGAACCGGAGAAGCGAGGAACACCCCATGAGCACCAAGAAGGCCCTGATCACCGGCATCACCGGACAGGACGGCTCCTACCTGGCCGAGCTGCTGCTCGAGAAGGGCTACGACGTGATCGGCGTCGCCCGCCGGTCCTCCACGGTGACCTTCGAGCGCATCGCCCACCTCCAGGACGACATCGAGATCGTCTTCGGCGACCTGCTCGACCAGTACTCGATGATCAAGCTGCTCGAGGACCACGGCCCCTCCGAGGTCTACAACCTCGCCGCCCAGTCCTTCGTGCCCACCTCGTTCGACCAGCCCGTGCTGACCGGCGAGATCACCGGCCTCGGCGTCACCCGCGTGCTCGACGCCATCCGGGTCGTGAACCCCGAGATCCGCTTCTACCAGGCGTCCTCGTCGGAGATGTTCGGCAAGGTCCAGGAGGTCCCCCAGACCGAGGCGACCCCGCTGTACCCCCGCTCGCCCTACGGCGTGGCGAAGGTCTACGGCCACTGGATCACCATCAACTACCGCGAGTCCTACGACCTGCACGCCTCGTCGGGGATCCTGTTCAACCACGAGTCGCCCCGCCGCGGCCACGAGTTCCTGCCCCGCAAGGTCTCCTACAACGTGGCCAAGATCGCGCTCGGCATGCAGGACGAGCTGCGCCTCGGCAACCTCGACGCCCGCCGTGACTGGGGCTTCGCCGGCGACTACGTCGAGGCCATGTGGCTCATGCTCCAGCAGG
>CAZCEZ010000044.1:26420-28358 GCA_964497795.1 uncultured Acidimicrobiaceae bacterium | reverse complement strand
CGAACGGGTAGTGCAGCTGGGCGAACGGCATCGAGCCCGACTCGAACCAGCAGTCCAGGACCTCGGGCACGCGGCGCATCATCGAGCGCACCGTCGGGTCGTCGGGGTTGGGGCGGACGAGCTCGTCGATGGCGGGACGGTGCAGGTCGGTGACCTCCACGCCGAAGTCGGCCTGGAGCTCCTCGAGCGAGCCGTAGACGTCCGTGCGCGGGTAGGCCGGGTCGTCGGACCTCCACACCGGGATGGGGGAGCCCCAGAAGCGGTTCCGCGAGATCGACCAGTCCCGGGCGCCCTCGAGCCAGCGGCCGAAGGAGCCGTCCTTGACGTGGTTCGGGACCCAGGTGATCTGCTGGTTGAGCTCCAGCATGCGGTCCTTGATCTCGGTGACGGCCACGAACCAGGACGACACCGCCTTGTAGATCAGGGGGGTGTCGGTCCGCCAGCAGTGCGGGTAGCTGTGCAGGTAGGAGTCGTGGCGGACGATCACGCCACGGGCCTTCAGGTCCCGGATGATGTCCTTGTTGGCGTCGAAGACCTGCATGCCGGCGTACGGGGGCACCTCGGCGGTGAAGGCGCCCTTCTCGTCCACCGGGGCGACGGTCGGGATGCCGGCGGCGTCGGAGACGGCCTTGTCGTCCTCGCCGAAGCCGGGGGCGATGTGGACGCTGCCGGTGCCCTCACCGGTGTCGACCCAGTCGGCTCCCAGGATCTGGTGGGCGTTCTCGGTGCCGGCGAAGAAGTCGAAGATCGGGGCGTACGTGGTGCCGACGAGCTCGGCGCCCGTCACGGTGCCGGTCCGCGCCATGCCCTCGAGCTGGGCCTCGTACTTGTCCACCGTCGCCTCGCCGAGCACGTACTCGGTGATCGTGCCGTCCTCGGCGGTCTCGGCGAAGACGGCGTAGTCGATGTCGGGTCCGACGGCGACGGCGAGGTTGGACGGCAGCGTCCACGGCGTCGTGGTCCACACGAGGAGGCGCTTGCCGGCGTGCGCGCCGGAGGTCAGCTCGAACCAGACCGTCACGGCCGGGTCCTGGCGCTCCCGGTAGGCGTCGTCCATGCGGGTCTCGAAGTTCGACAGCGGCGTCTCGCACTCCCAGCAGTAGGGGAGGACCCGCTGGCCCTCGTAGGCGAGACCCTTGTCGTGCAGCGTCTTGAACGCCCACATGACCGACTCCATGAACGACAGGTCCATGGTCTTGTAGTCGTTGGCCATGTCGACCCAGCGGGCCTGGCGGCGGACGTAGGAGTGCCACGAGTCGGCGGTGCCCGACACCAGCGACCGGCACTCCTCGTTGAAGGTGTCGACCCCGAGCTCCTCGATGGCGAGGCGACCGGACACGCCGAGGCGCTTCTCGGCCTCCATCTCGGCGGGCAGGCCGTGGCAGTCCCAGCCGAAGCGGCGCTCGACCTTCCTGCCCCGCATGGTCTGGTAGCGGGGGACCGCGTCCTTCACGAACCCGGTGAGCAGGTGCCCGTAGTGGGGGAGGCCGTTGGCGAAGGGCGGGCCGTCGTAGAAGACGAACTCCTCGGCCCCCTCGCGCTGCTCGACGGAGCGGGCGAAGGTCTTGTCGGCCTCCCATCGCTGGATCACCGATCGCTCGAGGTCGGGGAACGACGGGTGCGCGTCGACCTCGGGGTAGGCGCCGGTCTCGGTGGGGTCGTCGGTGCCTGCGGGCATCCGACCATGGTACGCAGCGACCCCGCGGCCACCCATGTCCCTTCCGGGTCGTCCGCGCCTCCGGCCGGGCGGCCGGGTGCTTGCCCGAGAACCCCACGCTCCGTACGCTGCTGCATCCCTCGTGCAGGAGGAGCACACGTGGCACGTGCCAGCAAGGCGTCGTCGGCGGCGAAGAAGAAGGCGACACCGAAGAAGGCCGCGGGCAAGACCTCGGCCGCGAAGAAGGCCGCGTCCGCGACGAAGGCCAGCGCGAAGAAGGC
>CAZCEZ010000044.1:21847-26320 GCA_964497795.1 uncultured Acidimicrobiaceae bacterium | reverse complement strand
AGAAGGCCAGCGCCGAGAAGCCCAGCGCGAAGAAGGCGACGCCCGCGAAGAAGGCCGGCCGGAAGGCGACCTCGCCGTTCCCGAGCCGCTTCCTCGACCGGCAGCGCAAGCTGCTCCTGGTCGAGCGGGACACCTACGAGCGCCAGGCCGCCCAGCTCCGGGCCGAGGCGGCGAGCATGGTCGACTCCATGGAGCCGGGCGACGTGAACTTCGACGAGGAGGGCGGCGAGGGCGACACCATCGCCGTCGAGCGCAACCGCGACCTCGCGCTGGCCGCCAAGGCCCAGGAGATGATCGAGGAGATCGACCGCGCCCTGGCCAAGTTCGACGAGGGCACGTACGGCATCTGCGAGGTGTCGGGCGAGCCCATCCCCGAGGAGCGGCTCGAGGCCATCCCGTGGGCGCGCGAGAAGGTGGAGTTCAAGGCCGGTGGGTTCGGTCGACGCTGACACCCCGCCCCCCGTCGAGCCCCTCGCCCCCGGAGCCCACCCCGGCCCTCGACGACCCCTCCTCCTGCTGGTCGCCGTCGCCGCAGCCGTCGTCGCGCTGGACCAGGCCACGAAGTGGTGGGCCCTCGAGGCCCTGACCGACCCGCTCCGGGTCATCGACGTGGTGTGGACGCTCCGGCTCAGGGTCATCTACAACACCGGGACGGCCTTCAGCCTCACGTCGGACTCGGGTCCCTTCGTCTCGGTCATCGCGGTCGGCGTCGTGGGCTACCTCGTGGTCCTGTCCCGTCGCCAGCGGTCCGTGCCGGTGCTGGTCGGCTTCGGACTCATCGTCGGCGGCACGATCGGCAACGTCCTCGACCGCATCCTGCGGGACGGCGACGGCCTCCTCGGCGGCCCCGTGATCGACTTCGTGGACCTCCAGTGGTTCCCGGTGTTCAACGTGGCCGACGCCGCCCTCGTGATCGGCATCGGCGTCGTCCTGCTCCTCGGGTTCCGCAGCGACGGCGCCGTGTTCGAGGACCCCCCACCCGACGGTGCGCGCACCGACGCCACCGACTCCGGGAGCACCCCATGACCGACGACACCACGCGCTTCGAGGCCCCCGTGCCCGAGGCCCTCGCCGGCGAGCGGCTCGACCGGGTCGTGGCGATGCTGTGCGACCTGCCCCGCAGCGTCGCCGCCGACCTCGTGGACGCGGGCGGCGTGACCGTCGACGGCACGGTGCGGACCCGCCGGGCCGACCGGCTCGAGACCGACCAGGTGCTCGCCCTCGACGTGCCCGCGCCCGAGGTCGACGAGGGGCTGGTGGCCGATGCGGACGTCCCGGTCGCCGTGGTCCACGAGGACGCCGACGTCGTCGTCGTCGACAAGCCCGCCGGCCTCGTCGTGCACCCGGGTGCCGGGAACCCGAGGGGCACGCTCGTCCACGGCCTCCTGGCCCGGTACCCCGAGCTCGCCGACGTCGGCGAGCCGTTCCGTCCCGGGATCGTGCACCGGCTCGATCGCGACACCTCGGGCCTGCTCGTCGTGGCCCGGACCGCCGAGGCCCACGAGGTCCTCTCGCGGGCGCTGCGCACCCGGACCGTCACCCGTCGCTACCGGACGCTGGTGTGGGGCCACGTCGACGAGCCGCGGGGCCAGGTCGACGCCCCCATCGGCCGGTCGCCCAAGGAGCCCACGAAGATGGCGGTCGTCGTCGGCGGCCGCGACGCCCGGACCACCTACGAGGTCGTCGCCCGGCGGGACCTGCCCGTGGCCACGACCGAGCTGGCCTGCCACCTCGAGACCGGGCGCACCCACCAGATCCGCGTCCACCTCCAGGCCATCGGGCACCCGGTCGTCGGCGACCCCCGCTACGGCGGTGCCCGTCCCTCGCTGCCGTGCCCGCGCCAGTTCCTCCACGCCGAGCACCTCGCCTTCGCCCACCCGCGGACCGGCGAACCGATCCGGTGCGACAGCGAGCTGCCCGAGGACCTCGTCGCCGTCCGTGACGGTCTCACCTGAACCCACCGGCCTCGACACCGAGGCACGCGCCGCCCGTCGCACCCTCGTCCTGGCCGTCGTCGCCGTCCTCGCCGTCGTGGTGGCCGCCGCGTCGCTGCTCGGCGGCGATCCCGAACCGGTCGAGCCCGGCGACCCGGGGGCCGTGGTCGTGCTCGGCCCGACGGCGGGTGCACCGGTCAACGCCTACGTCGAGGGCGCAGCCCGTGCCCTCGCCGGCACCGAGGGCCGGCGCGTGGCCGTCGCCTCGCTCGACCGCTACCTGACCCTCGAGGAGGTCCGCGCCCTCGTCGACGGCGACGAGCTCGACCTCGTGGCCGTCGCCCTCGCCCTCCCGGGGGGAGCGAGCACCGTCGTCGATCCCGGCGAGGTCGACGACGAGGTCGCCCGCCAGGTCGCCGACGCCGAGACCCAGGTGGCCGAGGTCGAGGCGCTCCTGCCGACCGTCGACGACCCCGAGTTCGCCGACTTCTACGCCGCCGAGCTCCGCCGCTACCGGGCCCTCGTCGCCCGGGCCGACGCCGCCGCCGTCCACGGCGCCGTCGTCCGCGGCCCCGCCCCCGCCCTGCGGGCCCTCGCCTCCCGGCCGGTGGTGCGCGCCGTGGAGCCCGGTGCGGGCGACGCGCTCGTGCGCGACGCCGTGGTCACGGCGCTGCGGCCCGAGGAGACCGACGCGGCCGGGACGCCCGACGTGCGACCGGCCTGAGCGCCGGTCCGAGCGACGGTCCGGCGAGCAGGCGCCGCGTCAGGCCGCGGAGTCGCCGTCGACGGCGTCGGCGGGGCCGTCGGCCGGGGCGTGGGGCGGCTCAGGCCACGGCTGCTCGCCCTGGGCCATCCGGGCCAGGTCGTCGAGGTGGAGGTTGTCGAGGTGGCGGCGCATGTGCTCGGCCACGTCACCCCAGACGGCGAGCAGGACGCACTGGCCCTCGTGGTCGCAGGCCCCTCCCGTGTGCGGCTCGCCGAAGTCGCCCAGCGTGATGGGCCCGTCGACGGCCGACACGATGTCGCCGAGGGTGATCGTCTCGGGGTCGCGGGCCAGCACGTAGCCGCCCCCCACGCCCCGCTTCGAGCGCACCAGGCCCGCGCCCTTGAGCGCGAGCAGGATCTGCTCCAGGTAGGGCTGGGGGAGCCCGGTGCGCGCCGCGATGTCCCGCACCGACACCGGCGTGTCGGCCCCGTGGAGGGCGAGGGACAGCAGCGCCCGGCTGGCGTAGTCCCCTCTGGTCGACACGCGCACGCCGAGCATCGTAGGCCCGGGGTCGCGCCCCGACCCGGCTCCCGGTCCGCCGGACCGCGGATGCGGGGCCCGCCGGCCCGGTCGCTAGCGTGAGCAGCGGTGGCTGACGAACCGCTCATCCCCGACTACTCCGGACCGTGCGTCACGAACGTGGCCGCTGCGGTCCAGGACCCTGGCGACGAGGTGCCCGACTGGGTGCCGCGCCCGGTCGCCGAAGCGCAGCGGTCCACGGTCCTGCTCACCCTCGACGGCCTCGGGTGGACCCAGCTGCAGGCCCGGGCCCGGTTCGCGCCGACCATGACGGCGGTGCTCGAGGGCGGTCCGGTGAGCACCGTCGCCCCCTCGACCACCTCGACCGCGCTCACGTCCATCGCCACCGGGCGCCCGCCCGGCGAGCACGGCATCATCGGCTACCGGATGGCCCTCGACGGGCGCGTGCTCAACGTCCTGCGGTGGGCCACGGCCGACGGCGACGCCCGCAGGATCCTCCCGCCTGCCGACTTCGCCGAGCACGAGCCCTTCGGCGGCGAGCGCCCCCCGGTCGTGACCCGGGCGGAGTTCGCCCGCTCCGGCTTCACCGAGGCCCACCTCGGCGGCACGCGCTTCGTCGGGTACCGCACGCTCGGGACGCTGGTCACCGAGGTCGTCCGCCTCGTGCGCAGCGGCGAGCCCTTCGTGTACGCCTACTACGAGGGCATCGACAAGGTGTCCCACGAGTACGGCCTCGGCGACCACTACGACAGCGAGCTGGCCTGGGCCGACCACCTCGTGGCCGAGCTGCTCGACGCGCTGCCGCCCGGCACGACGCTGGCCGTCACCGCCGACCACGGCCAGGTGGAGGTCGGCGACCGGACCGTCGAGCTCGACCGCGGCATCCGGGACCACCTCTCGATGCAGTCGGGCGAGGGGCGCTTCCGGTGGCTGCACGCCCGCCCCGGCCGCGTCCGCCAGCTGCTCGAGGCGGCCGAGGCCCACGCCGACACCGGCTGGGTCGTGTCGCGGGACCAGATGGTCGACGAGGGCTGGTTCGGGCCCAAGGTCCGCGACGAGGTCCGGGCCCGGCTCGGCGACGTCGCGCTCGTGGCCCGCGACCCCGTGGCCTACGTGGACCCCGACGACACGGGGCCCTACGTGCTCATCGGACGCCACGGGTCGCTGACCGAGGACGAGATGCTCGTCCCCTTCATCGCCGCGACCGCCCGCTAGGCCGACCTGCACCCTCGGAGGGAGCCACCGTGCCCGACACCGGAACCGACGAGCCCGAGATCGAGCCCGAGATCGAGC
>CAZCEZ010000044.1:0-21747 GCA_964497795.1 uncultured Acidimicrobiaceae bacterium | reverse complement strand
CGAGCCCGAGATCGAGCCCGAGATCGAGCACGGCGAGATCCTCGAGCCGCTCGACCAGGACGACGACGCCCGCGAGTCGGTCCAGGAACCCGCACGGGTCATGCGCATCGGCGCCATGATCCGCCAGCTGCTCGAGGAGGTCCGCGCCGCGGACCTCGACGAGGCCGGGCGCGAGCGCCTGCGCGAGATCTACGACCAGTCCGTCGAGGAGCTGTCCGGGGCCCTGTCCGACGACCTCGCCGACGAGCTCCACCGCCTCGCCTCGCCCTTCGGCGACGCGCCGGCCTCGGCGGGGGAGCTGCGCGTCGCGCAGGCCCAGCTCGTCGGCTGGCTCGAGGGCCTGTTCCACGGGATCCAGGCCACCCTGTTCGCCCAGCAGGCCGCCGCCCGCCAGCAGCTCGAGCAGATGCGGCACCAGCTCGCATCGGGCCAGCAGCCGGGCCCGGGGGCCGGCGACCGCCCCCACCCACCGGGGACGTATCTCTAGAGCCGTCTTCGTCGCTGCGCTCCTCGACGGCTCCCGTTGCACGGAGCGGGCGCGGGCGTCTCGTCCCGCCGGTCGGCTGGCGCCTCCCTCGGTCGTGGTCGTGGGGCGCTGTGCGCCTCGGCGGCTCGCGTCGGGCGCGGCGCGGCGTCCGGGCTGGCCGGCGTCGGCCGTCGGGGCTCCGTCGTCGCCACCTAGGTGCGACAGCGGGCTTCGGGCGGTCGGCTCGTCCTGGCGCCACGGAGGTGCGACAGCGGGCTTCAGTCGGTCGGCTCGTCTCGCCGCCCACGTAGGTGCGACAACTGGGTGAGCCAGGAGCGGTTCCGTCCTGCCACGTCGGTGCGACCGTGCAGCCGCCGGGTCGCCGAGCTCGGGTCGGCGGTGGCCGCCGGCGGGAGTCGTGCGCCGCACGATGCGGCGGTTCGGGGTTCTCGACCCGGTGTCCCTGCCGGCCGGTTGTCGCAGCTACGTGGCGGAACGGGCAGGTGGTCCGTCGTCGCCGGTGGCGTGCCCCGGGGCGGTTGTCGCACCTACGTGGCGGAACGGGGGTCGACGTCCGGCCGGTCGGGCGACCGGACCGCCACGCTCACGGACCGATCAGCAGCGTCCCCGTGATCTCGTAGTCCCGGCCCGAGCGGACCCGCAGCTCGACCACGTCGGTCTCGGTGTCGCCGGCGTCGATCGCGCCGATCGCCACCGGCACGGGCGTGTCCTCGAAGCGCAGCTCGACCGTGCCCTGCCAGTCGTGCTCGGTGGCGTTGGTGATCGCCACCAGCACGTCGGCCCTGCCGTTCTCGGCCGAGGTCAGCTGCAGGTCCACCTCGAGGCCCCCGCACAGCCCGAGGCCGACCTCCTCGGCGGTGATCGAGTCCGCCGACAGCAGGATCGTCTCGTCGTCCTGGACGTTGTCGACGAACAGGGACGCCGAGACGGCGTCGGTGCAGGACAGGACGTGGCTCAGCCCACGCAGGTCCGACGTGGCGAAGGGGATGAAGAAGATCCCCAGGAGCACGACGCTCGCCATCTTGGCCCGCAGCGAAAGGGGGAGGAGCCACACGAGGACAATCGAACCACACGCAGGGTCACGACGGCGCGACCCTGCGATGGGTACGGTGCCGGACATGGCGACGACGTCCGTGTCCGCCCGGCTCGCCCGCATGGGCTACGGCCGGGCCCGGCTCCTGCTCGCGCTCGCCGGGGGCGGCATCCTCGCCGTGCTGGTGGCCGTGCTGCTCGTGCGCGCCGTCGACACCGCCGAGGTCGTCGCGACCCTGCTGTTCGCGCCGATCTTCCTCCTCCTGCTCGCCTTCGGGCTGCCCGGCGGCATCGTCGGTGCCGTGCTCGCCACCGGCGTCTACGTGGTGCTCCGGGTCGATGCGATCGACGCCGTCGGCTGGGGCGAGTTCTCCGGTCTCATCATCTCCCGAGGCGTGGCGTACCTCCTGTTCGGCGCCGTCGGCGGCTACGCCGCCTCCACCCTCGAGATGTCGCTCGACAAGCTCGACCTGTACGACCAGATCGACGACCAGACCGGGCTGAACAACGCCCGGTTCCTCCTCCAGGACGTCGACCTCGAGCGGGCCAGGTCCGAGCGCTACCGCACCGTGTTCTCCGTGTCGTTCCTCGACATCGACGGCACGCCGCTCGAGGCGCTGCCCGCCCGGCGGCGCAAGGTCGTGCTCCGCGAGCTCGGCCGCAAGCTGGCCGACGGCGTGCGGACCATGGACCGCGTCGCGCACGGCTGGGACGGCGCCACCCACCACGTCGCCACGATCCTCCCGGAGACGGCCACCGAGGGGGCCACGGTGTTCCACGAGCGCCTCGTGGAGTCGGTCCGGCGCTTCCTCGTCGACCAGGGGGTCAGCGCCGACGTGCCCGTCGCCGGCGGCGTGGTCACCGTGCCGGGCGACGACGACGAGCTCGTGAGCCGCCTCGACACGTGGCGGGCCATCGACACCTCCGAGCACGCCTCCGCCCCCGCCGCTCGCTGAGCGCCAGCTCACCGGGCCCCCGCACGCCGGACCCCCGCACGCCGGGCCATCCGGTCGCTGCGCCCCGGCAGCCGCCGTCTTGACCCGCCGGTCAAGTGTCCGGTTCCATGGTCCCCGTCCCCGGCAGGGTGCCGGGGCGCACCAGTGGGGGTGCCCGGTGACCGACCTGGACCAGAGCCGACCGACCGTCGGGGAGATCGACCGTGATCACCTGCGGCGCAAGTACGCCGAGGAGCGCGACAAGCGCCTCCGCGACGACGGCAACGCCCAGTACGTCTCGCTCGCCGAGCACTTCCCCGAGATGCTCGCCGACCCGTGGACCGAGCCGGCCGGGCGCGAGCCGATCACCGACGAGGCCGACGTCGTCTTCATCGGCGGCGGGTTCGCCGGGCTCGTCACCGGCGCCCGGCTGAAGCAGGCCGGCGTCACCGACGTCCGCATCATCGAGAAGGGCGGCGACTTCGGGGGCACCTGGTACTGGAACCGGTACCCGGGCGCCCAGTGCGACACCACGTCCTTCGTGTACCTGCCGCTGCTCGAGGAGACCGGGCACGTCCCGACCGAGAAGTACGCCCACGCCCCGGAGATCCTCGAGCACTGCCGCCGGATCGGTCGCCACTTCGACCTCTACGACGGCGCCCTGTTCCAGACCGAGGTCACGGGCCTGACCTGGGACGGCGCCTCGTCCCGCTGGATCGTGGAGACCAACCGGGGTGACGCCATCCGGGCCCGCTTCGTGGCCATGGGCACCGGCCCGCTCCACGTCCCCAAGCTCCCCGGGATCCCGGGCATCGAGTCCTTCGCCGGGCACAGCTTCCACACGAGCCGGTGGGACTACCGCTACACCGGCGGCGACCCGGCCGGCGCGCCCATGACCGGCCTGGCCGACAAGCGCGTCGCCGTCATCGGCACCGGCGCCACGGCGGTGCAGTGCGTGCCCCACCTGGCCCGCGACGCCGGCGAGCTGTTCGTGTTCCAGCGCACCCCGTCCTCGATCGACGTGCGAGCCAACCACGACGTCGACGTCGCCTGGTTCGAGGAGCACGTCCTCGAGCCGGGCTGGCAGAAGAAGTGGCTCGAGAACTTCACCGTGCTCCAGACGGGCGGCTTCGCCGAGGAGGACCTGGTCAAGGACGGCTGGACCGACATCGCCAAGCGCATCCGGGACCGGGTCGTGGCCTCCGGCGAGTTCTCCCCCGAGGCCTTCGCCCGGGCCTACGAGGAGTCCGACGACGAGAAGATGACCGAGATCCGGGCCCGGGTCGACGCGGTCGTCCGCGACCCCGAGACCGCCGAGGCGCTCAAGCCGTGGTACCGCCAGCTGTGCAAGCGGCCGTGCTTCCACGACGAGTACCTCGACGCCTACAACCGGCCCAACACCCACCTCGTCGACACCGACGGCAAGGGCGTGGCGCGGATCTCCGAGCGGGGCGTCGTCGTCGACACCCCCGACGGCGAGGTCACCTACGAGGTCGACTGCATCGTCTACGCGTCGGGCTTCGAGGTCGGGACCGACTACACCCGGCGCGCCGGCTACGACGTCGTCGGCGAGGGTGGCGTGACCCTGTCGTCGTACTGGTCCGAGGGCATGCGCTCCTACCACGGCATCCACGTCCACGGGTTCCCCAACCTGTTCGTGAACAGCCCGAGCCAGGCCGCCAACCTCATCTCCAACATCCCGCACAACCTCACCGAGGCAGGGGAGACCATCGCCGCGATCGTCTCCCACGCCCTCGAGGAGGGGATCGACGAGGTCGCCGTCCCCGAGGAGGTCCAGGACGCCTGGGTCGAGCGCCTCATGGGTGGCGGGCGGGCCTTCGGCGGCAACCTCGACTGCACGCCCGGCTACTACAACAACGAGGGCCAGGACTCGGGCCTGCGGGGCCGGCGCAACTCCGCCAGCTACCCCGAGGGGCCGATGGCCTACTTCGCCTACATCGACGCGTGGCGCTCGAACGGCCGGTTCGAGGGCCTCGAGCTGCGGACCCGCTGACCACGTCGCCCGGCCCGGCGGCCCGGGACCGGACCCGGTCGCCGGCTGCTACCGTCGGGCCACCCCGAATCACAGGCATGTGATTCGTCCACAGGTGTGGAGAGCACCTGTGGACCGCTTGGGGACAGAGCCGCCGACCCTCCCGGTCGGCGGTCCCGAGCGACCCCGGGGAACCGACAGCGACGCGCACAAGGGGCCTCCGTGGCGGACTCGTTCACCCACCTCCACGTCCACACCGAGTACTCGATGCTCGACGGCGCCGCCCGCCTCGACGAGCTCGTCGCGGCCGCCGCCGCCGACGGGCAGCCGGCGCTGGGGATCACCGACCACGGCAACATGTACGGGATCCTCGACTTCTACCGGGCCTGCAAGGACCAGGGCGTCAAGCCGATCCTGGGCACCGAGGCCTACATGGCCCACGACCACCGCACCGAGCGGGTCGCGGCCCGGGGGAAGATGGACGACTCAGGGGGCGAGGGCGAGGGCGGGCGCAAGCCCTGGTACCACCTCACCCTGCTCGCCGAGAGCGACGTCGGCTACAAGAACCTGATCCAGCTGTCCTCCCGCGCCTTCATGGAGGGCTACTACCGCAAGCCCAAGGTCGACTGGGAGCTGCTCGAGGAGCACAGCGAGGGCCTGATCGCCACCACCGGCTGCCTCGGTGGCCACGTGCTGCAGGCCATGGTGCCCAAGGCGATCATGGACCCCGCCAAGCAGGTCGCCGACCCGCTGTCGGAGGACGAGCGCTTCGACAACGCCGTCCAGCTCGCCGGCCGGCTCCAGGACATCTTCGGGCGCGACAACCTCTTCGTCGAGCTCCAGGACCACGGCATCCCCGCGCAGCGCTGGTCCAACCCCCGCCTGGCCCGCCTGGCCAAGGCCATCCGCGCCCCGCTGCTGGCCACCAACGACAGCCACTACGTCCACCGGGAGGACGCCGTGGCCCACGACGCCCTCCTGTGCGTCCAGACGGCGTCGCTCATGGCCGACAAGGACCGCTTCAAGTTCCACGGCGACGACCACTACCTGAAGTCCGCCGAGGAGATGCGGTACCTGTTCCGCGAGCTGCCCACGGCCTGCGACAACACCCTGTGGGTCGCCGAGCGCTGCGACGTCGAGATCCAGTTCGGCAAGCCCCAGCTCCCGAGCTTCCCCCTGCCCGAGGGCTTCGACGACGACGACACCTACCTGCGGCACCTCGTCTTCGAGGGCGCCCGCAAGCGGTGGGGCGACACCCTCGACGACCGGGTCACCGAGCGGCTCCTGTACGAGCTGAAGGTCATCTCGGACATGGGGTTCTCGAGCTACTTCATCATCACCTGGGACCTCATCAAGCACGCCCGGGACAACGGCATCCGGGTCGGCCCCGGCCGTGGCTCGGCCGCCGGGTGCGCCGTGGCGTACACGCTGTGGATCACCGACCTCGACCCGATCGAGTACGACCTGCTCTTCGAGCGGTTCCTGAACCCGTCCCGCATCTCGATGCCCGACATCGACATGGACTTCGACACCCGCTACCGGGACGAGATGATCCGCTACGCCGCCGAGCGCTACGGCCGCGAGAACGTCGCCCAGATCATCACCTTCGGCACCATCAAGGCCCGCCAGGCGGTCCGCGACGCGGCCCGCGTGCTGGGCCACGACTACGGGACAGGCGACCGCATCGCCAAGGCCATGCCGCCGCTGATCATGGGTCGGGACACGCCGCTGCACGCCTGCCTCGACGAGCACCCCAAGTACGTCGACGGCTACAAGATGGCCACCGAGATCCGGGAGATGTACGACAACGACCCCACCTCCCGCGAGGTGATCGACGTCGCCAAGGGACTCGAGGGCCTGCGCCGCTCCGACGGCATCCACGCCGCCGCCGTGGTGATCACCAAGGACCCGCTCACCACCTACCTGCCCATCCAGCGCAAGCCCGAGGCCGGCAAGCCCATCGAGGAGGCCCCGGTCGTCACCCAGTACGAGATGCACGGCGTCGAGGACCTCGGCCTGCTGAAGATGGACTTCCTCGGCCTGCGGAACCTCGACATCATCTCCGACGCCCTCGACCTGATCCGCGACATCCGCGGCGTCGAGGTCGACATCGACGACGTCCCCCTCGACGACGAGCCCACCTACGAGCTGCTGCGCCGGGGCGACACGATCGGCGTGTTCCAGCTGGAGTCCGCGCCGATGCGGGCGCTGATGCGCAGCCTGGCCCCGACCGAGTTCGAGGACGTGGCCGCCCTCGTCGCCCTGTACCGGCCGGGGCCCATGGCGGCCAACATGCACAACGACTACGCCGACCGGAAGAACGGCCGGCAGCCGATCGAGTACCTCCACCCCGACGCGGAGGAGATCCTCGGGTCCACCTACGGCCTGATGATCTACCAGGAGTCGGTGATGCGGATCGCCCAGAAGTTCGCGGGCTACTCCCTGGCCGAGGCCGACAACCTCCGCAAGGCCTGCGGCAAGAAGATCCGCGAGCTCATCGCCAAGGAGCGCGAGAAGTTCGAGCAGGGCTGCGAGGACCACGGCTACGGCCGCGAGCTCGGCAAGGCGTGGTTCGACATCATCGAGCCCTTCGCGGACTACGCCTTCAACAAGAGCCACTCCTACGGCTACGGCTTCATCGCCTACCAGATCGCCTACCTCAAGGCGAACTACCCGGCCGAGTACATGTCGGCGCTGCTCACCAGCGTGAAGAGCAACCTCGACAAGGCCGCCGTGTACCTGGCCGAGTGCCGCTCGATGGGCATCCCGGTCACCGTGGCCGACATCAACCGGTCGTGGACCGACTTCGCGCCGGAGGTGTTCGAGGACGGCTCGGCCGAGATCGTCTTCGGCCTGTCCGCGGTCCGGGGCGTGGGCACCGGGCTCGTGCAGCTCATCATCTCCGAGCGCGAGGAGTCCGGTCCCTTCGCCGACTTCTTCGACTTCTGCGAGCGCGTCGACACGAGCGTGCTCAACAAGAAGACGGTGGAGGCGCTGATCAAGGCCGGCGCGTTCGACTGCGTCGGCCACCCCCGCCAGGGTCTGCTTCTCGTGTTCGAGTCGATCATCGACCGGACCATCGCCCGCCGCAAGGAGGCCGACGCCGGCGTCATGTCGCTGTTCGACCAGCTCGGCGGCGGGGACGGCGCCGGCGCCGGCGCCGGCTTCGACGAGCGGGAGGAGATCCCCGACGTCGAGTTCCCCAAGACCCAGAAGCTGGCCTTCGAGAAGGAGATGCTCGGGCTGTACGTGTCCGACCACCCGCTCTTCGGCGCCGAGGACTTCCTGGCCCGCCGCACCGACGGGACCCTCGACACGCTGGGCGAGTGCGAGGACGGCGCCATCAAGACCTTCGGGGGCGTCATCACCAACCTGCAGCGCAAGTGGACCAAGAAGGGCGACCTCATGGGCGTGCTCATCCTGGAGGACCTCCGGTCCAGCGCGGAGACGATGGTGTTCCCCCGCACCATGACCGAGCACGGCCACAAGCTCGCCGACGACGCCATCGTGCTGATCAAGGCCCGCGTCGACAAGCGCGACGACATGCCCAAGCTCATCGCCATGGAGATCGACGTCGTCGAGGGCGTGTCCGACGGCGCCGAGCCGTTCCGCCTCGCCGTCGTCCCGAACCGGCTCAACGCCGACGTGATCGCGAACCTCAAGGAGATCCTCCTCGAGCACCCGGGGGACCACCCGGTCCTGCTCCACCTCGGCGACGACAAGGTGCTGCGGCTCCCGCCCGCCTACGGCGTCGACGCCGGCAGCGGCCTCGTCTCCGAGATCCGCGTGCTCCTGGGGCCGCAGGCACTGGTGGAGTGATTCGACCACGCTCCGTGGGGGTTCCGTGGGGATTTGCACCCAGGGTCCACGAGGGACTGGACTGTCATGACCACTTCTGACGACGAAACGGGGGCTCCTGCCTGATGTCCATCGAGGTCGAGACGAAGGACTGCACCCAGCTGAGCGACGTCGAGCTCGCCGAGCTGGCGGACCTCTGCGCGGAGTCCCCCTTCCCACACGAGATCGGCACCCTCACCAAGGAGTCCGAGGCCTGGGTGCTCGTCACGCAGGCCCGGGAGGACGGCAAGCTCAAGGGCTTCACCTACTCCACCCTCGAGCGCATCGGCGGCACGCCCTGCGTCCTGATCGGCATGGGCACCGTCAAGCGGAACGCCAAGCGCGACACCGTGCTCCGGGCGATCATGGCCGAGGAGCTGCGCCGGGCGGTCCTGGCCTTCCCCGACGAAGACGTGCTCGTCGCGTGCCGCATGACCGACCCGTCGGTCTACGAGGCCTACCGGAACCTGAACGACATCGTCCCCCGCAAGGACCACAAGGCCTCCGGCGAGGAGCGGGCCTGGGGCCGGCGCCTGGCCAAGCGGTTCGGCATCGTGCCCTCCCGCTACGCCGACCGCCAGTTCCGGGTCAAGGGCGACGGGTCCACCCCCGTGGTCCTCGACTTCGAGTCGCTCAAGCCCGAGAAGGTCGCCGACTACGTCGAGTTCTTCGAGGACCTCGACGTCGAGGCCGGCGCCTGCGTCATCGGCTTCGGCTGGGCCATGGCCGAGGACCTCGAGAAGCTCGCCTGAGCCGGTGCGGCTCGCAGGACGAGCCGCACCTCCCCGGTCGCCTGCGCCGCCCACGGCGAGCGGTCGACCGCAGCGATCCGACACCGGTGCCGCACCCGAGGGTGCGGCACCGGCGCGTCCGGCTCCTGGCAGACTCGGCCCATGACGACCGCCCTGGTGCTCGGAGCCGGCGGGACCGTGGGGATGGCGTACCACGCCGGTGTCCTGCGGGCCCTCGAGGAGGTCGGCGGCCTGCGTCCCGACGACGCCGACCTGATCGTGGGGACCTCGGCCGGATCGATGGTCGGGGCGATGGTCCGCGCCGGGCTGACGACCGACGACCTGTACCGGGCGTCGCTCGGCGAGCACCACGACCTGTCGATGGAGGCGGGCGACGAGCGGCCGTGGATGTCGGTCGCGGCCACGCCCTTCGACGTCGCCCGGCGGATCCTCGGCAGCCTCTACGTGCTCCAGCGCTCGGCGCTCCGGATCCCGGTGCCCCACCTGCCGGCCGGCCTCCGCAAGGCCTTCCCGGGCGGGTTCTACACGATCGCCGACGCAGAGGACACGCTGTCCAAGGTGCTGCCCACGGCGTGGCCGGGCAAGCCGCTGTGGCTCGTGGCGGTCGACGTGCGGACGGGGCGGCGGGTCGTGCTCGGCCGCCGGAACCCGCCCCGGACCGACCTGCACGCCGCCGTGCGGGCCTCGTGCGCCATCCCCGGCTTCTTCCAGCCCGTCCGGGTGGGCCGACGCGACCTCGTCGACGGCGGCGTCCACTCGACGACCAACCTCGACCTCGCCACCAAGGTCGAGCCCGACGTGATCGTCGGTGTCGTGCCGATGGGCTTCGACCCGGCCAGCCCGCCCGGGGGCGTCGAGCGCCTCGTGCGGTCCTACGCGCACCGGACCCTGGTCCGGGAGGTGGCCCAGGCGCGCCGTGCCGGCAGCCGCATCCTGCTGCTCCGCCCGAGCGAGGCCGACCTGACGGCCATGGGCGGGCTCGACATGATGCGCCGGGAGGGCAACGACCGCGTGACCCGCGTCGCCTACGAGTCCGCCGCACGCCAGCTCGCCGAACCCCGGGCCCGCGACGTGCTCGCCGAGGCCCGGGAGGCCGTCGGCGTCTGAGCCGCCCGATGGGGCCCCGGGATCCCGACGGGCCGGATCCTCGCCGGCTCGCCCTCGGCGCGGTCGTGCGCGGCCGGCGGATGGTCCGCGCCTACGACGACGCGCCGGTCCCCGACGACCTGGTCGACGAGCTGTGCGACCTCGCCCGCCGCGCGCCCTCGGCCGGGAACACGTCGTCGCTCGAGCTGCTCGTCCTCGCCGGCGGTGACGTCGCGGCCTACTGGGACGTGACCCTGCCCGAGGCGGCGGCGCGCCGCCGGTTCCGCTGGCAGGGTCTGCTCCGGGCGCCGGTGCTCGTCGTGCCCTACGTGCGCCCCGCCGCCTACGTCGAGCGCTACGCCGAGGCCGACAAGGCGCGCACCGGTCTGGGGGAGGGGCCCGACGCGTGGCCGGTCCCGTACTGGTGGGTCGACGGCGGCGCCGCGGTCGAGCACCTGCTCCTCGGTGCCGAGGCGGCCGGCCTCGGCGCCTGCCTGTTCGGCCAGTTCGACCACGAGCCCGCCGTGCGGGCGAGGTTCGGGGTGCCCGGGGACCGGCGGGCCGTGGGCACGGTCAGCCTGGGCTGGCCCGACCCGGAGGCCGACGAACCTGGCCGCAGCGCGGGGCGGGCCCGTCCCGGCCTCGACGAGGTCGTCCACCGCGGGCGCTGGTAGCGCTCAGGCGTCCAGCTGGGCCGCGAGCGCCGCCGGGGTCGTGGCGGGCAGGTCGCACACGTGGCCGTGGCACACGAACGCCGCACCGTCGGGTCGGTCGGCCCACAGCGGCGAGGCATCCCGCTCACCCCAGGCCAGCACCGCGCCCGGGAGCCACCGGCGGCGGACCTCGGCCAGCAGGTCGGGCCGGTCGCCGGTCACGACGACCTCGGTCGATCCGTCGTGGTGGCGGTCGAGGGCGGCGAGCAGCACGCCGAAGGCCTGGGGCACCCGTGCCGCGAGCGGCCCGGAGAGGCGCAGGATCGCCTCGGCCCGCGACCGGTAGCGGTCGTCGCCGGTCCGGGACGCCAGCCGGTGCAGGGCCAGCGCGGCGGTCGAGTTCGCCGAGGGCACGGCGCCGTCCTGGAGGTCCTTGTCGCGGGCCAC
The DNA here is from genome assembly GCA_964497795.1 of uncultured Acidimicrobiaceae bacterium. GTDB lineage: Bacteria > Actinomycetota > Acidimicrobiia > Acidimicrobiales > Salinilacustritrichaceae > Salinilacustrithrix. The sequence goes on along the minus strand of CAZCEZ010000044.1, from coordinate 10,525 downwards.
GAGGGCCTCGCCGTCGTGGGCCGTGGTGAAGACGCCCCCGCCCTCGTCGTCCCAGAAGCGGTCGAGCAGGGCGTCGGCGACCTCGACGGCCCGGGCGGTCCACACCGCCCGCCCCGTCGCCTCGCCCAGGCGGGTGCACGCGTCGACGAGGGCGGCGTGGTCGGCGGCGAAGGCCAGGGTCCGCCCACCCGTGTCGGCCTGCCACGACCGCAGCCACCGTCCCCCGTCGTCGCGGAGCTCGTCGAACAGGAAGGCGAGGGTCTCCTCGGCGTCGGCGATCCAGTCGGCCCGGTCGAGCGCGAAGCCGGCCTCGGCCAGGGCGCCGACCCAGCGGGCGTTCCACTCGGTGAGCACCTTGTCGTCGAGGCCGGGGCGGGGGCGGGTCCCGCGGTGGGCGAGCAGCACCTCCCGGGCCCGCTCGACGACGGGCGGGCGCAGGAGCTGCCCGCGGTGGTGGGTCCGGGCCGGGATCCAGCGGGGCGGTGCCCCGGGGTCGTGGGGGTCGTGGAAGTTCGCCGGCCGGTCCAGCTCCCACCACGCGAGGGCCTCGTCCACCTCGGCGTCGTCGAGCCCGCCGGCCCGGAGCACCTCGGCGGCCTCGTCCGGCGACCACGTGTAGAACGCGCCCTCGACGGGGGCGCCCGTCGTCGGGTCCTCGCTGTCGGCGTCCTCGGCCGAGGCGATGCCGCCACCGGGGAGGCGCAGGTCCCGGCGGACGTAGGCCACCAGCTCCTCGACCACCTGTCGGTACCGGTCGTGGCCCAGCACCTGGTGGCCGTGCAGGTAGAGCGACAGCATGCCGGCCTGGTCGTACAGCATCTTCTCGAAGTGGGGCACCACCCACTCCGGGTCGACCGAGTAGCGGGCGAAGCCGCCGCCGAGGTGGTCCCACATCCCGCCCGAGGCCATGGCGTCGAGCGTCGTCTCGGCGATGGCCCGGGTGGCCGCGGCGCCGTCGCGGAGCAGGAACCGGAGCAGCAGGTCCGGGTTCTGGGGCGTGGGGAACTTCGGCGCACGGCCGAAGCCGCCCCGGTCGTCGTCGTGCACCTGCGCCAGGTGGGCGCGGGCCCCGGCCAGCACCTCGGTGCCCGGCACCTCGTCGCCGGCCGCGACCTTCGCGCCCTGGGCGAGCGCCTCGGCGAGCTGGTCGGCCTGTGCGGCGAGGTCGTCGCGCCGCTCGGTCCACGCGTCCCACACCGCGTCGAGCACGTCGGTGAACGACGGCATCCCGCCGCGGCGCTCGGGCGGGTAGTACGTGCCGCCGTAGAAGGGTCGCCCGTCGGGGGAGAGGAACACCGTCATCGGCCACCCGCCCCGCCCGGTGAGGGCCTGCACGGCCTCCATGTACAGGGCGTCGACGTCGGGCCGCTCCTCGCGGTCCACCTTCACGTTGACGAACCGCTCGTTCATGCGCGCCGCCGTGGCCTCGTCCTCGAAGGACTCGTGGGCCATCACGTGGCACCAGTGGCAGGCCGAGTAGCCCACCGACAGCAGCACCGGGACGTCGCGGTCGCGGGCCTCGGCCATGGCGTCGGGACCCCACGGCCACCAGTCCACCGGGTTGTCGGCGTGCTGGCGCAGGTACGGGGAGGACTCGGCCGCGAGGCGGTTCACGGGGCGACCGTACCGGTGGACCGTCCGCGACCCGACGTGGCGCGCTCCTCCGGCGCGCTCCTCCCGGGCTGGTTACGGTGCCGGCCATGGAGCTCTCCCTCGACGGACAGGTCGCCCTCGTCACCGGTGCCAGCAAGGGCATCGGCGCCGCCATCGCCAGGACGATGGCGGAGAACGGGGCCAAGGTGGTCCTGTCCAGCCGCAAGCAGGACGCACTCGAGGCGACGGCGGCGGGCATCGACGGCGAGACGTCGGTGTTCGCGGCCAACGCCGGCGACCCGGACGCGGCGGCAGCGGCCGTCGCCCACACGATCGAGACCTTCGGGCGGGTCGACGTGCTGGTGAACAACGCGGCCACCAACCCGTACTTCGGCCCGAGCATCGACATCGACCTCGACCGCTACGACAAGACCTGGGACGTGAACCTCCGGGGCCCGCTCGTCTGGGCGCAGGAGTGCTGGCGGGCCTGGATGCAGGACCACGGCGGCACGATCGTGAACATCGCCTCCATCGGGGGGATGTCCGTCGAGTCCGGCATCGGGATCTACAACACCACCAAGGCCGCGCTCATCCACCTGACCAAGGTGCTGGCCTGGGACCTGTCGCCGAAGGTGCGCGTGAACGCCATCGCCCCGGGCCTGGTGAAGACCGACATGGCCAAGGCGCTGTGGGAGCCCAACGAGGAGGCGATCGCCAAGGGCACGCCCCTGCACCGGCTCGGCGAGACCCAGGACATCGCCAACGCGGCCCTGTTCCTCGCCTCCGACCTGTCCTCGTGGATGACCGGCCACACGATGGTCGTCGACGGCGGCGCCCTGATCCGGCCCTGACCGCGCTCGGTCGCCGGGACGCGGCGCCCGCGTCGTGTCGACGGTGCCGTGGCTCAGCGCAGCTCGGCCCGACGCACCTTGCCGAGCGCGGTGCGGGGCAGGTCCGCGACCAGTTCGAGGGCCCGTGGCGCGGCGAAGGCGGGGAGCTCGGCGCGGACCCAGTCGCGCAGCTCGGCCAGCTCGGGTGCGGCGCCCGGTGCGGCGACGACGACGGCGGTGACGACCTGGCCCCACTCCGGGTCGGGACGGCCGACGACGGCGACGTCGGCCACGGCCGGGTGCGAGCGCAGGCGCGCCTCGACGGGGTCGGGGAACACGTTCTCGCCCCCGGTGATGATGAGGTCGCCCCGGCGGCCGAACACGGTCAGCACGCCGTCGTCGAGGCGCCCGAGGTCGTCGGTCGCGAACCAGCCGTCACCGTCGACGACGGCGGTGCCGTCCCGGTACGTGGTGGCGATCATCGGGCCCCGGAGGAGGATCTCGCCGCCACCGTCGTCCCGTCCCGGATCGGGGCGGACGCGGACCTCGACGCCGTCGAGGGCGACGCCGTCGTAGACCACGCCCGAGCCGGTCTCGGTGCTCCCGTAGGTCGCCACGGCGTTCGACGGCCGGTCGGCGGGCGGCGCGGCGCCGCCGAGCACGATCCGCTCCCAGCCCGCGGGGTCGATCCGTCGCAGCGCGGTGGCCACCAGCGACACGTGGGTGGCGCCGGCCCGGGCGGCCTCGTCGACGGCGGCGGCGTCGAAGCCGTCGTGGACCTCGAGGGGCGTCCCCGTCACCAGCGAGCGCGTGACGACCGACAGCCCGCCGACGTGGGAGAGGGGCAGGCAGGCGAGCCAGCGGTGCCGGGCAGGATCGACCCCGAGGTGGGTCGACGTGGCCCGGGCCGAGGCGGCGACGGCGTCGTGGGAGAGCACGACCCCCTTGGGCCGGCCCGTGGTCCCCGACGTGGCCACGACCAGGGCCGTGCCCGCCTCGACGGGACGCTCCACGTCGAGGGCGTCGACGAGGCGGCGGGCGGCGGGCGCGGGGAGCCTGGGGTCCACGGGCAGGACGGCGTCACCCGCGTCCCACGCCCGGCGCATCGCGTCGACGAAGTCGACGCCCCGGGCCTCGATCGCGCGCAGGACTGGCACGACGGGGAGGCTACGGCCACCGGACCGGGTCGCCTCCGGCCCGTGCCTCGTCCCCACCCACCCCGGTGCGCGAACCTCCTCCCGTGCCCGCCGCCCCGTCCCCGCCCACCGGCGCCCGCGCCTGGTTGGCCGGTGCCCGCATCCGGACGCTGCCCGCCGCCGTGGTCCCGGTCCTGGTCGGCACGGCGGCCGCCCGCGGCGTCGACGGACCCCTCGTGGCGTGGCGTGCCGTCGCCGCCGGCGTCGTGGCTCTCGCCCTCCAGGTCGCGACCAACTACGCCAACGACTACTCCGACGGGATCCGGGGCACCGACGACCCCGGGGCGCGCGTCGGCCCGGTCCGCCTCGTCGGCTGGGGCCTGAAGTCGCCCGGCGCCGTGAAGCGGGCCGCCCTGGCCGCCTTCGGCGTGGCCGGCATCGTCGGCCTCGCCCTCGTCGTCGCCGTCGGTCCCGAGCTGCTCGTCGTGGGCGCCGCCTCGATCGCCGCGGGCTGGTTCTACACCGGCGGGTCCAACCCCTACGGCTACCTCGGGCTCGGCGAGGTGTTCGTGTTCACGTTCTTCGGGGTCGTGGCCACGGTCGGCTCCACCTACGTGCAGGTCGAGCAGGTGACGGGTCTGAGCCTCCTGGCGTCGGTGCCCGTCGGCCTGCTCGCCACCGCCCTGCTCGTCACCAACAACCTGCGCGACATCCCGGGCGACACCGAGGCCGGCAAGCGGACCCTCGCGGTCCGCCTCGGCGACGCCCGCACCCGCTCGCTGTTCACGGCGATGCTGCTCGTGGCCCTCTCCCTCGTCCTCCCGCTCGGCGTGCTCCGCCCGCCCGCCCTCGTCGCCGTGGCCGCCGCGCCCGTGATCGCACCCCCGATCCGCGCGGTGCGATCAGGCGCCAGGGGGCGGGACCTGATCGCCGTGCTCCAGCAGACGGGCCGGGCCCAGCTGGTCCTCGGCGCGCTGCTCGCCGCCGGTCTGGCCGCCGGCGCCTGACCGGGGTCCCTCCCTCGGCACCCGTGCCACGGCGGACCGTCCCGATCCGGGGTCGGTCCCGGGCCTAGCCTCGGCCCGTGGAGAGGTTCTGGCGCGCACTCGGATTCCAGCTCGGCAAGCGGTGGATCGTGGTCCTCGTGGGCTTCGCGGTCGTCAGCGGCGTGCTCGCCGTCGGGGCGTCGAACCTCGAGTTCGCCACCGGCCAGGACAGCTACCTGGACGCCGACTCCCAGATCGCCATCGACAACGAGGCCTTCCAGGACGCCTTCGGCGGCGAGACGCTGATCCTCCTGTTCCAGGCCACGGACGACGCCGACGTCGGCGAGCTCCTCAGCCGGGGGGACAACCTCGCCGAGCTCGAGCGGCTCGAGGCCGAGCTGCGCGACATCCCCGAGGTGTACTCGGTGATCACGCCGCTGACCTCGTTGCGCTACTCCGAGGCGATCCTCGACAGCGGGGCCGGCACGGCGGCGCTGTCCCGCGCCCTCGAGCGGGAGCCGGACCCCGAGGGGCGTGCGCTGCGCCAGGCCGACCTCAACGTCACGCTCGCCCGCCTGCCCGACGAGGACGCCCGGGTCCTGGGAACGCCGGAGTGGGACCGCTTCCTGCTCTTCGGCAACGACAACGCCACCCTGGACGACGACGGCGAGGTCGTCCCGGCGCTCGGCGACGACCGGGTCGTCCGGCTGTCGCTCCAGGGCACCTTCCCCGACCTGTCGACCGCCGTGGGCGGCGTGCTGCTCGAGGGCAACGCGGACCTCGACTCGCTCTCCGCGGGCACCGAGGGCGTCCTCGACGTGGTCGAGACGGTCGAGCTCGACGGCTTCGAGGTGCTCGTCACGGGCTCGCCCGTGTTCCTGAAGGAGATCAACGACTACCTCCAGGGCGGGATGCTGACCCTGGGCGCCATCGCCCTGGCCGTCATGGCCGTCGTGCTCGCCGTGCTGTTCCGGGTGCGGTGGCGCTTCCTGCCGCTGCTGTCCACCGTCGTCGGCGTCGGCTGGGGATTCGCCATCCTCGGCTTCATCGACGTCGACCTGTCGCTGGTGACGATCAGCGGCCTGCCGATCCTGATCGGCCTCGGCATCGACTTCGCCATCCAGATCCACAACCGGATCGAGGAGGAGGCGGCGCTCGACAAGGACGACACGCCCATCAGCGAGACGATGGCCAACGTCGCGCCCGCCCTGGTCGCCGCCACGATCGCCGCCGTCGTGGCCTTCCTCGCGCTGCAGGTCAGCCGCGTCCCGATGATCCGGGACTTCGGCGTCATGCTCGCCATCGGGATCGTGACGCTGGTGTTCTGCGGCATCGTCCTGCCCGGGTGCGTCCTCGGCGTGCGCGAGTACCGGTCCCGCACCGCCGAGCGCGGCGACAGCGTCGTCGAGCGGATCGTGGTCCGCCTCGGCAGCCTCCCGCCGGCGTCGGCGATCCCGCTCGTGGTCGCGTCGATCGCCCTGTTCGTGGCCGGCGTGGCCCTCGAGGGGCGCTTCGAGATCGAGTCCGACCCGATCCGCTGGATCGACCAGGACTCCCGGACCGTCGAGGACCTCGACACCCTGGAGGAGGCCACGGGCTTCAGCTCCACCCTCGGCGTGCTCGTCACGGCCAACAACGTGCTCACCGACGAGGTCGCGGAGCTCGTCCACGAGTTCACCGTCGCCGCCGAGGCCCGCCCCGAGGTCGCGAACACCTCCTCCCTCGTGGCCACGATGTCCAAGATCATCGCCGTCCCCGGTGCGTCCGACCTGGCCCCGACCTCCCAGGACGTGGTCGCGGCGGCCGAGGTCCTGCCCCCCGACATCCGGGACGTCCTGCTCGCCGACGACGCCACGGCCACGCAGCTGAACCTCCGGCTCGCCCCGGCCTCGCTCGACGAGCGGGCCGTGCTCGTCGCCGAGCTGGAGGCCGACCTCGAGTCGCGGATCGAGGCGCTGGACCTCCCGCCCGACTCGGTCCTGCTCCAGGACCTCGACCCGGGTGACCCGCCGGTCCGGGCCGTGCCCGCCGGCCTCGCCGTCGTCGGCGTCGGCCTGCTCGAGAACCTGTCGGCCAACCGGGCGGTCCTGACCTACCTCGGGCTCGCGCTCGCCGCGCTCTTCCTGCTGCTCCGGTTCCGCTCCCTGGGCCGGGCCGTGCTCACCCTCGTCCCCGTCGGCCTGGCCATCGGCACGTCGTCGGTGGTGATCGGTGCCTTCGGGCTGACGCTGAGCCCGCTGACCACCGTGTCCGGGCCGCTCGTCATCGCGTCGTGCACCGAGTTCTCGGTGCTCATCACCGCCCGCTACCTCGAGGAGCGCCAGGCGGGGAAGGCGGCCCGCGATGCCTCCGACCACGCCGCCAGGCGGACCGGCCGGGCGTTCTTCACCTCCGCGGCGACCACGATCGGCGGGTTCGCCGTCCTGATCGGCTCGGCGCTGCCGCTGCTGCGCGACTTCGGCATCATCGTCACCCTGAACGTGGCCGTCGCGCTGCTGGCCGCCCTCGTGGTCATGCCGCCCCTGCTGGTGTGGGCCGACGGTCGGGGCCTGTTCCCGATCGGCGTCGTCGACCCCGGCCGCAGCGTCGTGCTCGCCGCCCGCCCGGCCGGTGCACGGCTCGCGGCGTGGGCCGCGGCGGTCGTCGTCGTGGCCGGGGCAGCCGTGGCGCTCTACGCCGGCGCCGACCGCGACTCCGGCGACCCGGTGGAGCTGGCCTACACGGCCACGCCGCTGCCGACCACGACGACGACCACGACCGAACCGGTCGAGGTGCCCGACGAGATCGACCTGTCGACCTACCCGACCACCCGACCGGACGGCCTCGTGCAGGGCACCGTGTTCGACCTGCTCACCGCGCAGGGCGCCGAGCCGCAGGCCGCCAACTGCACGCACGACCTCCTGCTCGCCGGCACGCCCGAGTCGGAGATCCTGAACCTCGCGGGCTCCGACCAGGACGCGCTCTTCGCGCTCGTCGCCGAGGCGGCCGAGACCTGCACCGTGCCCGACGACGTCATCCAGGCCGCCGTGGACGCCGGGCTCTAGCCCGCGCCCTCGGCGGTGACCGCCGGCCGGGGGCGCGGCTCAGAGGTCGTGCTCGGCCAGCCAGGGACGGAGCAGGCCGAGGAACGCCTCGGGCTGCTCGAGGTGGGCGGCGTGGCCGGCGTCGGGGACGGCGGCGAACCGGGCGTTGTCGCCGACGGCCTCGGCCATGCGGCGCCCGATCTCGACGTACTTCACGTCGCGCTCGCCGGCCAGGACGAGCACCGGCATGTCCAGGCGGTGCAGCTTGTCCCAGGTCGGGTCCTGGCTCCCGGTGCCGGACTGCAGGAGGCTGTTCTCGAGGCCGTCGACGGTGTTCTCCATCCGCTCCATCAGGAACTGCCGCTCGGGTGGGACGCCCTCGAACATGGGGAGCGCCACCCAGCGCTGCAGGAACTCCAGCAGCCCGAGCTCGCGGAGCCGGGCGGCGTTGGTCCGGTCGGCCTCGGCGCGGGCCTCCCGCTCGACGGGGTCCTCGATGCCGGCGGTCGCGCCGAGCAGGACCAGGCCCCGCACCAGCTCGGGGTTCCCGAGGGCCAGGTGCAGGAGGTAGCGACCGCCCATCGAGTAGCCGACGTAGGTGGCCTCGCCACCCTGGTCGGCGATCATCCGGCCTCCGCCGCGCAGGCCGGCCAGCACGTCGGCGGACATGCCGTGGCCCGGGGCGTCGACGCGGACGACGGTGTGGTCGGCCTCCAGGTCGGTCGCCAGGTCCCCCCAGCACCGGCGCGTCTGGGTGAACCCGTGGACCAGGACCAGGGGCGGACCGTCCCCGGCTCGCTCGGCGTGCAACCACATGGCCAGGCATGGTGACATACGCCCCGATGGACCCCACCCGCGACGCCGACCCCCGAACGAGCGCCGGGTGGAGCCCCGACGTGCAGGCCACCTTCTGCGCCACCCTGGTGGACGAGTGGGTGCGGTGCGGGCTGACCGACGCCGTCGTGTGCCCGGGGTCCCGCTCGACGCCGCTCGCCCTGGCCCTCGACGCCGACGAGCGCGTCCGGGTCCAGGTCCACGTCGACGAGCGGTCCGGGTCCTTCCTCGCCCTCGGCCTCGCCCGGGTCACCGAGCGCCCCGTCGTGGTCCTCACGACCAGCGGCACCGCCACGGTCCAGCTCCACGCCGCCGTCGTCGAGGCCGACCTGTCCGGGGTGCCGCTCCTGGTGTGCACCGCCGACCGCCCGCCCGAGCTGCGCGACGTGGCCGCCCCCCAGACCGTGGACCAGGAGCGGCTGTACGGACGGGCCGCCCGCTGGTACGTCGACGCCGGCGTCCCCGAGGGCGCCGCCGCCGGCACGTGGCGCTCGCTGGCCGCCCGGGCCTGGGCGGAGGCCACGGCCGAGTGGCCCGGCCCCGTGCAGGTCAACCTGCCGTTCCGGGAGCCCCTGGTCGGTGCGCCCGGCCCGCTGCCCGAGCCGAGGGGCGACGGGCCCTGGCACCGCCGGGTCCGGACCGGTCGCGAGGCGCCGAGCCTGGCGCCGAGCCTGGCGCAGGCCCGTGGCGTGGTCGTCGCCGGCCGCGGCACGACCGACCCCGACGCCGTCGTGGCGCTGGCCGAGGCGCTCGGCTGGCCGCTGCTCGCCGATCCGCTCTCCGGGTGCCGGGGCCGCGCCGCCGTGGGTGCCTTCGACGCCCTGCTCCGGACGCCCTTCGCCGACCGGGTCCGTCCCGAGGTCGTCGTGCGCGTCGGCGGCGCGCCCGCCTCCAAGGTGCTCGGCCAGTGGCTCGACGCCGCCGACCCCCACGAGGTCGCCGTCCTGCCCGCCGGGTGGTGGGCCGATCCCCGACGTGCGGCGTCGCTCCTGCTCGACGAGGTCCCGGTCGTCCCGACGGGCCACGAGCCGGTCGCGGAGTGGCGGGCGGCGTGGGCCGCGGCCGACGCCGTCGCCCAGGACGCCATCGACGGCGTGCTCGTCGACGCGCCCCTGTCGGAGCCGGCCGTCGCCCGACGCCTCACCCGCGACCTCCCCCCGGGCTCGGCGCTGGTGTGCTCGTCGTCGATGCCCATCCGGGACGTCGAGTGGTTCGGGGTGCCCCGCGCCGACCTGCGGGTCGTGGCCAACCGCGGCGCGAACGGGATCGACGGGGTCGTGTCCACGGCCGTGGGCGTGGCCTGCGCCGGGGTGCGCACGACGCTCCTGATCGGCGACGTGGCCTTCCTGCACGACAGCAACGGCCTGCTCGGCCTCGCCGACCGGGGTGCCGAGCTGGGCGGCCTGGACTGCACGATCGTGGTCCTCGACAACGACGGCGGCGGGATCTTCTCGTTCCTGCCCCAGCACGAGGTGCTCGAGCACGACCGCTACGAGGCCCTCTACGGCACCCCGCACCACCTGGACCTGGCCGGCCTCGCCGCCGCGCACGGCGTGCGCGCCGAGCGGGTCACCGATCCCGACCAGCTCGACTGGCGCCCCGGCGTCCGCGTGCTCGTCGTGCCCGGCGACCGGGACGAGAACCTCGCCCTCCACCGCCGCCTGGGCGAGGCGGTCACCGACGCGGTCACCGCCGGCTGAGCGCCGGGCTCAGGGCCGGACGACGGCCCCGAGGACGGCGGCGAACTTGGCCTCGGTCTCGGCCAGCTCGGCGGCCGGGTCGCTGTCGGCCACCACGCCGACGCCGGCGAACAGGCGGGCGACCGGCCCGTCGACGATGGCGGACCGGATGCCGACGGCCCAGGTGCCGTTGCCGTCGCCGTCCACCCAGCCGACGGCACCGGCGTATCGGTCGCGGTCCAGGTCCTCGTGGGCGGCGAGGAACTCGAGCGCCGGGGCGACCGGCCAGCCGGCGATGGCCGGCGTCGGGTGGAGGGCGCCGACGAGCTCGAGGACGGAGGCCGCCGGGGTCGACAGCCGGCCCTCGACCAGCGACGCCAGGTGCTGGACGTTGGCCACGGCGACGATCGACGGCTCGGGCTCGGAGTCGACGTAGGAGCAGAA
>CAZCEZ010000043.1:14334-28829 GCA_964497795.1 uncultured Acidimicrobiaceae bacterium | reverse complement strand
CGCGTTCGCCTTCCGCGCCGGGCTGTTCAACATCGGCGCCGAGGGCCAGCTGCTGATCGGGGCCACGGCCGCGGCGTGGATCGGGACGTGGTCGACCCTGCAGGGCGCTCCCGGCATCGTCGCCATCCCGGTCCTGTGCCTGGCCGGCGCCCTGGCCGGCGCGGCCTACGGCGCGATCCCCGGCGCGCTCAAGGCCCGCACCGGCGCCCACGAGGTGATCGTCACGATCATGCTGAACTCGATCGCGCTGCTCTACGTGCGCTGGCTGGTGTCCTCCCAGGATCCGGTCATCCTGCGCGACCCCGGGGCCACCGTGCCCCGGACGGCGCCGATCGACGACGCCGCCCGACTCCCGGAGCTGGTCGACTCCCAGCCCCCGCTCCACCTCGGGTTCGTGCTCATGGTCGTCCTCGCGCTCGCCGTCCGGTTCGTCCTCCAGCGCACGACGTTCGGCTTCGAGGTCCGCACCGTGGGCACCAACGCCGACGCCGCCCGCTACGCGGGCATGGGCGTCGGGCGGACGATCCTGCTCTCCATGGCCCTCTCCGGCGCCTTCGCCGGCCTGGCCGGGGCCGGGGAGATCTCGGGGACGGCCGGGTTCCTGTCCCCCGGCGTCTTCGTCAACATCGGGTTCGACTCGATCGCCATCGCACTGCTGGCCCGGGCGAACCCGTACGCCATCGTGCCCGCGTCGATCCTGTGGGGCTCGATGCTGTCGGGCGCCGGGCTGATGCAGCAGGAGGTCGGGCTGTCCATCGACGTGGTCCGGATCGTGCAGGCCCTCGTCCTGCTCTTCGTCGCCGCCGACGTCATCGTGCGGACCGTGTTCCGGATCCGTGCCGAGCGGGGGGCCTTCGAGTCCTCCACGCTCGCCTCGGGCTGGGGAGGTGGCACGTGACCGCCGACGTGGCCGCGCCCGGGCGGCGGTTCCGCCTGGGCCGGGACCAGACCCTCGCCGTGCTCGTCGGCCTGCTCGGCGCCGTGCTCGTCGGCCTCGTCGCCCCCGCGCTCACCGACGAGGCCCGGACGTTCGCGTTCGAGCCGCCGCCCGAGCCGCTCGACCTCACGTTCACCCCGGGCGTCGCCGTGGCCGGCATCGGCACGATCTACCTGCTCGCCGCGGCGCTCGGCGTGCTCCGGCCCGGCAGCCGCTGGGCCACGGGGTCCCTGGTCGGCGCCGGCGTCCTGTTCTTCCCGCTCGTCGTCGTCGTGTCCCTCGCCCTGTCCGACTCGTCGTCGACGAACGTGACCCAGCTCCTGGTGGAGTCGCTGCGGCTCGGCACGCCCATCGCGCTCGGCTCCATGGCCGGGCTGTGGTCGGAGCGGTCCGGCGTCGTCAACATCGGCATCGAGGGGATGATGCTGGGATCGGCCGGCGTCGGCTTCATGGTCTACGCGCTCGCCGGCGACGCGAACTCGACCGGGTGGCTGTGGACCTCCATCCTCGTCTCGGTCGCGACCGGGGGCGCCATCGCCGCGCTGCACGCGCTGATGTCGGTGACGTTCCGCGTCGACCAGATCATCTCGGGCGTGGTGGTCAACCTGCTCGCCCTCGGCGTCACCGGCTTCCTCCGGTCCGAGGTGATCGTGCCCTCGGGCGTCACCGCCGGCGTGCCCACCTCCGACATCGGGCTGCCGCTGCTGTCGTCGATCCCCGTGCTCGGCGACCAGCTCTTCACCGCCCGGCCGATCTTCTTCGCCATGTTCGCGATCGTCGCCGGTTCGTGGTTCGTCCTGTTCCGGACGCCCTTCGGGCTCCGGGTCCGCAGCGTCGGCGAGAACCCCCACGCGGCCGAGACCCTCGGCATCGACGTGATCCGCATCCGCTACGTCGCCGTGATCACCGGCGGGCTCATCGCCGGGCTGGGCGGCGCCTGGTTCTCCATGGAGTCCCAGGGCGGGTTCCAGGACAACATGACCGCAGGCGCCGGCTTCATCGCCCTGGCCGCCCTCATCTTCGGCAAGTGGCGGCCCTGGACCGCCTTCGCCGGCGCCATGCTCTTCGGCTTCACCCGCGCACTCGGGTCCCGCCTCCAGATCCTCGGGGTCGAGGTCGCCGACTTCGAGATCCCGAGCGAGTTCTGGCAGTCGCTGCCCTTCGTCGTCACGATCGTGATCGTCGCGGGCCTCATCGGCCGGGCCGTGCCGCCCGCGTCGATCGGCCGGCCGTTCCAGCGGAGCCGCTGACGTGGCCGGGCCCGACGCCTCCCGCGCCCCCGGCCCGCTGCCCGAGGACCTGCGCGCCGCGGCGGCCCGGGCCGCGACGCGGTCGTACTCGCCCTACTCCGGCTTCCCCGTCGGCGCCGCCTGCCGGCTCCCCGACGGGTCGGTGGCCACGGCCACGAACGTCGAGAACGCCTCCTACGTCGCCGGGATCTGCGCCGAGACGGCGCTCGTCGGCGTCGTCGTGGCCGCCGGGCACGGCCGGGGGGCGATCCGCGAGGTGGTCGTCACCGATCCCGCGGGCGAGCCCCTGTCGCCGTGCGGGCGGTGCCGGCAGCTGCTGTCGGAGATGGGCGGGCCCGACCTCGTGGTGAACGGCCTGCCCATCGGCGAGTGGCTCCCCCGCGCCTTCGGTCCCGACGACCTGGTCGCGGACGACGGCTGATGGCCACCGACGTCCTGGAGGTGCTGCGGGCCAAGCGCGACGGCCTGGCCCTGACCGAGGAGCAGATCCGCTTCTTCGTGGACGGCTACACCGCGGGCACCATCGCCGACGAGCAGGCCGCTGCGCTGTGCATGGCGATCGTCTTCCGGGGCATGGCACCCGACGAGCTGGCCACGTGGACGGCGGCCATGATCGACACCGGCGAGCGGGCCGACCTGTCGTTCCTGGACCGGCCGACGGTGGACAAGCACTCCACCGGTGGCGTCGGCGACAAGATCAGCCTGGTCCTGGTGCCCCTCGTCGCCGCCTGCGGGGCGGCCGTCCCCCAGCTCGCCGGGCGAGGCCTCGGCCACACCGGCGGGACGCTGGACAAGATGGAGTCGATCGCGGGGTTCCGGACGCAGCTCGCACCCGACGAGTACCGCCGGGTGCTGACCGAGGTCGGCGGCGTGATCGCCGGCGCCACGGGCGACATCGCCCCCGCCGACCGCAAGCTCTACGCGCTGCGCGACGTCACCGCGACGGTCGAGTCGATCCCGCTGATCGCGTCGTCGATCATGTCCAAGAAGATCGCCGAGGGCACCGGGGCCCTGGTGCTCGACTGCAAGCTCGGATCGGGCAGCTTCCTCGGGGACGACGCCGCGACCCGGACGCTGGCCGAGACGATGGTCGCCATCGGCGAGGCGAACGGCGTCACCACACGGGCCCTGCTGACCGACATGGACCAGCCGCTCGGTCGGACGGTCGGCAACGCGCTCGAGGTCGACGAGGCGCTCGACGTCCTCGCCGGTGGCGGGCCGACCGAGGTCCGGGCCCTCACGCTGGCCCTGGCCCGGGAGATGCTCGACGCCGTCGGCCTCGACGTCGACCCCGAGCCGGTGCTCGACGACGGCCGGGCCATGGAGTCCTTCGAGCGCCTCGTCGCCGCCCAGGGCGGCGATCTGTCCCGACCCCTCCCCGTCGCCGCGCACCGCCACGTCGTGGCTGCGCCCGCCGACGGCGTGGTCGAGCGGATCGACTGCAAGGCCGTGGGCGTCGCCGTGTGGCGCCTCGGCGCGGGCCGGGCCCGCAAGGAGGATCCCGTGTCCCACGGGGCCGGCGCCGAGGTCGAGGTCCGGGTCGGCGACCGTGTCGCCGCCGGGGACCCGCTGCTCGTGCTGCACGCCGACGACGACGACCGGGTCGCCGGGGCGCTCGCCGCCCTGGAGGGCGCGATCGACGTCGGACCGGGCCCGGCGGTGCGGCGCCCCCTCCTCGCCGACCGGATCGCGGGCTGAGGCGACGCCGGGCCCCGGGGACGGGGCGTCGCTCAGCGCGCCGCCGGATCCCCGTCGTCGGGCGCGTCGGTGCCGTCGGTGCCGGGGCTGCGGCGCACGGTGCCGCTGATCCCGTCGGCCAGCCCCTTGGCCGCCCGACCGGCGCCCCTGGCGCCATCGACCGCGACCTGACCGGCCCGGCCGGCCGTGTCCCTGGCCACCCGGCCGGCCCGCTCGGCCGTCGCCCTCGTGCGGTCGAGGGCGGCGGCAGCCCAGGCGTACTCGGTGCCGAGCACGGCGAAGCCCGCCACCACGACGAGCAGCCCGGGCCCGGGCAGCACGAGCATGGCGATGCCCCCGAGGACGAGCACGGCCCCCAGGACCGTGACGGCGATCCGCTTCGAGGAGCGGAAGGCGAAGCGGACGACGTCGACGATGCGGTCCCTGGCTCGTTCCACGTGCATCCGACCCGCCGGACGGCACGAAGGTCACGCGCGACCTCGCCCCGGACGCTGCGTCCCGCGTCGTCGCGGTCGCGTCCGTAGCCTGCGCCCATGGCGAGCCCGACCCTGGAGCAGATCCGGGAGGCCCCGAAGGTCCTCCTCCACGACCACCTCGACGGCGGCCTGCGGCCCACCACCGTCATCGAGCTCGCAGCCGAGCAGGGATACGCCGGCCTGCCCACGACCGACCCCGACGACCTGGCCCGCTGGTTCGTCGAGGGGGCGGCCCGACGCAGCCTGCCCCGGTACCTCGAGCCCTTCGAGCACACGGTCGGCGTCATGCAGACGGCCGACGCGCTCGAGCGGGTCGCACGGGAGTGCGCGCTCGACCTCGCCGCCGACGGGATCGTCTACGCCGAGGTCCGCTTCGCGCCCGAGCTCCACCTGGCCGGCGGGCTCACCCCCGACGAGGTCGTCGAGGCCGTCCTGCGGGGCTTCGAGGCGGGCACGGCCGAGACGGGCATCCAGCTCGGGCTGCTGCTCACCGCGATGCGGACGGCGGCCAACTCCGACGAGATCGCCGAGCTGTGCCTGCGCCACCGCGAGCGCCGGGTGGTGGGCTTCGACATCGCCGGCTCCGAGTCCGGGCACCCGCCCACCCGTCACCTGGCCGCGTTCCGCCGCATCGCCGAGGGCAACCACCACATCACCATCCACGCCGGCGAGGCCTTCGGCCTGCCCTCGATCTGGGAGGCGGTGCAGATCTGCGGAGCCGAGCGGCTCGGCCACGGCGTGCGCATCGTCGACGACATCTCCGTGGCCCCCGACGGCAGCGTCGTGCTCGGCGAGCTCGCCCACTTCGTGCGGGACCGTCGGGTGCCCCTGGAGCTGTGTCCGACCTCGAACGTGCACACCGGCGTCGTCGACGACCTCGCCGACCACCCGATCGGCCTCCTCACCCGCCTGCGGTTCCGGGTGACGGTGAACACCGACAACCGGCTGATGAGCGACATCACCCTCTCCGAGGAGCTGCACGGGCTGAGCGAGACCTTCGGCTACGGCTGGTCGGACCTGCAGTGGTTCACGGTCAACGCGATGAAGTCCAGCTTCTGGCCCTTCGTGGACCGGCTGCGCCTCATCAACGAGGTGATCAAGCCCGGCTACGCCAAGCTCATGGCGCGCTCGCTCGAGTCGGCCTGACGGCTCAGGCGAGCCCGTCGAGGACGGTCCGGGACGACGACGCCCCGATCCGGGTGGCGCCGGCCCCCACCATCGCCAGCGCGGCCTCGGCGGTGCGGATGCCGCCGGACGCCTTCACGCCGATGTGCTCGCCCACCGCGGCCCGCATGACCTCGACGGCGTGCACGGTGGCGCCGCCCGCGGGGTGGAAGCCGGTGGAGGTCTTCACGTAGGCGGCGCCGG
The DNA here is from genome assembly GCA_964497795.1 of uncultured Acidimicrobiaceae bacterium. Classification (GTDB taxonomy): domain Bacteria; phylum Actinomycetota; class Acidimicrobiia; order Acidimicrobiales; family Salinilacustritrichaceae; genus Salinilacustrithrix. Next base: position 23,100 of record CAZCEZ010000043.1, on the reverse strand, counting down.
CGTCGACGGACACCCGGCACACCTCGGTCAGGGTCCGGTCGTCCCAGAGCGCGGACTCGACGATCGCCTTCAGGACGACGTCGTCGGGCAGGACCTGGGCGACGGCCGAGACGTCGGCGGCCACGGCGGCCCACGTGCCGGCGGCGACCGCACCCAGGGAGACGACGAGGTCGATCTCGGTGGCGCCCTGCTCGGCGGCCACGCGGGCCTCGGCCGCCTTCACGTCGCTGCGGTGGGCGCCGGAGGGGAAGCCGACGACCGACGCGAGCGCGACGCCGGTGCCCTCGAGGCGCGCCGCCGCGACCGCCACCCAGCGGGGCGACACGCAGGCCGCGGCCACCTGCAGGTCGACGGCCTCGGCGCAGCAGGCCTCGACGTCGGCCGGGGTCGCCTCCGGGGCGAGCAGCGTGTGGTCGAGGAGGGAGGCGAGCTGGGCGCGGTCCACGGCTGCCATCATGGCTCCCCGTGCGCACCGTCGTGATCGACCACCCGCTGGCCGCCCAGGCGCTGACGACGCTGCGGGACGAGCGGACCGATCGGGCGGGGTTCCGCAGGGCCGCCGACGACCTCGCCGGCATGCTCGTCTACGAGGCGACCCGGGACCTGGCCACGGTCGAGGTCGAGGTGACCACCCCGCTGACGACCACGACGGGGCGCCGGGTGGCCACGCCTCCCCTGGTGGTGCCGGTGCTGCGAGCCGGCCTGGGGATGCTCGGGCCCGTCCTCGCGCTGCTCCCGGGGAGCGACACGGGCTTCATCGGCCTCGCTCGCGACGAGGACACCCACCAGCCCGAGCCGTACATGAACTCGGTGCCCGACGACCTGCACGGCCGTCCGGTGCTCGTCCTCGACCCGATGCTGGCCACGGGCGGCTCCCTCGCCTTCGCCTGCGAGGTCCTGGCCGGTCGGAACCCCGGGCCGCTGACGGCGGTGTGCGTGCTGGCGGCGCCCGAGGGCGTGGCCCGCATCGAGGCATCCGGCCTGGTGGACGCGCTGTTCCTGGCCGCGATCGACGAGCGGCTCGACGACGCCGCCTTCATCGTCCCCGGCCTGGGCGATGCCGGCGACCGCCTCTTCGGCACGGCCTGAGCGTCCGACGCCCTCACCGAGCGACCGCCTCGGGGCCGGGATCGGCGGTCGACGGGGTGCTGCTCGTCGCGCACCGGACCGTGGCCGCTCAGGTGAGCAGACCGGCGACCTCGGACAGGACCTCGTCGAGGAGCACGTCGGCCTCGGCGGTCCGGGCCGGCACGTCGCCCACGGCGGCGACGTCGAGGACGACCTGGCCGTAGAGCTTCAGCTTCGGCTCCGTGCCCGACGGGCGGACCACGATGCGGACCGAACCGGGCACCTCGGTGCCCCCGGCGTGCACGACCACGGCGTCGGTGGGCGGCAGGCGCTCTCCCCGGGCCAGGTCGACGACCTCGGTGACGGGCCTCCCCCCGAGCGAGGTCGGCGGCGTCGCACGGACGCGTCCGACGGCGGCGGCCATCCGGTCGGGGCCGTCGAGGCCCTCGTAGCGCAGGCTGCGCTGGCGGTTCCGGTGCAGGCCGAGCTCGACGGCGAGCTCGGCCAGCCGTCCGGCGAGGTCCGAGCCGGCGGCGGCCAGCGCACCGGCCGCCTCGACCACGGCCACGGCGGCCGAGATGCCGTCCTTGTCGGCCACGACGTCGCCGACCCGGTAGCCCAAGGCCTCCTCGTACCCGAGCACCGGGACGAGGTCGGGTCGCTCGACGGTGGCCCGGGCCAGCCACTTGAACCCGGTCAGCGTGGTGACGTGGTGGACGCCGCGGACCTCGGCCAGGCGCCGGGTGACGGAGGAGGACACGACCGTGGACACGAGGAGGCGCGCCGCCGGGTCCTCCTCCGGCCGGGGGTGGCCGAGGGCGTGGTCGGCCAGCAGCAGCCCGACCTCGTCGCCGGTCAGTACCCGCCACCGGCCCCGGGCGGGCACGGCGACGGCGAGCCGGTCGGCGTCGGGGTCGTTGGCCAGCGCGAGGTCCGCGTCGACGTCGGCGGCCAGCGCGAGCACGGCGTCCATGGCGCCGGGCTCCTCCGGGTTGGGGAAGGCGACGGTCGGGAAGTCGGGGTCCGGGTCGCGCTGGACGGCCACCGTCACCGGCTCCCCCAGGCCGCTGCGCACGAGCGTCCGGGCGAGCAGCGGCCACCCGACGCCGTGCAGGGCCGTGTGGGCGACCTCGAGCGCGGGCACGACGGGGACCCGCCGGAGGCCGGCGACGGCGTCGACGTACGCGGCGGTCACCTCGTCGCCGACCAGCCGGACCGCCGGGGGCAGCACGCCGTCGCCGTCGAGGGGGACCGGGACGTGGGGGACCTGCCGCAGCGGGCCGACCCGGGTCGTGCGGGCCGCGATCTCGGCGTCGACGGGTGGGGCGATCTGGGCCCCGCCCGGCCCGTAGACCTTCGCGCCGTTGTCGGCCGGCGGGTTGTGGCTCGCCGTCACGACGACGCCGGCCGCTGCGGCCAGGTGGCGGCAGGCGAACGCGGCCAGCGGCGTGGGCTGGGGTCCGGGGAGGAGGAGCACGTCCCGACCGGCGCCGGCGACGGTCCCGGCGACCTCGGCGGCGAGGGCCGCGGACCCGTGGCGGGCGTCGCGACCGACCACGACGGGTCCGTCGTGGCCCGCGTCGTCCAGCCACGCGCACAGCCCGGCGGCCATGCGACGCACCACGGCGCGGTTCATCGCACCCGGCCCGGGGCCGATGGGTCCGCGGAGCCCGGCGGTCCCGAAGGTGAGCGGTCGGGCGAAGGCGCGGGTGACGGCCTCGTCGTCGTCGTCGGCCAGCCACGCGGCGACGGTGGCGGCATCGGCGGCGTCGGGGTCGTCGGCGAGCCAGGCCGCAGCCCGGGCCCGGAGCTCCTCGACGGGATCGGTCACGACCCGTCGCGCACGAGCCGGGAGAGCAGGGCCCCCATCCGGTCGGCGGACTCGGCTGCGACGGCGAGCACGTCGTCGTGGTCGAGGGCGTCGCCGAGACCGGCCGCCAGGTTGGTGACGAGCGAGATGCCCAGGACCGACGCACCGAGGTGGGAGGCGGCGATGGCCTCGTGCACCGTGGACATGCCGACCAGGTCGGCGCCGAGGGTGCGGAGCATGCGGATCTCGGCCGGCGTCTCGTACTGCGGGCCGCCGAGGCCGGCGTACACGCCCTCGACGAGGCCCGGCTCGAGCTCGCGGGCCCGGGTCCGGAGACGGGCCGTCCAGCAGTCGGTGAGGTCGGGGAACCGGGGCCCGACGGCGGGGTCGGCAGGGGCGGGTCCGGTGAGGGGCGACGCGCCCGTGAGGTTGAGGTGGTCGGCGATGAGCACGGGCTGCCCGATGGCCAGGCCCTCCGCGATGCCCCCGGCCGCGTTGGTGAGCACGACCGTCGAGCACCCGGCGCGCACCGCGGTGCGCACGCCGTGCACGACGTCGGCGACGGGGTGTCCCTCGTAGGCGTGCACCCGGCCGAGCAGCACCAGCACCCGGCGGTCGCCCACGGGCACGGAGCGGACCTCGCCGCCGTGGCCGGCCACCGTCGGGGTCGGGAAGCCGGGGAGGTCCGACACCGGGAAGGCGTGGGTCGCCTCGCCGAGCTGCTCGGCGGCCGGCTTCCACCCGGACCCGAGCACGACGGCGACGTCGTGGCGCTCGACGCCGGTGCGGGTGGCGAGGGCGGCGGCGGCGACGTCGGCCGCCTCGTAGGGGTCGGTCGCCGTCACACCAGCTGGGCCAGCGACTGGCCGGGGCGTGCGCCGGTGTGGCCGATCACGGCCGAGGCGGCGACGGAGCCGAGTCGGCCGCACTCGGCCAGCGGCCGACCGGCCGCGAGGCCGTGGAGCACGCCGGCCGCGTACAGGTCGCCGGCACCGGTGGTGTCGACCACGGCGGGGACCGGCTCGGCGGCGACCCGGACGGTGTCGTCCGGGGTCACGAGCACCGAGCCCTGCGGCCCCATGGTCACGCACGTCAGCGCCACCTCGGCACGGGCCCGCTCGATCGCGTCGTCGAGGTCGACGCCGTAGAGGGCCACGAGCTCGCCCTCGTTGGCGAAGAGGACGTCGACCTCCTCGGCGACGAGCGAGCGCCACTCGTCGAGGTGCCGCTCCACGCAGAAGGTGTCCGAGAGCGTGAGGGCGACGCGACGGCCCGCTGCGTGGGCGATCTCGGACGCCTTCCGGTACGCGGCCTTCGCCTCGGGCCGGTCGAACAGGTAGCCCTCGAGGTAGGTGATGCGCGCCGCCTCCACGAGCTCGCCGTCGACGTCGTCGGGCCCGAACAGCGACGAGGCACCGAGGAAGGTGTTCATGGTGCGCTCGGCGTCGGGCGTGACGACGATGAGGCAGCGGCCGGTCGGCGGACCGTCGACGGCGGGCGGCGAGCGGAACAGGACGCCCTGGGCCCGCATGTCGTGGCCGAAGACCACGCCGAGCTGGTCGTCGTGGACCTTGCCGAGGTAGGCGGCCCGGCTGCCGAACGACGCCACGCCGGCCACGGTGTTGGCCGCCGATCCGCCGGACACCTCGATGCCGGGGCCCATGGCGTCGTACAGCTCGTGGGCCCGCTCGGTCTCGATCAGCGTCATCGCACCCTTGGACAGGGCGAGCTCGTCGACGAAGGCGTCCTCCTCGTGGCTGAGCACGTCGACGAGGGCGTTGCCGATCCCGAGCACGTCGATCGCCGTGCCGTCGTCGCGGCGGGCGGCGAGCACCTGCTCGTCCTGTCGACGTCGTTCGCGCTGGGGGTCGTCCACGGCGGCCGACCGTACCCCGCCACCCCGCCGAGGGGACCACCCGCCGCGTCCGCGGGCGAGGGCGCCCCGCACCACCGGTACCGTGCCGCCGTGCACTCCGACGACCACCGCGCCGACGTCTCCCCCGACGCCCACCGCCTCCCGCGCACGGCACGCCCCGTGCGCTACGACCTGGAGCTGGCCCCCGACCTGGCCACCGCGGCCTTCGCCGGCTCGGTGGTCGTGGCCCTCGAGGTGCTCGAGGCCACCGACGTGCTGGTGTGCAACGCCGCCGAGCTCGAGGTGACCGCGGCCTGGGTGGAGGTCGGCGGTCGGCGCATCGCCGCCACCGCCGTCGTCGACGAGGACGCCGAGCGCTGCACCGTGACGCTCGAGTCGACCCTCGGACCCGGCCCCGCCACGCTCCACCTCGCGTTCCGCGGCGGGCTCAACGACAAGCTGCGCGGATTCTACCGGTCGACCTTCACCGACCCGCCCGTCGACGGCGAGGGGTCGGCCGCGACCCGCACCATCGCCGTCACGCAGTTCGAGGCGACCGACGCGCGACGGGCCTTCCCGTGCTGGGACGAGCCGGAGCACAAGGCCGTGTTCGGGGTGACCCTGGTGGTGGCCGAGGACCTCGTCGCGGTGTCGAACGGCCCCGAGCTGTCCCGACGCCCCGCGGGCGACGGGCGCGTCGCCGTCACCTTCGCCGACACCATGCCGATGTCGACCTACCTGGTCGCCTTCGCCGTCGGCCCGCTGGAGGCGAGCCGCACCGTCCAGACCGCCGGCGTCCCGATGCGGGTCCTGGCCCGGCCGGGACAGGTCCACCTGACCGAGTTCGCCCTCGAGGTCGGGGCCTTCGCCCTCCAGTGGTTCGCCGACTACTACGGGATCGCCTACCCCGGCGACAAGCTCGACATGGTCGCGGTGCCCGACTTCGCCTTCGGCGCCATGGAGAACCTGGGCTGCGTCGTCTACCGCGAGTCGCTGCTCCTGGTCGACCCGGCCACGGCCACGCAGGCCGAGCTCCAGGCCGTCGCCGACGTGATCGCCCACGAGCTCGCGCACATGTGGTTCGGCGACCTGGTGACGATGCGCTGGTGGAACGGCATCTGGCTCAACGAGGCCTTCGCCACCTTCATGGAGGCCAAGGCGTGCGACGCGCTCCGACCCGAGTGGCAGCGCTGGCAGCACTTCGGCCGCGAGCGCTCCGGCGCCTTCGACGTGGACGCCCTCGCCGCCACCCGACCCATCGAGTACCCGGTGCTCACCCCGGCCGACGCCGAGGGCATGTTCGACACGCTGACCTACCAGAAGGGGTCGGCCGTGGTCCGCATGCTGGAGCAGTACCTGGGCGAGCAGGCCTTCCGGGACGGCATCCGCCGCTACCTGCAGACCCACCAGTTCTCGAACACCGAGACGTCGGACCTCTGGGACGCGCTCGAGGCCGAGACCGGCGAGCCGGTGCGGGCGATGATGGACAGCTGGATCTTCCAGGGCGGGTTCCCCCTCGTGACCGCCCGGCGCGACGGCGACCGGCTCGCGCTGGCCCAGTCCCGCTTCCGCTCGCTCCCGGAGGCGGCACCGGCGAGCGACGAGCCGCGCTGGCACGTCCCGGTGCTGGTCCGCCACGACGGCGGCACGAGCCGCACGGTCCTCGACGGGGCGACCGGCGAGGTCCGCGTCTCCGGCGACGGGCCGCCCGTCGTCAACGCCGGCGGGCACGCCTTCTACCGGGTCGCCTACGACACCGATCACCGCCAGCGCCTGCTGGACCGCCTCGCCGACCTCGAGCCCCTCGAGCGCTACGCCCTCCTCGACGACGCCCACGCCCTGACCCGGGCCGGGCGGCTCCCGGCCGCCGACCTGGCCGCGCTGGTCGCCCGGCTCGCGGCCACGGGCGAGGACGACCTGTCGATCTGGCAGCTGGCTGCCGTCGCGCTCGACGACCTCCACCGCGCCGTGCCCGCCGATCGCGCCGGCGCCGTCTCGGCGTGGATCCGAGCCCACGTGCAGCCGCTGTGGGGCCTGCTCGGACCCGAGCCGGCCGCGGGCGACGACGACCGGCGCCGGGCGCTGCGCGGCCTGGTGCTCGGTCTGCTCGGCACGCACGACGACCCCGACGCCCGGGCCCTGGCCGAGGAGGTCTTCGACGCCGACCGGGGCAGTCGGGACGCCGAGGTGACCGCCGCCGCCACGCGGGTCGTGGCGCTCCACGCCGACGACGGTCGCTTCGAGGCCCTGCTCGACCGGTTCCGCCACGCCCCGACCACCCAGGAGCAGCACCGGAGCCTCTACGCCGCGGCCAACGTGGCCGACCCGGCGCTGTTCGACCGGTACCTGGACCTGCTGACCGGGACCGACGTGCGGAGCCAGAACCTCGCCTTCGCGTACCGGGCCGCCCTCGGCAACGCGTTCCACGGCCCGCGGGCCTGGGCGGCGGTCGAGGACCGCTGGGACGCGATCCGGGACCGGCTCCCGTTCAACGCGGTGCACCGGATGGTCGAGGGCGTGTCCCTGCTCTCCGATCCCGTCGTCGCCGAGCGGGTCGCGGCGTTCCTGGCCGGCCGGGACGTCCCCGAGGCCGGGCAGCTGATCGCCCAGCACGTCGAGCGGATGCGGGTCCGGGTCGCGCTCCGCCAGCGGGAGGGCGACCGCCTCGTGGACCAGCTCCCGTGACGCGGCGACCGGCTCCGGGCGTCGGGTCGGCGTGAGCCGCATCTGGCCCCACGACAGCGAGCGCCGCGCCCGCCTCGCCAACGCGTGGCGGGAGCACGTGCCCCCGGTCCCGCCCGGCGACGGCCCACCGGGTGACCCGGTCGCGCTCGGCGTGTTCGTCGAGGGCGTCGACCACGTCCAGGTCTGCTGGCGGGCGCTGGGGCCCGGACCCGTCGTGCTCGCGGCCTCCCCGGTCGGTGGCGGGCCGTCGCCGGCGCCCGTCGCGCTCGACGCCGACGGCGGTCCCGGCGCCGCCACCCTGCACGGGTTGGCGCCCGGCACCCCGCACGTCGTCACCGTCGGCGGTCCCGGTCTGCCCGACGGCGTGGCCCGGACGCTGGCCGCGACCACGCTCCCCCGCCCGCCCGGCGAGCGCCTCCACCGGCTCGCCACGCTCAACGACGTGCACCTCGGGTCGCGCTCCACCGGGTTCCTGCACACGATGGTGGAGAAGCCCGCGCCCGAGGTCCCCCACCCGCTGCGCTGCGCCCTGGCCGCCCGCGACGAGGTCGTCGCCTGGGGCGCGGACCGCGTCGTGCTGAAGGGAGACCTGGTCGACCGCTCCGCACCCGAGGCCTGGGCCGCGGCCGCCGAGGTGCTGGGCGGGATCGACGTGCCCGTCGACCTGGTCCCGGGCAACCACGAGTTCTCCACCCGGGGTGACGGCGACCCCGGGCGGGCCGTGGCCGCGCTCGGCCACGAACTGGTCCGGGGGGTGGGGGTGCGGGACCTGCCCGGCGTCCGCCTCGTCCTGGTCGACACCGTCGTGCCGGGCGCAGACCTCGGCCGGCTCGCACCGGCCACCGAGGCCGTGGCCGAGGCGGCGGCCGAGGCGCGGGCCGCAGGACGTCCCGTGCTCGTCGCCATGCACCACCAGCCCCAGCGCTGGCGGCTGCCGACCTACCTGCCCGGTGGCGTCCCGGGGCCCGAGGCCCGACGCTTCCTGTCGACGCTCGGGCGGGCGAACCCGGCCGCGCTCGTGACCGCCGGCCACACCCACCGCCTGCGGGTCCGACGGCACGGTCACGTCACCGTCACCGAGGTCGGGTCGACCAAGGACCTGCCGGGCGTGTGGGGCGCCTACGACGTCCACGAGGGTGGGATCGTGCAGGTCGTCCGGCGGATCGAGCGACCGGACGTGATCCGCTGGACCGAGCACACCCGCCGGGCCGCCCTGGGGGCCTGGGGGCTGTGGGCCCCGGGCCGACGACGCGACCGGAGCCTGTCCCGGACCTGGTGACCCCGGCCCCGGTGACCCCGCGCCTGGTGACCCGGACGCTCAGCGCAGCGGCGCCACGGCGAAGTCCCG
>CAZCEZ010000043.1:0-14234 GCA_964497795.1 uncultured Acidimicrobiaceae bacterium | reverse complement strand
ACCCCGCGCCTGGTGACCCGGACGCTCAGCGCAGCGGCGCCACGGCGAAGTCCCGCATCCCCTCGGCGAAGCCGACGCGAGCCGTGACCCCGAGGACCTGGGCGGCGCGGGCCGGCGAGGCGACCACGTGGCGGACGTCCCCGAGGCGGTACGCGCCCACGACCTCCGGTGGGCCGGCGCCGAAGGCGTCGCACAGGGCCGCGGCCATGTCGCCGACGGTGCGCGGCTCGCCGCTGCACACGTTGACCGCCCCGATCCCCCCGGGTCCACCGGCGTCGTCGGGTGCGTCGAGCGCGGCGACGTTGGCCCGGGCCACGTCGGTGACGTGGACGAAGTCGCGCCGCTGCCCGCCGTCCTCGAACACCCGGGGCACCTCGCCCCGCTCGAGGGCGGAGCGGAACAGCGACGCCACCCCGGCGTAGGGCGTGTCCCGGGGCATCCGGGGCCCGTAGACGTTGTGGTAGCGCAGGGACACCACGGTGGTGCCCGGGTGCTCCCGGGCGTAGGCGTCGCACAGGTGCTCCTGGTGGAGCTTGGTCGCCGCGTACACGTTGCGTGGGTCGACGGGGGCGTCCTCGGGCACCAGGTCCCAGTCGAGCGGCGCGGCGCAGATCGGGCACGGGGGCTCCCACCGGCCCGCCTCCAGGTCCTCGACCCGGCGGGGCCCGGGCCGGACCGTCCCGTGCTCGCCGCACCGGTACCGCCCCTCGCCGTAGACGACCATCGAGGAGGCCAGCACCAGGCGCCCCGCGAAGCCCGACTCGTGCAGGACGGAGAGCCCGGCGGCCGTGCCCACGTCGTTGTCGGCCACGTAGGCGCCGACGTCGGCGAAGTCGACGCCGAGGCCGACCCGGGCCGCCTGGTGGCAGACGGCGTCGACGCCGGCGAGGGCGCGCCGCCACGCGTCGGGGTCGCGCACGTCGGCCTCGACGAGGGTCACGCCGTCGGGCAGCTCGGGGCGGGTCGGGTGGACCTCGGACGACAGGTGGTCGAGGACCACGACCTCCCGTCCGGCGGCGAGGAGCTCGTCGACGACGTGGGAGCCGACGAAGCCGGCACCGCCGGTGACCAGGACGCGCGACGGGATCACCACGGGGTCGACAGTAGGGACTCGATCACGAGCGCCGTGGCCGCCTGCGCGGCGAGCCACCACGTCCAGCGGGGCAGGCAGGCGGCGGCGACGGCGAGGAACGGCACGGCCGGGAGCCAGATCCGCTCCACCTCGGCCTTCGACATGCCGGACAGGTCGGCGAGGACGACGGCGGCGAGCGCGCCACCGACGACGGTCCAGCCGCGGGCGTCGCGGAGCCGGGCGAGCGCGACGACGACGGCGGGTCCGAGGGCGAGCCCGAACGACGCCGGGTTGCCGATCGGGGCGAACCACCACCACGGGCGGACGCCGCCCGCCCCGCGCACGTACTCGGCCCGGGTCGCGACCAGGCCGTCGAACCACCAGAACCCGGCGGCCACGGAGCCCGCGGTCACCGCTGCGGCACCGACGCAGGCCCAGGCGAGGGGCGCGAGGCGGCGGCGCCAGGTCCGGTCGCCCGTGGCGGCCACGGCGACCACGGCGGCGGGGGCGAGCAGCACGGCGGCGCCGTAGGTCAGGTGGAGGGCGACGGCGGCCACGGCTCCACCGAGCACGCCCAGGGAGCCGCGCGCGGCGCCGCGTCGCGCGCCGGCGAGCGCGAGCAGGCACGCGGCGAGCGCGATCGTGCCGGCGAACAGTGCGTCGGCCGACGTCCCGACCCAGACGGCGGCCGGGCCGATCGCCAGGAAGGGGACGGCCCGGCGGGCGACGGCCTCGCCGGCCAGCAGCCGGGTGACGACGCCGACGGTCACCACCACCGAGGTGCCGGCGACGAGCACGACGGCCGCGCTCCAGCCCGGGCCGTGCAGCCCGAGCCGCTCGGGCAGCCAGAACGCGAGCGGCGACCCGACCGGGTGGCCGCGCACGTGGACGGGGTAGCCGGGCAGGTCGGCGACGAAGCCGTCGACGAAGCGACCGACGCCGAGGCGCTCGACGTCGTCGAGGACGGCGCGGTACTCGAACCGCGTGTCGAGCGGCGCCCACACCGCCTCCCGACCGTCGGTGGCGGCCAGCGCGACCGTCCACAGCGCCGACGTGACCCACGCCGACGCGAGGAGCGCGTGCCACCGGAGCCGCTCGACGGCGAGGGGGGCGAGCGCCACCGCCGCGACCCCCACGCTCGCGGCCACGAGCGTCCGCAGCCCGACCCGCGGGTCGGGCTGCCCGATGAGGGGGGACGTCCGCCCGAGCGACAGCTCGGGCAGCCACCCCGAGCGGTCGCCGAGGTGGGCCGCGACCACGAGCAGGGCGGCGACGCCGAGGGGGATCCAGGCGGGGACCGGGGCGGCGCGCAGCGGCGGGGCGCCCCGTTCGGCCGGTGCGCGCCCGTCCCTAGGCTGCACCGCCGTGCCCGACGTCGTGATCCCCGTGCTGGACGAGGCCGAGGCCATCGCCTCGGTGCTCTCCCGCCTGCCCACCGGCTACCGGGCCGTGGTCGCCGACAACGGCTCCACGGACGGGTCGGGCGAGCTGGCCGCGGCGGCCGGCGCACGGGTCGTGCGCGAGGCGCAGCGGGGCTTCGGCGCGGCGTGCTGGGCGGGCGTGCAGGCCGCGGCCGCCGATCCCCACCCCGACGGGGTCGTCTGCTTCATGGACGGCGACGGCAGCCTCGACGCCGGCGACCTGCCCCTGGTCGCCGAGCCGGTGCTCGCCGGCTCGGCCGAGCTCGTGCTGGGCCGCCGCCTGGCCGAGCGGGGCGCCTGGCCGGTGCACGCCCGGGTCGCGAACCGGGTCCTCGCCGCCGAGCTCCGACGTCGGCTCGGGGTGGCCCTGACCGACCTCGGACCGATGCGGGCGATGCGCCTGGACGGCCTGCTCGCCCTCGGCGTGGCGGACCGACGGTTCGGCTGGCCGCTGGAGATGGTCGTCCGGGCCCACGACGCGGGGTGGCGCATCGCCGAGGTCGACGTCCCGTACGCGGAGCGGGCGGGACGGTCGAAGGTGACCGGCACGGTGCGGGGCACCGTGCGGACCGTGCAGGACATGGGTCGCATCCTGGCCCAGCGGCGCACCTAGAGGAGGCTCAGCACGATCGCGACCTGCGCGGCGTGGTAGCTGACCATGATGGCGACCGGCGCCCAGGCCAGCGGCTGCACGAACCGGTTCCACGCGATGGTGGCGTCGGAGCCGTAGAACGACACGGCCCCGGCGAGGGCGACGGCCTCCCCCGAGGCGCCGGCGGCGAGCACCATCGCGCTGATGACGGCGACGTAGGCCACGACGGGACCGAGGAGCGCGGGCTCGGGCCCGGACCGCACGGCACCGACGATCCGTCGTCCGAGCACGGGGAGCGCGACCGCGACCAGCGCGGCGGCCACGGCCAGCCCGGCGCCGCTGGTGCCGCCCTGGAGGAGGCCGGCCACGTAGGCGAGGTGGCCGAGCAGGAACGACGCGAGCCCCGGGACGAACAGGTCCCGGGGCAGCATCAGGAACACGTCGCCGGCCAGGGACAGCACGAGGGCGACCACGAACCAGGTCCGCGCCGTCCCGTCCACGCCGTCGAGCGAGAGGCAGGCCCCGATAAGAGCGACCATCGTCCCGGGCTTGGCGACGTACTCGAGCGCCGTCCGTCCGGTGCCCACGGCGACCCAGTCGGCGACGGCGAGCACGGCGGTGGCCACGAGGAGAGCGGCGGCGAGGGCGGTCACCGGCCGGGTTCTACCCGATCGCCGCTCCCCTCGGGTGGGTTGTGCACGGCCCGCCCGGGGGCGAGGCTGGCGCCGTGGACGAGCCGGACGGAGGGTGGGGACGCGACGAGCCGGGCGTGCACCGCGCCGAGATCCACCGGGCGAACCGCAACGGCCCGGTGGTGGTGGCCGTGGCCCTGGTCGTCGCCGTGGTCGCCCTGCTCGTGCGCGACGACGGCACCGACCGGCCCGCTCCCCCGCCGTCGACGACGAGCACCGAGGTCGACGGGGCGGCGGCCGCCCGGGTGCCGGCCGTGCGGTGGCTGTCGCTGGACGACTCGGGCGTGGCCGTGGCCCGGGTGTCCGACGGGCGGGGTCTGGGGACCGGCATCGCCCTGCTCCCCGACGGCGAGCGCCGGGCGGGCTGGCCGGTCGCCGTCGGCGATCGCCTCGCGCTGCTCGACGCGTCCGGGGCGCTGAACGTGCTGGCCGACGGCGCCCCGGCCCAGGTGCCGGCGTGCTGCTTCGATGCGCTCCACCCCTCCCACGAGCCCGGGCACGTGTGGGGGCTGCGGGACGGGCTCGCGGTGCTCGTCGACATCGGGGCCGGGGAGACCCCCACGGTGCTCGACCTGGCCGGCGGATCGGTCGTGGGCACGGCCGCCGTCGGGCTGGTCGCGACCGACGGCGCAGGCTGCGCGACGTGGTCGGCACCGGCGTCACGGCCCCGGCCCGTGGCCTGCCGGGACGGCGCGGTCGTGGCGGCCGGCGGCGACGTCGTGGCCGTCGCCGACGACACGGGTGTGCTGCGCACCGCCCGCCTGTCCGACGGCGTCGTCCTCGGCTCCACCGTGGTGGACCCGGTGCTCGGCGTGGAGGTCGCCGTGGCCCCCGACGGCTCTGCGGTGGCCGTCCCCCGCGACGGCGTCGTCGTCGTGCTCGATCCCGGCCTGGTCCGGGTGCTGGGCCGGCTGCCTGTGCCGGCGGCGGCCTCCTCGACCGGCCGGCCCGTGGTCCCGGTGTGGGTCGGCGCCGGTCGCTTCGCCCTGGTCGACGACGGCGTGGTCCGGACCTCGGACGGCGCGGTGCACGGGAGCCGGCAGCCGACGGCGGCCATCGCCGTCCGGGCCCCGTCCCCGCCCGGCCGCTGAGCGTCAGCCGACGGCGTCGGCCCAGGCCAGGCCCTGCTCGATGGCCATGCGGTACCGCACCGTCCTGGCCGGCCACGACCAGCCGAGCGCACCCGTGACCACATCGCCCTGGCCGTAGAGGGCCACGAAGCGGCCGTCCTCGACGGCACCGTCGACGATCCGGACGCGCCCGCCCCGTTCGGGGGGCGTGGCCCGTCCGGCGAGCTGGAGGCGCACGTCGTACTGGTCGGACCAGAACCAGGGCACCGGGTCGAAGGCCTCCGGCTCCTCGCCGCGGGACCAGGCCAGGAGCGTCTCGCCGGCGTGGCGGCCCATCTCGGCGGCGTGGTCCCAGTGCTCGACCCGGATGCGCCCGTAGCGCGGGCTGTCCCAGGAGGCGACGTCGCCGGCGGCCACGACGCCGGGTGCGACCGTGCACGTCGCGTCGGCCTCGACGCCGTCCCCGACGGGGAGGCCGGTGCCCTCGAGCCACCCGACGTTGGGCGTCACGCCGATCCCGACGACGACGACGTCGCACCCGACGACGGAGCCGTCGGAGAGGCGGACCTGCTCGACCCGCTCGTCGCCCTCGACGGCGTCGACGCCGACGCCGAGGCGCAGGTCGACGCCGTGGCTGCGGTGCACGTCGGCCACGGCACGGCCGATCTCGGCGCCGAGGACCCGCTCGAGGGGCTGGTCGAGCGGCTCGACGAGGGTGACCTCGTGCCCCCGGGTCCGGCAGGTGGCGGCGACCTCGGCGCCGATGAACCCGGCGCCGACGACGAGCACCCGGGACGGGCCGGCGTCGAGGTCGGCCCGCAGGCCCAGGCTGTCGTCGAGGGTGCGCACCACGTGGACCCCGCCGAGGCCGTCGGTGCCCGGGAGGCGTCGGGGGCTGGCCCCGGACGCGATCACGAGGCCGTCGAAGGCCAGGTCCTCCCCCGATGCGAGGCGGACCGTGCCGCCCCCGCCGTCGGCGACGGTGGCCGCGACGGCGCGCTCGCCGAGCAGCCAGGTCAGGCCGAGGTCGCCGCCCTCGGCGGCGTGCCAGGCCACGGTGGCGGGGTCGTCGCCGGCGAGCACGCCCTTGGACAGGGGCGGGCGCTCGTAGGTGCGGGCGGTCTCGGCGGCGACCACGGTGACGGGGCCCTCGTGGCCGCCGCGGCGCAGCTCGGCTGCGGCGCTGAAGCCGGCGATCGAGCCGCCGACGACCACCACGGCCTGCATGTCGTCAGCCACCGCGTCGCCCTCGCCCGTCCCGTCCGCCCCGCACGGGGGCGGTCCTCACGACTCCTCGATGGCGATGGCCTGCTTGGGGCAGCGCTGCACCGCCTCCTCCACCTTGGGACGCAGGTCGTCGGAGGGCTCCTCCTGCAGCACGTACAGGAAGTCGTCGTCGCGCACCTCGAACACCTCGGGGGCGATGCCCATGCAGATCGCGTTGGACTCGCACAGGTCGAAGTCGACGACCACCTTGAAGGACATGTCCGCTCCTCGTTCTCGTCTCGGGGACCGTCCGGACCCGGGCGGGCCGGACCACGCGGAGCGTAGCGACGGAGCACACCGCCCACACCGGACCCGCGCCGCCGGTCGACGGCGGACGCCCTGCACCCTCCACGGGGCAGACTCCCCGCCGTGCCACGTCCCCGGACCATGACCGCGGCCCAGGTGCGGCGCACGGTGCTGGCCGCGCAGGGTCTGGCGGCGCCCCGGCCGTCGGGTCGCGTCGACGTCCGCCACGTCCGCCGGGTGGCGGCGGAGCGGGCCGTCGTCCAGCTCGACTCGGTCAACGTGCTGGTGCGCGCCCACCACGTCCCGTTCTTCTCCCGGCTCGGCCCCCACGACCTCGGGCTGCTCGACCGGGTCGCCTACGAGGAGCGGGCGGTGTTCGAGTACTGGGGGCACGAGGCCTCGCTGCTCGACGTGGAGCTCGAGCCGATGCTGCGGTGGCGCAAGGCCCGCACGCACCGGTGGCACGCACCGAACGCGGTGGCGTCGCGCCGGCCCGACCTCGTGGACGCGCTGGAACGGGCCGTCCACGACCAGGGGCCGCTGTCGGGCAGCGAGGCGGCGGAGGCGATCGGTGCGTCACGGGACCGGCAGGGCGCGTGGTGGGGCTGGGACGACGTCAAGAAGGCGCTCGAGTACCTGTTCTGGACCGGCCGCGTCGGTGGTCTGCGCCGGGCCGGCTTCGAGCGCGCCTACTGCCACCCCGCCCGGGCCGTGCCGGCCGAGGTGCTGGCCCGGCCCACGCCTCCCGAGGACGAGGCCAGGGCTGAGCTGCTCGTCGTCGCCGCCCGACTCCACGGCGTCGCGACGGCCGCCGACCTCGCCGACGTCTGGCGGTTCACCACGACCGAGGCCCGGGCGCTGCTGCCCGACCTGGTCGGCGACGGACGGCTCGAGCAGGTCGACGTCGTCGGCTGGGACGAACCGGCCTACCGGCACCCCGACGCCACCGTCCCTCGGACCGTGGATGCCTGCTGCCTGGTCTCCCCGTTCGACCAGGCCATGTGGCACCGCGACCGGGTGGAGCGGGTCCACGGCTTCCGCTACCGGATCGAGATCTACGTGCCGGAGGCCCAGCGGGTCCACGGCTACTACGTGCTGCCCTTCCTGCTCGGCGACACCTTCGTGGCCCGCGTCGACCTCAAGGCCGACCGGGCGTCGCGCCGCCTGCTGGTCCGGGCCGCGTTCGTGGAGCCCGACGTCGAAGCCCGGGGCAGCGACCCGGGCGAGGTGGCCGAGCGCCTGGCCGGCGAGCTCGGGCTGCTGGCCGCCTGGCTCGACCTCGACGACGTGGTCGTCGAGCCCCGGGGCGACCTGGCCGGTGAGCTCGCCGGCGCGCTGCGGCGCCCGCCCCGAACGCCGGACGCCCCGACGCCGGACGCCGGCGCCACGTAGGTTCCCCGGCCATGGAGACGCTCCGCACCCCCGATGACCGCTTCGCCGACCTGCCCGACTTCCCGCACGAGCCGCGCTACGTCGACGTCGACGCCGGTGACGGCAGCGGTCCGGTGCGCATGGCGTGGGTCGAGGACGGGCCGGCGGACGGGCCGGTGGTGCTGGCCCTGCACGGCGAGCCGTCGTGGTCGTTCCTGTACCGCAAGGTGATGCCGGTCGTGGCCGGGGCCGGGGCGCGCATCGTCTGTCCGGACCTGATCGGCTTCGGCCGCTCCGACAAGCCGACGCAGACCTCCGACTACACCTACGCCCGCCACGTGGCGTGGGTGACCGCGTTCATCGACGCCCTCGACCTGCGCGACGTCACGCTGCTGTGCCAGGACTGGGGCGGCCTGATCGGCCTGCGCATCGTCGGCCAGCAGCCGGCGCGCTTCGCCGGCGTGGTGGCGGCCAACACGTTCCTGCCCACGGGCGACGGCACGCCGTCGGACGCCTTCCTGCAGTGGCAGCGGTTCTCCCAGGAGGTCCCCGAGTTCCCGACCGGGATGATCCTGCAGGGCGCGACGACCACCGAGCTGTCCGAGGCCGAGGTCGCCGCCTACGACGCGCCGTTCCCCGACCAGTCCTTCGTGGCCGGCGCCCGCATCTTCCCCGCCCTGGTCCCGACCTCGCCCGACGACCCGGGCGGCATCGACAACCGGGCGGCCTGGGAGGGCCTGGCCGGCTTCGACCGCCCCTTCGTGACCGCGTTCTCCGACGGCGACCCGGTCACGGCCGGCAACGACGTGCCGCTCCAGGAGCGGATCGCGGGTGCGGCGGGCCAGCCCCACGTGACCCTCGCCGGCGGCCACCACTTCCTGCAGGAGGACGTGGGCCCCGAGCTCGGCGCCGTCGTCGTCGACCTGCTCCGCCGCACCGGCGCCCTCTAGCCACCAGCCGGCGCGCCCAGCCGAGCGCGCCGGCGTCGGGAGCGCGTCAAGCCTTCGGGGTGGCGCGAACAGCCAGCACGCGAAGCAGGGACGAGCGCGCTCCGGACGAAACGGCTAGAGCGAGCCCTGGATCACGGCCTGGGCGTGAGGATCTCGGCGCCGTCGGCGGTGACGAGGATGGTGTGCTCGAACTGGGCGGTCCGCTTGCGGTCGATGGTGGCCGCGGTCCAGCCGTCGTTCCACATGACGTGGTCGTGGGCGCCGACGGTGATCATCGGCTCGATGGTGAAGGTCATGCCCTCCTCCATCACCTCGGTCAGGCGGGGCTCGTAGTAGTGCGGGATGTGCAGGTCGGTGTGGAACTGCTGCCCGATGCCGTGGCCGACGAAGGCGCGGACGACGCCGAAGCCCTCGGCCTCGGCGTGGGCCTGGATCGCGCGGCCGATCTCGTTGAACGGGGCGCCGGGCCGCACGGCCTCGATGCCGCGGTGGAGGCACTCGTCGGTGACCCGGACCAGGCGCTGGGACAGCTCGTCGACGGTGCCGACGAAGAAGGTGCGGTTGGTGTCGCCGTGGACGCCCTCGCGGAAGATCGTCACGTCGAGGTTGCAGATGTCGCCGTCCTGGAGGGGACGGTCGTCGGGGATGCCGTGGCAGATGATCTCGTTGACCGAGGAGCACACGGACTTCGGGTAGGGGTTGCCCGGGCCGCCGTAGAGGAGCGGGCTCGGGTAGGCGCCGGCGGCGATCGTGGCGTCGTGGACGATGGCGTCGAGCTCGTCGGTGGTGATGCCGGGCTCGACGGCGGCGCCGGCCAGCGCCAGGATGCGGGCGGCCTCGGCGCCCGTGCGCCGCATGGCCTCGATCGTCTCGGGGGCCTTGACGAGCGGCTCGTCCCAGCGGTTCACCTCGCCCTCGATCACGTAGGGCGGGCGCTCGATGTCCTCGGGGACCTCGCGCAGCGGCGACACGCGACCCGGGCGGACCGGTTCGAAGCTCGCCTTGTGGCAGCGCTTGAACTTGCGACCGCTGCCGCAGAAGCAGGTGTCGTTGGCCTTGATCGTTGCGGTCATCGGTCCAAGGCTACCGGCGCATCCCCGCCCCGTCCGTGGCGGCGTGGCACCGTCGGTGCCGTGGCCCGGACCTCCTCCACGTCGAGCGAGCGGTCCCGAGCCCGCGCCCGGGCGAAGCGACGGGCGGCACGGCGGGCGACCCGTCGGGCCGTGGCCCGCTCGCTGTCGCAGCTGCTGGTGGTGCTGGTCGGGGGTGCCGTGGCCGGCGGCGCGGCCGTGCTCGCCGCGTTCCCCGAGGCGACCGACCCGGTCCCTCCGGCGGGGTGCCTGGCCGCGGCGGGCGTCGCGGCCCTGGCCACGGCCGTCACCGCCCGTCGGCTCCGCCCCCGGGCGGTGCCGGCTCAGGGGCGCTCGCGCCGGTAGCCCTCCCAGTAGTCCAGCGTGGAGCGCATGAGGACCTCGTAGTCCTCGAAGCTCTGCCCGGTCCGGGCGGCGAGGATGAGGTCGGCGTCGCCGCCGACGGGGATCCGCAGCGGGGCGTCGGCGTCGGCGACGGCGTCGGCCACGGCACGGGCGACGTCGTCGGGGTCGGCGGGGCCGTCGCCGGGGACCAGGCCCTTGATGCGCCCCTCGACCGCCTCGGCCACCGACCGGTACGGCTCGTCGTCGGGCGCCCAGGCCCGGGCCTCGGTGGTGTTGGCTCCGAGGCTGGTCGGGAACTGGCCGGGCTCGACGACGTGGACGCGCACGCCGAACAGGCCGAGCTCGAAGTGCAGCGCCTCGGAGATCGCCTCCACGGCGTGCTTGGAGGCCGCGTAGATGCCCGCGAAGGGGCGGGCGATGACGCCGTTGATCGATCCGACGTTCACGAGCACGGCGGGCCCGCCGCGGGCGGCCGAGTCGCGCAGGTGCGGCGTGGTCGCCCGGACCACGGACAGGAGCCCGAAGACGTTGGTGTCGAACTGGGCCCTGACCTCCGCGTCCGAGGTCCGCTCGACCGGGCCCCGGACCTCGGTGCCGGCGTTGTTGACGACGACGTCGATGCCGCCGTGCGCGGCGACGGCGTCGGCGACGGCCGACTGCACGCCGGCCTCGTCGGTGACGTCGAGGGCCCGCACGTCGAGCCGGTCGGCGACGCCGGCGTCCTCGGCGGCGGCCCGGAGGGCGCCGTCTCGGGCGGGGTCGCGCAGCGTGGCGACGACGTCGTGGCCGCGGCGGGCGAGCTCGACGGCGGTGCGCAGGCCGAACCCCGAGGAGCAGCCGGTGACGAGGGCGGTGGGCACGTCACCTTGCTAGCGCGGGCCGTGCCGCTACGCCGCCTCCTCGGCGGCCATCACGACGCCGCCGCCGTCTCGCTTGGCCCGGTACATGGCGCGGTCGGCGTCGTGGACGAGGGCGTCGACGTCGCTCCCCGCCTCGCCGATGCCGACGCCGATGCTGACGCCGAGGTGGACCGCGACCCCGTCCACCAGGAACGGCTCGTCGGCGACGGCGTGGTGGAGGCGGGCGGCGACGGTGGTGGCGAGCGCCTGGCCGGGCACCTCGACCAGGACGACGAACTCGTCGCCGCCCCAGCGGGCGAGGAGCTCGGTGTCGCGCAGCCGGCGCTGCAGGCGGTCGGCGACCTCGCGGAGCACGTCGTCGCCGGCGGCGTGGCCGAAGCGGTCGTTGACGGCCTTGAACCCGTCGAGGTCGCAGAAGAGGACGGCGACGCGCTGGCGGGTGGACCGGAGCCGGCGCTCCAGGGCCCGGCGGAGCGTGCCCCGCTGGGGCAGGCCGGTGACCTCGTCCACCACGAGCGGGGCGTCGGCGGGCCGCTCGACCGCCTGGCGCAGGTCGCGGTGGCGCAGCAGGAGGACGCCGTGGTCGGCGACGAGGTTCGTGATGGTGAGGTCGAAGGGCACGAAGTCCCCGTCGGCGGCGAGCAGGCGGACGGCACCGAGGTGGTGGCAGCCGGGCGCGGCGAGGGCCACGCCCACGGCCTCGTCGTGCGCGGCCTCGTCGGCCGGGTGCACGAGGTGGTTGCCGACGTGGTGGAACTGCTCCTCGCCCCAGCCCAGGAGGGAGGTGACCGAGGGGCTCACCCACTGCACCCGACCCACGTCGTCGGTGAGGACGACGAGGTCGCGGTCGGCGGCGAAGGCGGCCCGCAGCAGCTCCGGCGTGAGCGTCTCCGAGGCCGCCGGCGAGGCGGTCATGCTCCCGTCATCGTCGGACGACCGGGCCAGTTCAGGGGGGAGGACGGGAACCACCCCATCGGGCCAGCGCGTCAATGGTCCCGACCTGGGTCGTCGGGCCCACGGCGGGCCCATCCGAGCGCGTCGATCGGGCCGTGCCCGGCGCCGAGGCGCCATCCCCGGGCACCGAGCAGGCCCCGGTGGACGAAGGACTTCGCGTCGCGGACCGCGGCGGCGACGGGGTGCCCGAGGGCGAGGCGGGCTGCGACCGCGGCCGAGAACGAGCAGCCCGAGCCGTGGTCGTTCGCGGTGTCGACGCGGGGCAGGACGAGCCGTTCCACGCCGGCGGCCGTCGCCAGCACGTCCACGGCCTCGTCGCCCTCGTCACGGGCGTCCCCGCCCTTGACCACGACGGCGCCTCCCGGGCCGAGGCGGTCGAGCAGCGCCACCGCGGCCTCGGCCATGTCGGCCGTCGTCGGCAGCGGGCGACCGACGAGCAGCCCGGCCTCGGCCCGGTTCGGCGTGGTCACGGCGGCGGCGGGCAGCAGGTGGTCGAGGTAGGCCTCCTCGACGTCGCGGGAGAAGAGCCGGTCGCCGCCGGAGGTGACGAGGACCGGGTCGACGACCAGGCGCGGCAGGCGGCCGGCCGCCGCGGCACGGGCCACCACCGCGACGGTGTCGGCGGAGGCGAGGAAGCCGGTCTTGGTGGCGGCGACGGCGAGGTCGCCGAGGACGGCGTCGAGCTGCGCGGCGACGAAGTCGGCGGGCACGACGTGGACGCCGTGGATGCCCGTCGTGGACTGGGCGGTGAGGGCGGCGACGGCGGTCGCCCCGTGGACACCGTGGGCGGCCAGGGCGCGCAGGTCGCTGTGCACGCCCGCGCCACCGGAGGAGTCGACGCCGGCGATCGTGAGGACGACCGTCGGGGTCTGGGTGTCGGTCCCCGCCACGGCCGGGACCGTACCGGCGCCGCGGTGCGCCGCGGTCGATCCGGTCCGCCGGCGGGTCAGGCCGTGGTGCCCTCGCGCCCGTAGTCGTCCTGCAGCCGCTCGATGTCGTCCTCGCCGAAGTAGGTGCCGACCTGGACCTCGATGAACACGACGGGCTCGTCGGTCCGGTTGGTGCAGCGGTGCGCCTGCCCCTGGGCGATGTCGATGGCGGTGCCGGCCGGGACCTCGTGGTCGACGTCGTCGAGGGTCACGGTGGCCGTGCCGGACACGACGAACCAGTGCTCGGCCCGCTTGGCGTGCTTCTGGTAGCTGAGTCGCTGGCCGGGCTCCACGACGATGCGCTTGACCTTGTGGTCGTCCTCGTCGGCGAGCACGGAGTAGTTGCCCCAGGGGCGCTCGTCGTACTCGAGCACCACGCTCTTGGCGTCGCTGGCTTCGGTCATGGCCACAGTCTCCCACCTCGCCCCGGGGGTCCCGCCAACTCCCCGCCGGCGGGGTCCGCGCTCCGGTGGCTCAGCCGAGGCCGAGGACCGCGGCGCCCTGGAGCAGGCCGACGCCGGCGCCGAGGGCGCCGCCGATCACGATCAGGATCCACTCGTCCTGCTCGAAGATGCCGCGCAGCAGCCGCTCGAACTCGGACTTGGGCAGCGCGGCGAGGCGGGTCTCGACCAGCTCGGCGATGGCGAGCCGCTCCTCGATGTGGGCCTCGAGCTCGGCCTGCAGCTCGGGGATCGACTCGGTGACCCGGCCCACGATCAGCATCTTCACCTGGGCGAGCTGGGCGTCGCTGACCTCGGTCTGGGTCATCATCTCGACCATGGGGCGGGCGGCGTCGACCCGGTCCGAGACGCGCTGCAGCACCACCCGGGCGATGCGGGTGCCGGCCTCGCCCTCGGTGAGGAGGCGCATGAGGTTGGCCGGGGTGAGGATCTCGCGGGCCGTGATGCGCCCGTAGTCGGCGGCGATCTCGAGCTGGCGGCGCGGGAACATGCCCTGGTAGCGCACGAGCGCGACCCGGTCGCTCGGGTAGCCCCGCTCCTCCATCGGCCGGAAGATCATCTGGAGCGCGAGCCAGTTCGTGCCGAGGCCGACGATGCCGCCGACGAGGGGCATCAGCCACCACTGGTCGAACACGGTGAACGACAGCGCCTGGAAGACGCCGATGACGAAGCCGAAGTAGCCACCGAAGCGGACGATGGCCCGGAGCTCCTTGCCGCCGATCTCCTGGAAGAGCCGGACGAGGCGCTTGACGTTGGGGCCCGACAGCAGGTCGTAGACGAGGGCCTCGAGGTCGAGGAGCTCGTGGCTGATGCCCTGCAGGTCGTCGAAGACCTCCTGGGCGACCTGGCGTCCCTCGGCCTTGATCTGGGTGATGACCATCTGCTGGGCCTCGGGGGCCATGTCGTCCCAGACG
>CAZCEZ010000042.1:16806-29097 GCA_964497795.1 uncultured Acidimicrobiaceae bacterium | reverse complement strand
CGTGGGCCTACGTGAAGGTGGCCGAGGGCTGCGACCGGGCCTGCGGCTTCTGCGCCATCCCGTCCTTCCGGGGGCCGCAGCGGTCCCGGACCGTCGACGACGTGCTCGCCGAGGTCGCCGACCTCGCGGCCGGCGGTGTGCGCGAGGTCGTGCTCGTCGCCCAGGACCTCGCCTCCTTCGGCCGGGACCAGGGCCGCGGCGAGCGGTCGCTGGTGCCCCTCGTGGGCCGGGCCGCCGAGCTCGTCGACCGGGTCCGGCTGCTGTACCTGTACCCCTCCGAGCTCAACGACGACCTGATCGACGCCATCTGCTCGACGGGCGTGCCCTACTTCGACCTGTCGCTCCAGCACGTGTCGCGCCCGCTCGTGCGGCGCATGCGCCGGTGGGGCGACGGCGAGCGGTACCTCGAGCGGATCCGGGCCATCCGGGCCCGCGAGCCCGAGGCCGCGTTCCGGTCCAACTTCATCGTCGGCTACCCCGGCGAGACCGAGGCCGACCACGACGCCCTCCTCGCGTTCGTCGAGGAGGCCCAGCTCGACTGGTGCGGCTTCTTCCGGTACTCCGAGGAGGACGGCACGTACGCCGCCGACCTCGACGGGGCCGTGCCCCGCTCGCTGGTGGAGGAGCGCCTCCACGAGCTGACCGGGCTGCAGGACGACATCACCGCCGGCCGCCGGGACGCGCTCGTGGGGCGGACCGTGTCCGTGCTCGTCGACGAGCCGGGTGTCGGCCGCTCGTTCCGGGAGGCACCCGAGATCGACGGCGTCGTCCTCGTGCCGGACCACCTCGTGCCCGGCGACGTCGTCGACGTCGAGGTCGTGGCCGCCGAGGGCCCCGAGCTGCACGCCGTGCTCCCCGCTGCCCTGGCCGGCCGAGGCGGCGCGCGGTGAGCGACGTGGCCGACAGCCGGTACGGCGCCGGAGCCATCGCGACCCCGGCCAACGCCGTGACGGTGACGCGGATGCTGCTGGCCCTGCCGTTCCTGGCCTTCGTCGCCCGGGACGGGGCGTCGTACCCGATGCTGGCCGCCTGGATCCTGCTGGCCGCCTCCGACGGGATCGACGGGCACCTGGCCCGCAAGCACGGCACCACCCGCTCCGGGGCCTTCCTCGACCCGCTGGCCGACAAGGTGCTCGTCCTGGGCGCGGCGTGGGCGCTCGTCGCCGCCGGCGGCTTCTGGTGGCTGCCGGTGCTGCTCATCACCGTCCGGGAGCTCGGCATCTCGGTGTTCCGCTCCTGGTACGGCCGTCGGGGCATCGCCGTGCCGGCCCGGTACGCGGCCAAGGTGAAGACGGTCGTGCAGGAGGTGGCGATCGGCTTCGCCCTCCTGCCGCCCGCCGCCGACCACGCCGACTGGATCCAGGACGCCGTCCTCTGGGTCGCCGTCGTGCTGACCATCGGCACGGGCATCGCGTACGTCACCGACGGGGCCAAGGCGCTCTCCCGCACCGGCGACCGCGGCTGACCCACCCGGCCGGCCCCACCGCCGCCACCACCACCGCCGCCACCACCACCACCACCGCCACCACCACCGTCCGTCCGGAGCCGGTCCGCTCGTGACCGGCGCGCTCGTCGGGCCCGGGGCGCCTCGGTAGCGTCCCCGCCCATGCGCTGCGAGGTGGTCGCCATCGGGACCGAGCTGCTCCTGGGGACGGTGGTGGACTCCAACTCGGCCTGGATCGGCGGGCAGCTGGCCGAGGCCGGCATCGACTGCCTGCGATCGGTCCGCGTCGGGGACAACCACGACCGGATGGTCGCCGTGCTGCGCGAGTCCCTGGCCCGTGCCGAGGCCGTCATCTGCTGCGGCGGGCTCGGGCCGACCCAGGACGACATCACCCGGGAGGCGATCGCCGAGGTGTGCGGCGTGGAGCTCGAGCGCGACGACGCGCTCGTCGACGTGATCGCGGCCATGTTCGCCCGCCGGGACCGGCGGATGCCGGAGAACAACCTGCGCCAGGCCGACGTGCCCGCGGGTGCGACCGTCATCCCCCAGACCCGCGGCACCGCCCCCGGGCTGATCTGCCCCGTGCCGGTCGAGGCCGGCCTCGGCGAGGGGCGCGTCGTCTACGCCGTGCCCGGCGTGCCCCACGAGATGCGGGACATGGTGCGCCGAGCCGTCGTGCCCGACCTGCGGGCCCGGGCCGGCGAGACCGGCACCATCCGGTCCCGGACGCTGCGCACCTGGGGCGAGTCCGAGTCCGGGCTCGCCGAGCGCCTCGGCCCCTACATCGCCGAGCTGGACGCCGACCCCCGCGCCACCCTCGCCTTCAACGCCTCGGGCATCGAGGGTCTCCGGGTCCGCCTCACGGCCAAGGCGCCCGACGAGGCCGCCGCGCTCGCCGTGCTCGACGCCGAGGAGGCCCGGGTCCGCGAGCTGCTCGGCGACCTCGTGTTCGGTCTGGACGACACGACCATGGAGGCGGCGGTGGGCGAGCTCCTCCTCGCCCGGGGCTGGACCCTGGGCGTCGCCGAGTCGCTCACCGGAGGCATGGTCGCGTCCCGGATCGTGGACGTGCCCGGCGCCAGCCGCTGGTTCCGGGGCGGGATCGTGTCCTACGCCGGCGAGGTCAAGCGCGACCTGCTCGCCGTCCCGGACGGGCCGGTCGTGTCCGAGGAGGCCGCCGCGGCCATGGCCTCGGGCGCCCGCCGCGCGCTCGGTGCCGACGTCGGCCTCGGCGTCACCGGCGTCGCCGGCCCCGACACCCAGGACGGCCAGCCCGTCGGCACGGTGTTCCTGGCCAGCGACGTGCGTGGCGACGTCGAGGTGCGCCGCATCGGCCTGCCCGGCGACCGGCAGCGGATCCGCCAGTACTCGGTGATCTCCCTGGTCGACGCGCTGCGCCACCGGCTGCTCGCCGAGGGCTGAGGCCCGGCGCGCTCGGTCCTTGATCGAACGAGCGTTCGAAGTTACGCTGCTGTCGTTCGCGGTGGTCCACGATGGTGCCACGGCGTTCCTGTCAGACCCCGTTCGTAGCGTCACCGCCACGTACTCGCTGCCCTCCACCCCCGGACCCGGCAGCCCAGGAAGAGTCCCGAAAGGACGGCAGCAATGACGATGGATCGTGACAAGGCGCTGGAGATGGCGCTCGGGAGCATCGAGAAGCAGTTCGGCAAGGGCGCCGTGATGAAGATGGGCGAGAAGGGGACGATGGCCGTCGAGGCCATCTCCACCGGCGCCCTGGCCCTCGACCTCGCCCTCGGCATCGGGGGGCTGCCCCGGGGTCGCGTCACCGAGATCTACGGCCCGGAGTCCTCCGGCAAGTCGACCCTCGCCATGCACGTCGTGGCCGAGGCCCAGCGCAACGGCGGCATCTGCGCCTACATCGACGCCGAGCACGCCATGGACCCCGTCTACGCCCGGGCCATCGGCGTCGACGTCGACGAGCTGCTGATCTCCCAGCCCGACACGGGCGAGCAGGCCCTGGAGATCTGCGACATGCTCGTGCGCTCCGCCGCCATCGACGTGATCGTGGTCGACTCCGTCGCCGCCCTGACCCCCCGGGCCGAGATCGAGGGCGAGATGGGCGACAGCCACGTCGGCCTCCAGGCCCGGCTCATGTCCCAGGCGCTGCGCAAGCTCACGGGCAACCTGAGCAAGTCCAAGACCATCTGCGTCTTCATCAACCAGCTGCGCGAGAAGATCGGCGTCATGTTCGGCTCGCCGGAGACCACGCCGGGCGGTCGGGCGCTGAAGTTCTACAGCTCGGTCCGGCTCGACATCCGTCGCATCGAGTCCCTCAAGGACGGCGCCGAGGTCGTCGGCAACCGGACCCGGGTGAAGGTCGTCAAGAACAAGGTCGCCCCGCCGTTCCGCCAGGCCGAGTTCGACATCATGTACGGCAAGGGCATCTCGCGCGAGGGCTCCCTGCTCGACATCGGCGTCGACCTGGGCCTCGTGAAGAAGTCCGGTGCCTGGTACACCTACGAGGGCGAGCAGCTCGGGCAGGGCCGGGAGAACGCGAAGACGTTCCTGACCGAGAACCCCGAGATCATGGTCGAGGTGTCCGAGCGGATCCGCAAGCAGGTCGGCATCGACGCCTCCGACGAGGTGGACGAGGACGACATCGACCTCGACGCACCGATCACGCTCGACGACTGAGCGGCGCCCGTCCGGGCACCACCGCACCCGCGCACCCGGGGGTCGCCCGCCGTCAGGCGTGCGGCCCCCGGGCGCGTGTCGGACCGCACCGGCACGGGGAATGCGGTGGGACGAGGGAGGATCGGCGCCCACGGGCGTCGAAGTCACCCCTGCTGGGACACCTTCCCCGGAGGGGGCACTCCGATGGAACAACTCAAGGTCTCGACGCGGTCGAACCCCAACTCCGTGGCCGGAGCGATGGCCGGGGTGGTGCGCTCGCAGGGGGCCGTCGAGGTCCAGGTCGTGGGGGCCGGTGCCCTCAACCAGGCCATCAAGGCGGTCGCCATCGCCCGCGGCTACGTCGCGGCCAGCGGCATCGACCTCGTCTGCGTGCCCTCCTTCGCCGACATCACGATCAGCGGCGAGCAGCGGACCGCGATCCGGTTGCGCATCCAGGACCGCGACCTGTCCACGGGTGCCGTGCTGGACGTGTCCGTCGTCGAGGAGCAGGTCCCGGCCACGCCGGTGGACTGACCGCCCCCGGCGTCGCCGCTCGCCACGGGACGGTGCGGCTCGCCGTCTGCGAGGCCGCCCGGGTGGGCGCGTAGCCTCGTCCCGTGGCCCGCACCTACGCCGTGCGCACCTACGGGTGCCAGATGAACGAGCACGACTCCGAGCGCATCGCCGGCCTGCTCGAGGCCGACGGGCTCACCCCGGCCGCGGACGGCGAGTCCCCGGACGTCGTGGTCCTCAACACGTGCTGCATCCGGGAGAACGCCGACAACAAGCTGTACGGCAACCTCGGGCACCTCAAGGCCCAGAAGGACGCCAACCCCGGCATGGAGATCGTCGTCGCCGGCTGCCTGGCCCAGAAGGACCGCGACCTGATCCAGGCCCGGGCCCCGCACGTCGACGTCGTCGTGGGCACCCACAACGTGGGGCGCACCGTCGAGCTGCTCCGCACCGCCCGCGAGCACGGCCCCCTCACCGAGGTCATCGAGGCCGTCGACGCCGACCACGCCGAGTTCGCCACCGCGCTCCCGACGCGCCGCGAGCTGCCCTACGCCGGGTGGGTCACGATCCAGATCGGCTGCGACAACTCGTGCGCGTTCTGCATCGTCCCCTCCGTGCGCGGACCCGAGATCAGCCGCCCCTTCGACGAGCTCGTCGCCGAGGTCCGCGGCCTGGCCGCCGACGGGGTCACCGAGGTGACGCTGCTCGGCCAGAACGTCAACTCCTACGGACGCGACCTCACCCTGGCCGCCCGGCAGGCGGGGGAGACCGGTCCCGACGGGTCCCCGGTCCGGGTCCGGCCGCTCTTCGCCGACCTGCTCGGCGCGGTCGCCGAGGTGGATGGCATCCGGCGGGTCCGGTACACGAGCCCCCACCCCAAGGACCTGCGCCCCGAGACCATCGCGGCCATGGCCGACCACCGGGCGGTCTGCGCCCACCTCCACCTGCCGCTCCAGTCGGGCAGCGACGCGATCCTCGCCGCCATGCACCGCGGCTACACCGCCGAGCGCTACCTCGAGCGCCTCGCCGCGGCCCGTGCCGGCATCGACGACCTCGCCGTGTCCACGGACATCATCGTCGGCTTCCCGGGTGAGACCGACGCCGACTTCGAGGCCACCCTCGCCGTGGCCGCCGCAGCCGAGTACGACTCGGCCTACACCTTCATCTTCTCGCCGCGGCCGGGCACCGAGGCCGCCGAGCTCACCGACCGGTTCGTCGACAAGGCCGTCGTCGGCGAGCGCTACGAGCGCCTCCGCGCCGTGATCGAGCGCTCCGCCCTCCGCAGGGCCCAGGCCCGCATCGGGCGCACGGAGGAGGTGCTCGTCGAGGGGCCGTCCAAGACCGACCCGTCGGTCCTCACCGGCCGGACCGAGCAGAACCGCCTCGTCCACTTCCCGAGCGCGCAGCCGATCCGGACCGGGTCCTACGCCACGGTCCTCGTCACCGACGCCCGCGCCCACCACCTGCGCGGCGAGCTGGTCGAGGTCACCCACGTGGCCACCCACAAGACCCGCATCCCCGTCGCCGCCGGCTGAGCCGTGGGCCGGACCCGCCCGGCCCGGGAGCCGGGCCGCCACGTCGCGCTCGTCGGCCCGACGGCGTCGGGCAAGAGCGCCGTGGCCCACGCGATCGCCCTCGCCGACCCCACCTGGGAGCTCGTCACCGTCGACTCCATGCAGGTGTACCGGGGCATGGACCTCGGCACGGCGAAGCCGTCGGCGGCCGAGCGTGCCGCCGTCCGCCACCACCTCCTCGACCTGGTCGACCCCCACGAGGACCACGACCTGGCCACCTTCCAGGTCCAGGCCCGCGCCGCGGTCGACGACGTCGAGTCCCGCGGCGGCCGGGCCCTGCTCGTGGGCGGGACGGCGTTGTACCTGCGTGCCGTGGTGGACGACCTCGCCCTGCCGGGCCGCTTCCCGGAGGTGCGGGCCCGACTCGAGGCCGAGGCCGACGAGGTCGGCGTCGAGGTCCTCCACGCCCGCCTCTCGTCGCTCGACCTGACGGCGGCGGCCCGCATGGAGCCGACGAACCGTCGCCGGGTCGTCCGGGCCCTCGAGGTGACCGAGGGCAGCGGCGTGCCGTTCTCCGCCGCCGGCCCGGGCCTCGACGCCCACCCGCCGACGCCCTTCACCCTCGTCGCCCTCCGCCGCGACCGGGACGACCTCGACGCCCGGATCGCCGCCCGCTACCGGGACCAGCTCGCCGCCGGCTTCCTCGACGAGGTCCGCTCGCTGCTCGCCGCACCCGGGGGCTGGTCCCGCACCGCCGCCCAGGCGCTCGGGTACAAGGAGCTGGCCGAGCACCTCGCCGGTCGCTGCACCCTCGAGGACGCGGTGGAGACCGCCGTCGTCCGGACCCGCCGCTTCGCCCGCCGCCAGGAGAAGTGGCTGCGGCGCGACCCGCGGATCCGGTGGGTCGACGTCGCCCCCGACGACCCGCTCGACGCGGTCGTCGAGCGGGTCCTGGCGGAGGTGGCGGCCGGCCCCCGGTCGGGCGCGGACGGCGGGGCAGACTGAGCGCCGCATGCGACTGACCAAGCACCACGGCCTCGGCAACGACTTCCTCGTCCTGCTCGACCTCGACGGCGAGGTGGACGTCGACGCCTCGCTCGCCGTGGCGGTGTGCGACCGCCACCGCGGCGTGGGCGCCGACGGGCTGCTCCACGTCACCCGGGGCGTCGTCGAGCCCTTCGCCATGGTCCTGCGGAACTTCGACGGCTCCCGGGCCGAGATGTCGGGCAACGGCATCTCCTGCCTGGCCCAGGCGCTCGTGCGCGCCGACCTCGTGCCCGCCGACGCCGACGGGGTGCGCACCGCCCGGATCCGCACCGACGCCGGGCTGCGCGTCGTGACGGTGGTGGACGGCGACGTGCACGCCTGCCGCCACCGGATGCGCGTGGCGATGGGCACGCCGGTCGTGGGCGACCACCTCCCCGAGTGGGTGGGTGACGACGTCCTCGACGCGCTCGCCGTGGACGTCGGCAACCCCCACGTCGTGCTCCGCCTCGCCGACCCCGACCGCATCCCCGACGTCGCCGACCTGGGTCGCCGGATCGACGCGGCCACCCCGGGCGGCGCCAACGTGGAGCTCGTGGCCTCCGGCGCCGACGGCGACCCCGCCGCCGTGCGCATGGTGGTCTGGGAGCGCGGCGTCGGCCCGACCGAGGCCTGCGGCACCGGTGCGGTCGCCTCGGCCACCGCGGCCCGGGCCTGGGGCCTGGTCCCGGCCACGGCCACGGTGCACCAGCCCGGGGGCCCTGCCACCGTCGAGCTGGGCGAGGGGCCCGGTGCCGAGGCGCACCTCACCGTGCCCGTCGTCGCCGTCGCCGAGGTCACCTGGCACGGCGCCTGAGGAACCCGGTCGTCGCCGGCGCCGCGAGCGCGGCATGCTGGATGCCTTGACCGATGCGCTGACCGACACCCTCATCGACCGGTCGTTCCGGGAGAAGATCGTGCTCGTCGGGGTGACCCTGCCGCCCGACGACGCCGAGGAGACCGAACGGGGCCTGGACGAGCTCGAGGCGCTGGTCGACACCGCCGGCGCCGACGTGGTCGCCCGGATCGTGCAGAAGCGCGACCGGCCCGACCCCTCGACCTTCCTCGGTGCCGGCAAGGCCGAGGAGCTCGTCGAGGTCGCGCTGTCCACCGACTGCGACACCGTCGTGTTCGACAACGAGCTGTCGCCGGCCCAGCAGTGGAACCTGGAGAAGATGCTCGGCCGGACGGCGATCGACCGCACCGCCGTGATCCTCGACATCTTCGCCCAGCACGCCACCAGCCGCGAGGGCAAGGCCCAGGTCGAGCTGGCGCTCCTCCGCTACCGGCTGCCGCGCCTGCGGCGCAGCGGGAGGTCGTTCTCCCAGCAGGCCGGTGGCATGTCGGCCGCCGGCGGTGCCCGCATCGGCTCCCGAGGCCCGGGCGAGACCCAGCTCGAGACCGACCGCCGTCGCCTCGTGCGCCGGATCCACAGGCTCGAGTCCGAGCTGCGCGACATCCAGCGCCACCGCGACACCCAGCGCAAGCGGCGCAACAGCGCCCGCATCCGACGGGTCGCCATCGTCGGGTACACCAACGCCGGCAAGTCGACCCTGCTCAACCGGCTCACCGACGCCGGCGTCCTCGTCGAGGACCGGCTCTTCGCCACCCTCGACGCCACGACCCGCCGGCTCGACCTCCCCGGCGGCGAGTCGGTGCTCGCCACGGACACCGTCGGCTTCGTGCGGAACCTGCCCCACGGCCTCGTCGAGGCGTTCAAGTCGACACTCCAGGTCGCGGCCGACGCCCACCTCCTGCTGCACGTGGTCGACGCGACCGCCCCCGACGTGGCCGGCAACATCGAGGCCGTCCACACCGTGCTGCGCGAGATCGACGCCGGCGACGTCCCCCAGCTCCTCGCCTTCAACAAGGCCGACCTCGACCCGGAGACGGCGGCGACCCTGGCCAAGCGGTACCCGGGGAGCCTCGCCTTCTCGGCCCGGACCGGAGCCGGGGTCGAGGAGGTCCTCGAGGCCCTCTCCACCCAGCTCCGGGCCCAGCAGCCCGTGATCGAGCTGTTCGTGCCCTACGAGCGCCCCGACGTGCTGGCCGGCCTGCACCGCGAGGGCGAGGTCCTCGTCGAGACCCACGGGGAGACGGGCACCGCCGTCCGGGCCCGCCTCGACGCCGGCTCCCGGGCCCAGTTCACCGAGTTCGAGGTCGAGACCTCCGACACCTGAGCCGGCGTGGCAGCCTCGCACCCGTGACCGCGCCCTTCGTCCCGCCGCCCTACCCCTACGAGCGCCTCGACCCGCTCCGGGCCGCGGCCGCCGAGCTGCCCGGCGGGGCCGTCGACCTCTCGATCGGCACCCCCTTCGACCCGCCGCCCGCCGCCGTCGTCGAGGCCATGGCCGCGGCCGACGCCCGCGGCTACCCGGCCTCGATCGGCACGCCCGCCTTCCGCGACGCCGTGTGCGCCTGGTTCGACGGGTTCCTCGGCGTCGACGTCGGCCCCGACCAGGTCGCGGCCTGCATCGGCACCAAGGAGCTCGTCGGCGGGATGCCCCAGTGGCTGCGCCTGCGCACACCCGAGCGCGACACGGTGCTGTACCCGGCCATCTCGTACCCGACCTACGAGATGGGCGCCGTCCTCGCCGGGTGCCGGGCCGTGCCCGTCCCGTGCCGGGACGACTGGTCGCTCGACCTCGACGCCATCGACGCGGAGGACGCGGCCCGGGCGCTCTGCCTGTGGGTGAACACCCCCGGCAACCCCGCCGGGGGCCTCGACGACCTCGGCGCCGCCGCCGAGTGGGGCCGGGCCCACGGGGTGCCGGTCCTGTCCGACGAGTGCTACGTCGCCTTCACCTGGGACGGGCCGCCCCGCACGATCCTCCACCACGGCACCGAGGGCGTCGTGGCCGTCCACTCCCTGTCCAAGCGGTCCAACCTGGCCGGCGCCCGGGTCGGGTTCTACGCGGGCGACGCCGACCTGGTGCAGTACCTGCGCGAGGTCCGCAAGCACCAGGGGTTCATGGTCCCGGCCCCGGTCCAGGCCGCGGCCGTGGTCGCGCTCGGCGACGAGGAGCACGTGGTGGCCCAGCGCCACCGGTACCTGGAGCGGATGCAGGCGCTGCGCCTCGCCCTCCACCAGGGCCTCGGCCTCGACGTCGAGCTCCCGGGCGGCGCCTTCTACCTGTGGGTGCCCGCACCCGACGGCGACGCCTGGGCCCTGACCGAGCGCCTCGCCCGGACCGGTGGCGCCATCGTCAGCCCGGGCGAGTTCTACGGGGCGGCCGGCGCCGGTCACGTGCGGGTCGCCGCCGTGCAGCCCGACGAGCGCATCGCCCTCGTGGTGGACCGCCTCCGCGCCGCCGGCTGAGCACGACCGGCCGCGCTCGACCGGCTGGGCGCGACCGGCGGGGCGCGACCGGCGGGGTGCGGCTGCCAGGGGTGGGGCTAGTCCTCGACGCCGACCAGGTCGTCGCCGGCCCGCCGGGCCAGGTCGACGGCCCGGCGCAGCTCGGTGACCTGGGCGTCGATGCGCCGGAGGCGGTCGTCGGTGTCGTCCTGCACGGCCGACACGGCCTCGAGGATGCGGCCGGCATCGGCCCGGAACCGTCCGTCGAGCCGCTCGAGGCCGCTCTGGACCGACGCCCGCAGCGCGGCGGGCTCGTCGCTGGAGGCGACGGCGTCCCGCAGCTCGCGCATGGCGGTGCCCATGCGCTCGGCCAGCCCCTCGAGGATCCGGTCGAGGTCCCGGCGGAGCTGCTGGGGCTCCTCGGAGGCCCGGGTGAGGGCGGCGTTCATGGCCGACACCTGGGCGGCGACGGAGTCGGCGAGCACGCGCTGGGCGTCGATGCGCTCCCGGAGCTGCTCGCGCGACGCGTCGACGCGGCGGCCGATCCGCTGCTCGGCGTCCCCGAGCAGCTCGGCCGTCCGACCGCCGACCGTGCTCTCCACCTCGGCCACCCGGGCGGCGATCCCGGCCACGGCGTCCGTGGTGGCCGCGCGGCGGGCCGCCTCGTCGACGGCGTCGGCCAGGCCGCGCAGGCGGTCGGCGACGGCGACCAGGTCGCCCCGGTTCCCGTCGACCCGGCCCCGCAGGTCGTCGATCCCGGCCAGGACCGGGTCGAGGTCGGGGGCGCTCGCCTCGATCCTCCCGCCGAGGTCGTCGACGCGATCGAGGAGGCGGCCGAGCGCGTCGGAGACCTCGGCTCGGGCCGCGCCGGCAGCGCCGAGGTCGCCGGTGACCCGACCGACCTCGCCGACGAGGTCGGCGAGCGCCGCCCGGTGGTCGGCACGGTCGCGCCCGCTGTCGTCGGCGAGGGCGGCCAGGTCGGCGCGGATCCGCTCCAGGGCCTCGCCCAGCGGGGTGGGATCGAGCTCGTGGACCGCCTCGACGACGGCGCCGACCGTGCGGGCCGCGGTGTCGTCCACCCGCCAGGAGAGGCGGTCGACGCCCTCGGCCACGGCGTCGGTCACCGGTGCCAGGTCGACGCGGGCCTCCCGCGCCGCCGCCGTCGCCTCCGCGATCGCCGCGCCCAGGTCGTCGAGGCGGTCGCGGGAGCCGGCGACGGCGCCGTCGATGCGGGCCACGGCCTCGGCCAGGGGGCCGACGTCGGCGCCGGTCGCGTCGACCGCGCTCCGGAGCGCGTCGACGGCGGCGAGCATCGGGTCGATCCGGTCGAGGCGCTCGCGCGCGTCCGCGGCCCGCGACAGCAGCTCCTCCAGGCCCATCCGGACCGGGGCCAGGTCGGGTCGTGCTGCGTCGACCCGGCGTCCGAGGCCGTCGACCGCAGCGAGGACCGGGTCGAGGTCGACCCGGTCGGCCTCCACCTGCTCGGCGAGCCGTGACAGGGCCTCGAGCACGGGGCCCAGGTCGACCCGACCGTCGTCGATGCGGGTCCCGAGGTCGCCCAGCGCGGCGAGGACGGGCGCGGGGTCCACGGCGGCGCGGACGTCGTCGGCCAGCCGGGCGCGGTCGACGCGGGCGTCGGCCTCGGCCGTCACCCGCTCCCGGGCCGCCTGGTCGAGGCGGGTCGCGAGTCCGTCGAGGGCCTCGTGCACGGGGTCGAGGTCGACCCGGCCGGCCGCGACCTCGGCCCGCACGGCCTCCACCGCCTCGGTGACGGCGTCGACGGTGCGTCGCACCGGTGCGAGCTCGTCCCGGCCGGCGGCCACGGCGTCGTGGACCGTCGCCACCTGCTCGGACACCGAGGCCAG
>CAZCEZ010000042.1:15572-16706 GCA_964497795.1 uncultured Acidimicrobiaceae bacterium | reverse complement strand
GGCCGGCGGCCACGGCGTCGTGGACCGTCGCCACCTGCTCGGACACCGAGGCCAGCTCCCGGCGCAGCGGGCTGCCCTCGGCCAGGGGCTCGGCCAGGTCGCTGCGCAGCGCGGCCAGGGTCGCAGCGAGGGCGTCCCGCAGGTCGACGAGCCCGGCCTCGACCCGTGACGTGTGGGATTCGGCGTCGGCGTGCGCCGCGCTCCGGGCACCGTCGAGGGCGGCGGCGGTCTGCTCGGCGTGGTCCCGGAGGTCGTTGCGCAGCACCTGGGTGAGCCGGCCGAGCGCGTCGCGGAGCTCGGCGACCTCGGGTGTGCCGGTCTCGATCGCGTGCTGCAGGGCCGCCTCGGCGGCGTCGACGCGGGCGAGGACCGGGTCGAGGTCGGTGCCCGTCTCGGCGATGCGCTCGCGCAGCTCCCGCTCGGCTGCCCCGATGCGCTCGAGCACCGCCGCCACGTCGGGACGGGCGTCGTCGAGGTGGGTGCGGAGGTCGGCGAGGGCCGCGGTGACGACGGTGAGGTCGGGCTGTGCGGCCCGGACCTCGTCGAGCACCGGGGTCAGGTCGACGGCGGACCCGGCCACGGCCACCTCCACCTGCTGGAGCCCGTCGAGGACCGGACCGAGGTCGGTGCGGCCCTCGTCGACGCGCTCGGCCGTGGCCGCGATGGCGTCGAGGAGCGCGCCCGTCGAGGTGCGGGTGTCGCCGACGAGGCCGCCGACGCGGTCGAGGAGCTCGGCGAGGGCCTCCTGGACCGGGGCGATCGTGCGGTGCACCGCATCGGGGGTCGCGGCCTGGTCCCGGACGAGGTCGGCGACCAGCTGCTCGATCCGCGCCGCCGCTGCGCCGAGCCCGCCGGGGCCGACCAGGGCGGCGTCGACGCTCGCCACGCCGTCCCGGATGGGGGCGAGGGAGTCCGCGACGCCGGCGACGTCGTCGCGGATGGGGGTGAGGGAGTCGGCGACGCCGGAGAGGGCTGCCCGGAGCGGCTCGAGGTCGGGTCGGGCGTCGTCGAGGTGGGTGCGCAGCTCGGCGAGGGCGGCGGTGACGACAGTGAGGTCGGGGGTGCCGGCGCGGACGGTCTCGGTGAGCGAGGCCTCGGTCGAGTCGAGCCGGTCCAGGACGGGGGTGAGGTCGG
>CAZCEZ010000042.1:13591-15472 GCA_964497795.1 uncultured Acidimicrobiaceae bacterium | reverse complement strand
AGGACGGGGGTGAGGTCGGTCCGCTGCTCGGCGACGCGGTCGGCGACGCCGCCCACAGCGTCGAGGACGGCCTGGGCTGCCGCCCGCTGGTCGTCGGAGAGCCCGGCGAGGGCGTCGGTCGCGCGGGCGACGGCGTCGTGCAGCGGCTGCTGGTCCGCGCGGGTCTGGGCCAACGACCCGGCGAGCGCGTCGAGGCGGGTCACGACCTCGGTGCCGAGCCCGTCCTGGCGGTCGACGACCTCGGCACGCAGCGCGGCGATCGACTCGGTGACCGAGCCGATGGCCTCCTCCTGGGAGCGTCCGACGTCGGTGACGCCACCGGCGAGCGACGCCAGCGCCTCGCGCAGCGGCTGCAGGTCGGGGCGGGCGTCGTCGAGGTGGGTGCGGAGCTCGGCGAGGGCGGCGGTGACGACGGTGAGGTCGGGGGTGCCGGCGCGGACGGTCTCGCTGAGCGAGGCCTCGGTCGAGTCGAGCCGGTCCAGGATCGGGTCGAGATCGGGGAGCCCGGCCCGGATCGTCGCCGTCAGCGAGGCCTCGGCCTCCGCCAGCCGATCGAGCAGCGGCCCGAGGTCCGGCTCGCGTCCCTCGAGTCCGGCGCGCAGGTCGGCGACGGCGCCGAGGAGCTGCGCGTGGGCCTCCTGCTGCCCCTGGGCGGTCGACGCGACCTCGGCCCCGAGGCGCGAGAGCGGGCCCCGGATCGACCCGACGGTCTCGTCGAGGCGGGCGCCGAGGGTCTCCACGGCGGACGCGAGGCGGGAGGCCTCGTCGCCGTCCTGGGCGCTGCGGCTGGCGAGGTCGACCCGGAGGGCCTCGATCCCGTCCCGCACGGGGCCGAGCGCCTCGGTCCGATCATCGGCCTCGGCGCGCAGGGCGTCGGCGACGGCGGCGATGCCGTCGCGGAGGGGATCGAGGTCGGGTCGGGCGTCGGCCACGATTGCGGCGATGGCGTCGAGGTCGGGCCCCGCAGCGGCCAGGTCGGCACGGAGGTCGGCGAGCGCGCCGGTCACGGGGCCCAGGTCGGGACGGGTGGCGGCGATCGCCTCCGTGAGCGCGGCCTCGGTGGCGGCGACGCGGTCGAGGACCGGGGCCAGGTCGACCGTCCCGGCACGGACGGCCGCGGTGAGCGCGGCCTCGGTCGATCCCAGGCGGTCCAGCACCGGGGCGAGGTCGGGTCGGCCCGCGGCGATCGCGTCGCCGAGCGCGGCCTCCGCGGTCGCCAGGCGCTCCAGGACCGGGGTCAGGTCGGTGCCCGCGGCAGCGAGCCCGGAGCGGAGCTGGGCCAGGTCGTCGCGCACCGGTGCGAGGTCGAGACCGGCGAGGCGCTCGTCGAGGTCGGCGTGCAGCGACGCGAGGTCGGCGGCGATCCGGTCCCGGAGCCCGTCGAGGGCCGGTCGCGGGTCGATGCGGCGGTCGTCGAGGTGGGTGCGCAGCCCGGTGACCGCTTCGGTGATCGCCTCGGTGATCGGACCGAGGTCGACCCGGCTCCCCGCGACGGTCTCGGCGATCGACGCCTCGGTGGCGGCCAGCCGGTCGAGGACCGGGCCCAGGTCGGTGCCCGTGGCGCGCACGTCGTCCTGCAGCGATGCGATGGCCGCGGCCACGTCGCGCTCGGCCGCCGCCCCCTCCGAGACCCGGCCCGTCAGCGCGTCCACCGCCGTGCGCAGGCCGTCGAGGGCCTCGACGTCGGCCACCTCGGAGCGGAGCTCGGCGAGGCGGTCCAGCAGCGGTCCGAGGTCCGTGGTGTCGATGCCGGCGACCGCGTCGACCATGCGGGCCTCGGTCGCGGCGAGGCGATCGATGACCGGTCCGAGGTCGGGTCCGCCGTCCTCGACGCTCCGGCGCAGCGCGGCGAGCTCGGTCAGGACGGGGGAGAGGTCGGGG
>CAZCEZ010000042.1:8248-13491 GCA_964497795.1 uncultured Acidimicrobiaceae bacterium | reverse complement strand
AGCGCGGCGAGCTCGGTCAGGACGGGGGAGAGGTCGGGGGCGGCGTCGCGGACCGCGGCCGGCACGGCCTCCCGCGTCTGCTCGACGAGACCGGCCAGCCGGTCCAGCGCCCCGACCTGGGCGTCGAGCCGGGTGACCACCTCGGTGTCGTCGTCGGCGAGGCCCCGCACGGCGGCCTCGAGCCGCGCCAGGCGATCGACGACCTCGCCGTCGGCCCCCTCGAGGGTCCGGCGGATCTCGCCCGAGAGGAGGTCGATGACCTGGGCCGCGGAGCGGACCCGGCCGACCTCGTCGCGCAGACCCTCCTCGATCCCGTCGAGGCGGTCCTCGAAGGCACGGAGCCGGTCGGACAGTCGGCGCTCCGCCGATCGCAGGGCGTCGACCGCCCCGTCGTCGCCGGCTTCGGGTCGGTCGTTCCCCGCCACGTCGTCCAAACCCTCCTGCTCGGCTGGTGGTGCACGGAATGTAGCGAGGTGACCGGATCGCACCGGCAGTGGAGCCGTCGGTGCGGTGACGTCGGCTCTCGGGACCGGCCGGGGACCACCGCTAGGTTTACCGACCATGTCGAGCTTGCCGGAACAGATCACCGAGCTGTGGGCCCGTCGGGACGAGCTCAGCCCCGCCGACGAGGACGCCCGCGCCGTCGTGACCGAGGCGATCGACCTGCTCGACCGCGGCGAGGCCCGCGTCGCCGAGGTCGACGGGGACGACGTCGTGGTCAACGAGTGGGCGAAGCACGCCATCCTGCTGCTGTTCCGCCTGTCGTCGATGGAGACGATGGAGCTCGGCCCCTTCGAGTACGCCGACAAGATCCCGCTCAAGCAGGGCTACCAGGCCTCCGGCGTGCGGGTGGTCCCCGGGGCCTCGGCCCGCTGGGGCAGCCACCTCGCCAAGGGCGTCGTCATGATGCCGAGCTACGTGAACATCGGCGCCCACGTCGGCGAGAACTCGATGGTGGACACCTGGGCCACCGTCGGGTCCTGCGCGCAGATCGGCCGGAACGTCCACCTGTCGGGCGGCGTGGGCATCGGTGGCGTGCTCGAGCCGGCCAACGCCGTGCCGGTCGTCATCGGCGACGAGTGCATGATCGGGTCCCGCTGCATCGTGGCCGAGGGGGCCCGGGTGGGCGAGGGCACGATCATGGGCGCCGGCTGCGTGCTCACCGGGTCCATCCCCGTCATCGACGCCCAGACCGGGGACGAGCTGTCCCGTGGCGTGGTCCCGCCCTGGAGCGTGGCGGTGTCGGCGACCCGGCCCCGCACCTTCCCCGGCGGCGACTTCGGCCTGCCCTGCGTGCTCGTGATCAAGCGCCTCGAGCCCGGCGAGCGCCACGACAAGTCCAAGCTCAACGACATCCTGCGCGACCACGGCGCCACCGTGTGACCGACCTCCTCCGGGCCACGGCCGACCTCGTCGACGTCCCCTCGGTCTCCCTGGACGAGGGCGGCTTCGCCGACCGGGTCGAGGGCTGGCTCCGCGAGCTGCCGTGGCTGGGGGTCGAGCGCCACGGCGACAACGTCGTCGCCCGGACCGACCTCGGTCGGGCTCGGCGGCTCCTGCTCGTCGGGCACCTCGACACCGTGCCGGCCAGCGCCGAGGGACCGTGGGGCTCGAACGCCTCCGCCCGGATCGAGGGCGACGTCCTGTGGGGTCTGGGCTCGGCCGACATGAAGGGCGGGCTCGCCGTCTTCCTCGACCTCGCCCGACGCGTGCCCGAGCCGGTCTGCGACGTCACCTGGGTCTTCTACGCGGCCGAGGAGATCGCCGCGGAGCACAACGGACTCGGTCACCTGTTCCGGGACCGTCCGGACCTCGTCGCCGGTGACGCCGCCATCCTCGGCGAACCGACCGACGGCTGGCTCGAGGCCGGGTGCCAGGGCACGGCCCGGGTGCGCATCACGCTGCGGGGCGTGCGCGCCCACACGGCCCGGCCGTGGAAGGGACGCAACGCCATCCACCGCCTCGGGCCGGTCCTGGAGCGGATCGCCGCGTTCGAGGGGCGCGAGCCGACCATCGACGGCTGCACCTACCGAGAGGCGATGCAGGCCGTGTTCGTCGACGGGGGCGTGGCCGGCAACGTCGTCCCCGACGCCGCCTCGCTCACCGTCAACCTGCGCATCGCCCCCGACCGCACCGTCGACCAGGCCATCGACGGCCTCCGGGAGCGCCTCGAGGACCTCCTCGACGACGGCGACGGGTGGGAGGTCACCGACCGCTCCGACCCGGCCCCGCCCTCGCTGACCCACCCGCTGCTCGCCCCGCTCGTGGACGCGGGCACGCCGGTCCGGGCCAAGCTCGGCTGGACCGACGTCGCCCGCTTCGCCGCCCACGGGATCCCGGCCTGCAACCTCGGCCCCGGCGACTCCTCCGTCGCCCACATGGCCGACGAGCACGTCACCCGGGACTCCCTGGACCGCGTCCACGCCCTGCTCCTCGGGCTCCTCACCGGGACGCTCGGCACCCGGGCCTGAGGGGCGGCCTCGCCCGAGCGGTCAGGGGCGTCGCCAGCCGCCGCCGGGGGACGGGGCGCCGAGGCGTCGGCGGGCCAGCTCCGTGCCGGTCGCCGTCGCGACGACCCCGAGGAGGGCCACGACGGCCAGCGCGGTCGGGACGCCGTCGTCGGTCCGGTCGCCGAAGCGCGTCGGGGCCGAGGTCTCGCCATCGGCGGCGGGGGACTCGGGCGACGTCGCCGGCGCGACCGGCTCGGACCGGGGTCCGGGCGACGGGACCCGGGCGACGGCGGCCGCGAGGTCGAGCCGTCCCCGGCCGAAGGTCCGGTCGGGACCGGGATCGCCGAGGTCCACGGCCGTGGCCAGCATCGCCTCGACGGCCTCGGCCGGGTCGAGCCCGGTGGAGCGGAGCACCGCCAGCGCGCCCGCCACGTGCGGTGCGGCCATCGAGGTCCCCGAGAGGCAGGCGTAGGCCGAGTCGACGTCGTCGGTCGCCCAGTAGGTGGACAGGATCCCGCGGGGCGCGCCGCCCTGGGCGCAGGAGCTGGCGTCGTCCGTGCCGTCGCCACCGGGTGCGGCGATGCCCCAGCGGGCGTCCCCGACCCCGTTGCTGTAGTCGGGGGCGGCGTCGTCCCGATCGGAGGCCGACACGACCACGGCCGGGGCCTCCCCGAGGTCGGCGGTGCGGACCAGGTCGTTGCCGGCTGCGACCACGGGGATGGCGCCCTGCGCCCACGCGTAGTCGACGGCCTCGGCGAACCCGGGACCGAACACCTCCGAGGTCGTGGAGCCGAGCGAGAGGTTGATCACGTCGGCCCCCTGATCGGCGGCCCATCGGACGGCGGCGGCGACGTCGGCGGCGTTGCCGGCCGAGGGGCAGGTGCCGCAGGCGCGGAACAGCACCTTGACCGGCAGGATCCGGGCGTCGGGCGCGACCCCGGCGATCCCGACCTCGTTGCCGGTGACGGCGGCGGCGACGCCCGCGACGTGCGTGCCGTGGCCGTCGTCGTCCTCGGGGGAGCCGGCGCAGCGAGCCGCATCACCGCCCGTGCCCCGGCACGCCACCCCCGGGAGGAGGTTGCCGGCCAGGTCCTCGTGGGTCGTGGCCACGCCCGAGTCGACGACGGCGATCACCGTGCCCGCCCCGGTGGCCGTGGCCCACGCCTCCTCGGCGCCGATGGTGCGCAGGCTCCACTGGAGGCCCTCGTCGTACGCGACGTCACCGGAGTCCGCGACCGCCGGCCCGCCGAGCAGCGCGAGCGCGCCCACGGCGAGCGCGACCAGGCGGGCGCGCACGGGGGAGCGACGACGGAGCACCCTCCGAGTGTGCTGGACGGCGACACGCTGCGGGCGGCGCCCCGCCGGCCCAGACGCCGCGGCGCCGGTCAGAGGGTGCGCAGCACCGTCACGACGCGCCCGAAGACCTGGACCTCGTCGGCCGAGAACCGCATCGGCTCGAGCCGCTCGTTGGCCGGGTGGAGCACGACCTCGGGGCCGGCGGACTCGAAGCGCTTGACCGTCGCCTCCTCGCCGGGGATGCCCGCCACCACGATCTCGCCGTCCCGGGCCGTGGTCTGGGAGCGGCACACCACGTAGTCGCCGTCCAGGATGCCGGCGTCGATCATCGAGTCGCCGCGCACGCGGCACATGAAGAGGTCGCCGTCGCCGGTCAGGTCGGCCGGCAGCGGCATGGTCTCGGTGACGTTCTCGTGCGCGAGCACGTCGGTGCCCGCCGCGACCTCGCCGACGAGGGGGACGTGGCGCACGGGGCGGCGCTCGACGGCCGCGCCGGAGGTCGGGTCCCACCGGACCTCGATGGCCCGGGGCTTGGTCGGGTCCCGCACGAGGTAGCCCAGCTTCTGCAGCGTGGCCAGGTGGGCGTGGACCGAGGACGGCGAGGTGAGCCCGACCTCCTGCCCGATCTCGCGGACCGAGGGCGGGAAGCCGCGCTCGCGCTGGTGCTGCTCGATCGAGGCCAGGATCTGGCGCTGCCGTTCGGTGATGTCCTCTGACATGGGTGTGCCCCCCGTCGCTCCGGGTACCGGGTCCCGCCGGGCGGCGGGTCCGAGGGCGTCCGACCGACCGACCCGCCGGTCGACCCGGGGGACCGGGCCGGGCGGGGGGTGCGGATCGAACACCTGTGCGGAGGCTACGGCACCGGAGGGCGCGGGGCAAACACCCGTTCGTCGAACAGCGGTTCGATCCCGGGCTTGACCCGAACGCCCGTTCGTGGCAGCCTCCGAACAGTCGTTCGCACGAACGTGCGTTCCCGTCGCCCGCCTGCCGAGCCAGCGAGCTCGATCCGGCAGCCGGTGCGGGAGCCGCCCCGAGTTCCTGTCAGACCCCCTCCGGAGACTGCTCCCATGGTCGCCATCGCCACCCCCGCTCCCCGCCACCTCGCCCCCCGCCCCGCTCCTGCTCGTCCCACCACGGACGCCGGCCGCCGACGGGGCCTCGAGGTCGCGGTCCCGTCGGCCGGTCGGTCTGCCGGGCTCGAGTGGTCCTCGCCCGCCCTCCGCTCGCCCGCCCTCCGCTCGCTGGCGTGCGGGGTGGTCGCCTTCGTCGCGGCGCTGTGCCTGGCGCTGCTCGTGCTGACGCCGACCGGGAGCGCGGCCGTGCCCGACACGCACGTGGTGGGCGCGGGTGAGACGTTGTGGAGCATCGCCGTCGACGTGGCTCCCGCCGGGGAGGCTGCCGTCTACGTCGATCGGCTCGTGGCCGCCAACGGCGGTGCGGGCGAGG
This sequence comes from uncultured Acidimicrobiaceae bacterium, assembly GCA_964497795.1. Classification (GTDB taxonomy): domain Bacteria; phylum Actinomycetota; class Acidimicrobiia; order Acidimicrobiales; family Salinilacustritrichaceae; genus Salinilacustrithrix. Next base: position 8,299 of record CAZCEZ010000042.1, on the reverse strand, counting down.
TCGTCGCCGGCGACGTGCTCGTCCTCCCGGCCCCCTGAACTCCCGGCCCCC
>CAZCEZ010000042.1:0-8148 GCA_964497795.1 uncultured Acidimicrobiaceae bacterium | reverse complement strand
CTCCCGGCCCCCTGAACTCCCGGCCCCCCGAACCCCGGGCCCTCGGTCCCGCTCCCGTGAACCCCTGAGCCCGTGAGACCCTGAGCCCGGCCTCGGGGGTGCGCCCGGTGCCTCGGGTGCGGTGCCGTCCGCCTCCCCGGTGCGGGAAGGCCGGTGAGTAGGGTGCCGCCATGCGGTGCCCGGCGTGCGGAGACCTCCACGATCGGGTGGTCGACAGCCGGCAGACCGAGGACGGCCGCTCCATCCGGCGCCGCCGCCAGTGCGAGGCCTGCGGGGGTCGGTTCACGACCTTCGAGCGGGTCGAGGCCGCGACGGTCCAGGTCCGCAAGCGGGGTGGCGAGGTCGAGCCCTTCGACGCATCGAAGGTCGCCGCCGGCGTGAGCGCGGCGTGCAAGTCCCGCCCCGTCGACCCCGGCCAGATCGCCACCCTGGTCGCCGAGGTCGAGGACGCCCTGCAGTCCCGGGGCAAGGAGGTCACCTCCGACGAGGTCGGCCTCGAGGTGCTGCTCCGCCTCCGGGCCCTCGACGAGGTGGCCGCCGTCCGCTTCGCGTCGGTCTACAAGGGCTTCGACGACGTGAGCGACTTCGAGCGCGAGATCCGCCTGCTCCAGGAGTCCGACTCGGCCTGAACCGAGCCGTGGGCGTCAGGTCCCCGGCCGAGCGCCGGCGCGCACCCACCGGCCGAAGAGGATCCCGTCGCCGAGCAGCAGCTGGGCCAGCTCGAGCTCCCCGTCCTCGATCGGTGCAGCGCCCTGGGTCAGGCGACGGCTGTCGCCCCCGGCCACGACCGGGGCGACCGACACGCACCACTCGTCGACGGTGCCCGCCTCGGCGATGGCCCCGTTCAGGCTCGGCCCGCCCTCGCAAACCACGACCCCGACGCCGTCGGCGGCCAGCGAGGCCAGCGCACGGGGGAGGTCGACGCGGCCCCGGCCGACGGCCCGGACGTCGGCGACGTCGTCGAGGGCCCGCCGGCGCGCCGGGTCGGCGTCCTCGACCGTGAGCACGACGGGGGGTTCGCCGTCGCCCTCGAAGAGGGCGGCGTGCGGGTCGAGGTCGAGGCTCGCCGTCACCACCGCCAGGCGTGGCGCTGCGGCGGTCCGGCCGGCCTCGCGGCGGGCCCGCTGGATCTCCTCGGGCAGGCGGACCGGGCCGTAGCCCTCGGCCCGGACGGTGCCGGCCGCGACCAGGATCACATCGGCGATGCCCCGCACCGCTCGGAACACCGCCTTGTCGGCCGGGCCCCCGAGCCCGCCGCTGCGACCGTCGACGGCCGTGGCCCCGTCCAGGCTCTGGATCATGCCCACCGTCACCCACGGCCGGCCCGCCGGCGCCGGGCGTGGCGCGGCGAGGTAGGTGCGGACCGGGTCGACGTCGTCGAGGGGGTCGGGGAGGAGCTGGCGCACGGGCGGACCGTACCCAGGTCCGGGTCGCGCCGGACCCCGGGCGCCCGGTGGGTGGGCTGGCGGTGGTCGCGCCGCCGGTCCGTGCCGCCGGGTGGCCGTGGACCCGCGTGCGGGGTGGAGCCGCGCCGGGTCGCCGGCGGGTGCGATCATGGCGGCGCCGCCAGCCGGGCACGACCCGGCGGACCGACCGGGCGGCAGGAGGGGAGCACGATGACCGCCGTCGACGAGGCCACGACCACCGACGAGCACGGTGCCGACGAGGGGGCGACCACGGTCCCCCGGACCTGCCCGCTGTGCGAGGCCGGGTGCGGCCTGGCGGTGACCGTCCGCGACGGCGAGGTCACCCGCATCCGCGGCGACCTGCTCGACGTGTTCAGCCGCGGCTACCTGTGCCCGAAGGGCTCCACGCTCAAGCAGCTCCACGACGACCCCGACCGGCTCCGGCAGCCGCTCGTGCGCCGGGGCGACCGGCTGGAGCCCGCGACCTGGGAGGAGGCGTGGGCTGCCGTCGCCGAGGGACTCGGTGGCGTCGTCGAGGCCCACGGGCGCAGCGCGCTCGCCGCCTACGTCGGCAACCCCAACGCCCACAACCTCGGTGCGCTGCTCTACAACCGACCGCTCCTGCGGGCGCTCGGCACCCCGAACGTGTTCTCGGCCTCCACGGTCGACCAGCGGCCCAAGGAGATCGCCTCGGGCCTGGTCTTCGGCAACGTGCTCACGACCCCGGTCCCCGACATCGACCGCACCGACCACCTCCTGGTGCTGGGCGCCAACCCGTTCGCCTCGAACGGGTCCTTCGCCACGGCACCCGACTGGCCCGGCCGCCTGCGGGCGCTCGTCGAGCGCGGCGGCTCCCTCGTCGTGGTCGACCCCCGACGGACCCGGACGGCGGAGGAGGCGACCGAGCACGTCGCCATCCGGCCGGGGTCGGACCCGCTGCTCCTCGCAGCCATGCTCCAGGTGCTCGTCGCCGAGGACCTGGTCGACCTCGGCACGGTGGCGCCGTACGCGTCCCGTCTCGACGTTCTCGTCGAGACCGTCGCCCCGTTCACCCCGGAGGCCGTGGCCACCCGGACCGGCATCGACGCCGACACGATCCGCCGACTGGCCCGCGAGCTGGTCGCCGCGCCCTCGGCGGCCGTGTACGCCCGGATCGGGACGACCACCTCGCCCTTTGGCACCGTCACGTCGTGGCTGGTCGACGCCCTCAACGCCTGCACCGGCAACCTCGACCGTCCGGGCGGGGCCATGTTCACCCGGGCCGCGGCCGGCGCAGCCAACACCCGCGGGCCGGGCCGCTACGGACGGGGCATCCGCCTCGGCCGTCGGCACTCCCGCGTCCGCGGCCTTCCCGAGTCCTTCGGCGAGCTGCCCGTCGTGGCGCTCGCCGAGGAGATCGAGACGCCGGGGGAGGGCCAGATCCGTGCGCTCGTCTGCGTGGCCGGCAACCCTGTCCTGTCGACACCCGACAGCGCCCGCCTCGACGCCGCCCTCGCGTCCCTGGACTTCATGGTCGCCGTCGACATCTACCTGAACGAGACGACCCGCCACGCCGACGTCATCCTCCCGGCGCCCTCGGCGCTGCAGAAGAGCCACTACGACGTCGCGCTCCTCCAGCTCGCCATCCGGAACGTGGCCAACTACTCGGCGCCGGTCCTGCCCCTCGACCCCGGCCAGCCCGACGAGTGGGAGATCCTGTGCACCCTGGCCGCCATCGCCCAGGGGGTGCCGCCCGAGCAGGCCGACCCCGCCGTGGTCGACGACCTGGCGATCCGGTCGCTCGTGGACTCGGCGGTCGGTGACGAGCACGGTCCGATCCACGGCCGGGACGCCGAGGAGATCCTGGCCGCGCTCGCCCCCCGGGTCGGCCCGGAGCGGATGCTGGACCTGATGCTGCGGACAGGGCCCTACGGCGACGCCTTCGGCGCCGTGCCCGACGGGCTGAGCCTCGACGCCCTGCTCGCCCACCCCCACGGGGTCGACCTCGGGCCCCTGCAGCCCCGGATGCCCGAGGCGCTGCGGACCCCCGACGGCATGATCGACCTGGCCCCCGAGATCCTGGTCGCCGACGTCGTGGAGCGCCTCGCCCCGCTGCTCGACGACCCCGACCCCGACGGGCTGCTGCTCATCGGGCGCCGGCACCTGCGGTCCAACAACTCCTGGATGCACAACGTGAAGGTGCTGGTGAAGGGCAAGCCCCGCTGCACCCTCCAGGTCCACCCCGACGACGCCGCGTCCCGGGACCTGGTCGACGGCGGCGAGGCCGAGGTCCGCTCCCGCACCGGTGCCGTGACCGTGCCCGTCGAGGTGACCGATCGCGTCATGCCGGGGGTCGTGAGCCTGCCCCACGGCTGGGGGCACGACGCCGACGGCGCCCGCCTCTCCGTCGCCGCCGAGCACGCGGGGGTGAACTCGAACGTGCTCGCCGACACCGAGCTGTTCGACCCGGTGTCGGGCACCGCGGTCCTCAACGGGATCCCGGTCGAGGTCCGCGCCGTCCCCGCCTGAGCACCGGCCCTGGCGGGGTCGCCGCCCCGACCCGCTGACGCGCCCCGCCGACACCGTCATCCGATCGCGCGCAACCCGGCGCGCCCCCTGCCGATGGGAACCCTGTCCCGGAGGGTGGAGACACCGGTTCTCGCTGCGAGACTCCTGGGTACGGACCGTGGCGCTGACACCACGGACAGGGGGAGATCACGTGCGCGAGACCGGACGAACCGGAGCCATCGACGATGCCGTGGTGGACGCGGCCGACCGCTGGCCGTCGCCCGGGGAGACGGGCCCGGTCCGGCCCGGCATCGACGCCGACGGCGGGCCGCTGCGCCTGCGCGACGCCATCCACCCGCGCTCGCTGCCCGGTCTGGCTCGGGAGGCCGTCGCCACGGGCGTCACCCTGGCGGCCTGGCCCTTCGGCGTCGTCGACCGCGGCCTGGCCCACGCTGCGGCGTCGATCCGGCACCAGGCCCCGCTCGTCGACGCCCCCGTGCTGCTGGTCCACGGCTACGCCGCGAACAAGTCGAACTGGCTGTTCGTCCAGCGGGCGCTGCGCGCCGCCGGCTTCGCCGTGCACGCCGTCAACTGCAACCCCTTCCGCGACGACATCCCGACCCAGGCTGCGGCCGTGCGCGACCGGGCCCGGGCCCTCATGGCCGCCGCGGGCAGTGACCGCGTCCACCTCGTGGGCCACTCGATGGGCGGCCTGCTCGCCCGCTGGGCGGTCCAGGTCGGCGGGCTGCACGAGGCCAGGACCGTGGTGACCGTGGCCTCGCCCCACGGTGGATCCCACCTGGCCCGCCTCGGCGTCGGGCGCACCGCGGCCCAGATGCGGCCCGGTTCCGACGTCGTCCGTCGCCTGGCCGAGGCGCCCGCCCCGCCCGACACCCGCTTCGTCGCCTACTGGAGCGAGCTCGACGCCGTGGTCCCGCCCCAGCGGGCCCGGATCCTGTGCCCCCGGCTCGACGCCACGAACGTCCACGTCCCCGGCGAGGGGCACCTGTCGATCATGCTGTCCCGGGACCTCGCCGACTCCGTGGTGACCCAGCTCGCCGCGGCCGAGGGGCGTCCCGGGTGGGGGAGCCCGCTGGGCTCCCTCGACCACGCCCGCGTGGAGGCGGCCCAGGTGCCCGCACCCGCCGAGGGCGACCGGGGGTCCGTCGCGGCCGTCTCGCAGCCCTAGGCACCCCCCGACGACCGCCGGGGGCGGTCCCGTCGCCACGGTCCCACCTGGTGGGACGAGCGTGCCGGTCGTCCCCAGGTCGGGGCGCTGCGCCCACAGGAACGGCCGCCCGATCCACAGATCGCTCCACAGGAACGGCCTCGAGGGCCGCGCCTGTGGACGCGAGGTGGGGATAGCCGCCCGGAATTCACAGGCTTGTTCCCCTTCCGTTCCACAGCAGGTCCTCCGTACGTTGCTCGTCGTGACCGGGTACCGCAGCGCGACGGCGGACGGTGGTTCCTACGTCGTGTCTGTGGTGGGCTGGGCGAGACCTTGGGGGTGTCCGTGATCGTGCGCCGACGCACAAGTGCAAACGATCGCGAACGCCCTCTGACCTGCTGGTTCGCGCTGTGGTACCCGTTGACACCGCTGTAATTCCAATGATGTAATGCGCTCTACATCTTGTGGTGCCCCGCCTCGGAAGCGGGGTGCCGACCACAAGACCTAGTGGTCGAGGAGCTGCTACCTCAGCGAACGGGGGCAGCGCACCGGGGTCGACAGGCCCACGGACGAAGCGACGTCACACAACTCTGCACGCAGTACTCCCTGGAGGGACCTCATGGCCATCGCCCCCGAACGCACTGGCATCGGCATCCGCCGGCACTTCACCCGCCCCGGCGTCCATCCCTACGACATGGTCGAGTGGGAGCGCCGTGACGCCCGCCTGACGAACTGGCAGGACGGCTCGGTGGCCTTCGAGCAGCTGGGTGTGGAGTTCCCCAAGGGGTGGTCGCTGAACGCGACCAACATCGTCACCCAGAAGTACTTCCGGGGCACGCCGGGCACGCCCGAGCGCGAGGACAGCCTCAAGCAGGTCGTGGACCGGGTGTGCGACACCATCGCCGACTGGGGCGTCGAGGGCGGCTACTTCACCGACGACGAGGAGGCCGAGGCCTTCCGCGACGAGCTGAAGTACCTGATGATCACGCAGCGGGCCGCGTTCAACAGCCCGGTGTGGTTCAACATCGGCGTCGACGGCGTCCCCCAGCAGGCCAGCGCCTGCTTCATCCTCAAGGTCGAGGACGAGATGGACTCCATCCTCAACTGGTACGTGGAGGAGGGCACCATCTTCAAGGGCGGCTCGGGCGCCGGCATCAACCTGTCCCGGATCCGCTCCTCCAAGGAGCTGCTCAAGGGCGGCGGCACCGCCTCGGGCCCCGTGTCCTTCATGCGCGGCGCGGACGCCTCGGCCGGCACCATCAAGTCGGGCGGCAAGACCCGCCGCGCCGCCAAGATGGTCATCCTCGACGTCTCCCACCCCGACGTGGAGGAGTTCGTCTGGGTCAAGGCGCGCGAGGAGCGCAAGATCCGCGTCCTGCGTGACAACGGCTTCGACATGAGCCTCGACGGCCTCGACATGGCCTCGGTCCAGTACCAGAACGCCAACAACTCGGTCCGGGTCACCGACGAGTTCATGGAGGCCGTCGTCGCCGACGCCGACTGGCACCTGCGTGCCGTCACCACCGGCGAGGTCGTCAAGACCGTCCGGGCCCGGGACCTCATGCGGGCCATCTCCCAGGCCTCCTGGGAGTGCGCCGATCCCGGCATGCAGTTCGACACCACCATCAACCGGTGGCACACCTGCTCGAACACGGACCGGATCAACGGCTCCAACCCGTGCTCGGAGTACATGCACATCGACAACTCGGCCTGCAACCTCGCGTCGATCAACCTGCTGAAGTTCCTCGACCTCGAGGCCGGCGACCGCTTCGACGTGGAGGCCTTCCAGCGCACGGTGGACGTCGTGTTCACCGCCCAGGAGATCCTGGTCGGTCGCGCCGACTACCCGACCGAGGCGATCGGCGAGAACTCCCGCCGCTTCCGCCAGCTCGGCCTGGGCTACGCCAACCTCGGCGCCATGCTCATGGCCTCGGGCCTGCCCTACGACTCCGACGAGGGTCGTGCCGTCGCCGCCGCCATCACGTCGCTGATGACCGGCCGGGCCTACGAGACCTCGGCCCGCACGGCCGCCCGGATGGGTCCCTTCGCCGGCTACGCCGAGAACGCCGCGCCGATGCAGAACGTGCTCGAGATGCACCGGGCCGCAGCGGCCGACATCGACGAGACGCTCGTGCCCGAGCACCTGCTCTCGGCCGCCCAGCAGGCCTGGGACCACGCGTGCGAGCTCGGCGAGAAGTACGGCGTCCGCAACTCCCAGGCCTCGGTGCTGGCCCCGACCGGCACCATCGGCCTGATGATGGACTGCGACACCACCGGCATCGAGCCCGACCTGGGCCTGGTGAAGATGAAGAAGCTGGTGGGCGGCGGCACCATGTCGATCGTCAACCAGACGATCCCGCGTGCCCTGACCAAGCTGGGCTACTCCGACGAGCAGATCGAGCGGATCGTCGCCTACATCGACGAGAACAAGTCCCTCATCGGCTGCCCCGACCTCGACGCCGACCACCTGCCGGTGTTCGCCTGCTCCATGGGTGACAACGTCATCCACTACCTGGGGCACGTGAAGATGATGGCGGCGGTCCAGCCCTTCATCTCCGGCGCCATCTCCAAGACGGTGAACATGCCCGAGGAGGCCACCGTCGAGGAGGTCGAGGACCTCCACATCGACGCCTGGAAGCTGGGCGTCAAGGCCATCGCCATCTACCGCGACAACTGCAAGGTCGGCCAGCCCCTCTCCACGGTGAAGAAGGAGTCGGCCGAGGCCCCGACGGCGGCCGCGGCGGCCACCGAGGTCGTCGAGAAGATCGTGGAGAAGGTCGTCAACCGACCGAGCCGCACCAAGCTGCCCCGCAACCGGACCTCTCGGACCTTCGAGTTCCGGGTGGCCGACTGCAAGGGCTTCGTCACCGTCGGCGAGTACGAGGACGGCCGTCCGGGCGAGATCTTCATGAAGGTCTCCAAGCAGGGCTCGACCCTGGCCGGGATCATGGACGCCTTCGCCATCTCGGTCAGCCACGGCCTGCAGTGGGGCGTGCCGATCCGGTCCTTCATCGAGGCGTTCACCAACATGCGCTTCGAGCCGGCCGGCATGACCGACGACCCCGACATCCGGTTCGCCTCGAGCCT
>CAZCEZ010000041.1:0-29265 GCA_964497795.1 uncultured Acidimicrobiaceae bacterium | reverse complement strand
CCTGGTACGAGGTGTCGAACTGGGCCCGACCGGGCCACGAGTGCCGGCACAACCGCCTCTACTGGGCGGCCGGCGACTACCGGGGGTTCGGCTGCGCCGCGCACAGCCACGAGCGCGGTCGGCGGTGGTGGAACCTGCGCACGCCGGAGCGCTGGGTCGCCGCAGTCCGCGACGGGCGGTCCACCGAGGCGGCCGGCGAGGACCTCGACGCCGAGACCCGCAGGACCGAGGCGCTCCAGCTCGCGCTCCGCACGCGCGACGGGGTGCCGGCCGCCGCCCTGGACCTGGACGACCCGGCGCTCGCCGGCCTCGTCGAGGTGGTGGGGGACCGGGCCGTGCTCACACCCCGGGGCCGCCTGCTGGCCAACGAGGTCGCCGTCCGGCTGCGCTGAGGGGCACGGGGTCGGGCTCCCGGCAGGCCGGACCGGCCGCACCTAGGGTCCCCGCCATGCGTGCCGTCCTGTGCGAGTCCTTCGGTCCCCCCGACACCCTGGTCGTCGCCGACGTCCCCGACCCCGAGCCCGGCCCGGGCCAGGTGGTCGTCGACGTCGCCGCCTGCGGCGTCAACTTCCCCGACGTGCTGATCATCCAGGACAAGTACCAGTTCAAGCCCGAGCTGCCATTCAGCCCCGGCGGCGAGGTTGCCGGCACGGTGTCGGCGGTCGGCGAGGGCGTCGAGGGGTTCGCCGTCGGCGACCGGGTCGCCGCCATGCTCGGGTGGGGCGGCATGGCCGAGAAGGTCGCGGTGCCGGCGGCGTCCGCCGTCCCCGTCCCCGTCGGCGTCGACCTGGTGCAGGCCTCCGGCTTCCTGCTCGCGCACGGCACCAGCCACCACGCCCTGAAGGACCGGGCCCGCCTGGCCGAGGGCGAGACCCTGCTCGTGCTCGGCGCGTCCGGCGGCGTCGGCCTCGCCGCGGTCGAGCTCGGCGCGCTCATGGGCGCCCGGGTGATCGCGGCGGCGTCCAGCCCCGAGAAGCTGGAGCTGTGCCGTCGCTACGGGGCAGCAGAGACCATCGACTACTCGACCGAGGACCTCCGGGCCCGCGTCAAGGAGCTGACCGACGGGCGCGGCGTGGACGTCTGCTACGACCCGGTCGGCGGCGACCTGTCGGAGAAGGCGCTGCGGTCCATGGCCTGGGACGGCCGCTTCCTCGTGATCGGCTTCGCGGCCGGCGACATCCCGAAGATCCCGCTGAACCTGCCGCTGCTCAAGGGCTGCTCGGTCGTGGGCGTGTTCTGGGGGGCCTTCACCGGGAAGGAGCCCGAGCGGAACCAGGCCAACATCGCCGAGCTGCTCGGCTGGCTGGCCGAGGGCCGCCTCGACCCGCACGTGTCGGCCACGTACCCCCTCGAGCGGGCCGGCGAGGCCATCGCCGACCTCGAGCAGCGCCGGGCCAAGGGCAAGGTCGTCGTCACCACCGGGTGACGCGAGCGCCGATCGGCGCTGGCCCCTACGGTGCGCCGCCGTGGATCGCATCGACATCGAGCTCGCCCTCCACCGGGATCGCACCATCCGCCTCGAGCGGCTCCGTGCCATGTCCGAGGAGGAGCTGTACGCCCCGCGCACCTTCAGCGAGCACGACGACGGCTCGACCTGGAGCCACGCCGACCACTTCGTCCACACGACCCTGATCGAGAAGAACTGGAACGCCATGTTCCGGCGCCACGTGAGCGGCGAGCAGGGCATGGACGAGCAGCTGACCGGCACGAAGGACGAGCCCCGCTCGATGGAGGAGATCCTGGCCCGGGTCCACGCCTGGACCGAGGAGTGGAAGCGCGAGCACGAGGGCAAGCCGCTCGACGAGCTGGTCCGCATCGGCGAGGTCGTGCGGGCCGACACGCTGCAGCTGCTGTCGGAGCTGTCCGACGAGGAGCTGCAGTCGAAGATCCCCGGCGCCCCGTGGTCCGACGGCACGGTCGGCGGGATCATGGCCGCGAACGCCGACCACGGGAAGATGCACTGGCACTGGGCCGAGGAGGACCCCGTCGGCCGGGGCGCCGGAGCCACCGAGGACGCGTAGGCCCGGACCGGGGAGGCGCCCGGTCGGTCAGCCCGCCGCCGAGGGCGGTGCGGGCACGTCGAGGACCTGGCCGGGGAGGACCAGGTCGGCGTCGTCGGGGTCGACGAGGCGTCCGCGGTTGGCGGCGACGAGCAACCGCCAGTACGGGTCGACCTCGGCGTCGCTCGGAACCCGGCCCCACGCATCGGCCAGGACCTCCTCGGCGACGCGCCACAGGGAGTCGCCGGGCCGGACCCGCCACGTCGTGGGCGCCGGCGTCGGCGGCGGCGCCGGCGGCGCAGGGGGCGTGGCGGCGTGGCGATCGGTGGAGTCGACGTCGGCCGGTCGCATCGTGGCCGTGCCCGTGGACGCACCCGTCGTCGGGACCATGGCGGCCCGACCGTCGACGCGCACCTGGGTGACCGCAGCCGGCGGGGTCCGGATCATGGTGACCGGTGCCGGCCCGGCCCGCTCCGCGTCCGCCGCGCCGACGGTTCCGAGCGCGCCCGCGGCCAGGCCGAGCCCGAGGCCGGCATGGACCACGCGCCGGACGCCGGGCACGGCCAGGGCGCCCGCCAGCCGCGTGGCGCCGGGGACCCGGGCGACACGACCGAGCAGCTCGAGCGCGCTGCACGCCAGCAGGTACCAGGCGGCCACCTCGCCGGCGACCCGCACGAGCGCGACGAGCGCAGCGGCCGGCTCCCGGGCGTCGATCCAGTCGAGGAGCGCGCCCGGCGACGGGGGTGGGGCGGCCAGGTCGCCGGTCGCCGCCGCCCGCAGCGCGACCGCAGCGGCGGCGAGGGCGGCGAGCCACAGGAGCGCCCGCAGCGCGCCGGGGTGCCGGGCGCCAGGATCAGCGACGGTCACGGTCGGACCGCCACGTCGCCGTCGGGGGTCCCGACGAGCAGGGCCGGGCAGGCCCCGGGGGCGGCGCGCAGGGAGGTGGCGCCGGGGACGACCTCGGTGGCGTCGACCTCGAGGACCTCCTCGAAGGACCAGCGGGGGAACAGGAACACCTCGCCGGTGTCGGGGCGGAGCAGGCCGGGGGTGGCGACCCCGTCGCAGTCCCAGTCGCCGAGGGCGACGAGGTCGCCGTCCTCGCCCAGCGTCACCGAGGCGGGCCCCACGACCGCGGTGCGCCCGTCGAGCTCGATCGCCTCCGGGCAGCCGTCGCCGTCGACGTCGGGACCGGTGGGGTCGGGGAGGTCGCACCGGTCGGGCCACGTCGGCGGCGTGGCGGAGCCGCCACCGGCGTTCGCATCACCCCGGTCGTCGGCGTCGGCGTCGTCGTCGGCGTCGCGGTCGGGGTCACCGGTGCCGGGGTCGGGGTCACCGGTGCCGGGGTCGGTGGCGGGGTCGCCGGCGGCGGCGTCGGGGTCGCTCGTGCCGGGTGCGTCGGTCCCGGCGTCAGCGTCGGCGGGTGCCGTGGTGGTGCCGGCGGACGGAGCGTCCGCGGGCCGCAGCGCCCGGGCGCCGGCGACGCCACCGGCCACGCCCACGACGAGCAGGGCGACGAGGGCGGCGCCCCGGGCCACGGCCCTCGGCCAGGCTCGCTCGTCGCCGTCGGCGAGGCGGGACTCGGGGAGGGTGACGGTCGGTGCCGGCGGTGGGGGCGGCTCGGCCGATGCGGCCAGCGTGATGCGGGCCGGCGTCGGGGCGGGCTCCTCGGCCCGGTCCCATCCGTCGTCGTCGAGGTCGGGGAGGTGCCAGCCGATCGCCTCGTCGGGCAGGGCGTCGAGCGCGCCCCGGTGGTCCGGCCCCGGGTCGGCCTCGGAGGCCGTCGGTGCTCCCGGGCCCGCAGCCGCCGGGACGGGGGCCGGGGCGCCGGCGGGGTCGGGATCCTCCCCGGAGGTGCGCTCGTCCACCCGGTGGCCCTCGGATCCTCCGCCGTCGACCCGGTCGCCGTCCGGCCACCCGTCCTCGACCAGGGCGCCGTCGGCCGTGGTGACCGCGGCCGACGCGTCGCCCTCCGGCTCGTCCCCCTCCGGCTCCTCGTCGTCCGGCTCGGCATCGCCCGGCTCGGCATCGTCCGTGGCGCCGCCGGGCTCGTCGTCCGCCCAGCCGTCGCCCGGCCAGGCGTCGTCGGGCGCGGTCGCCAGCCAGGACAGCTCCTCGGCCGACCAGGCGAGGTCCTCGGTCGGGTCGACGTCGTCGGGGATGACGGCGGGCGCAGCGGCGGGGGGCGGTGGGGTGCGCAGCCGGTCGGGGTCGGGGAGCGTGGCGCTCGGGACGGCGACGTGGATCGCCTTGGCCAGCTGCCGTGCGGTCGGCCGCGGGCCCGGACCGGTGGCCTGGGCGACGAGGGCGTCGAGGTCGCGCAGGGCCCGGGCCCGGACCGACCGGGAGCGGAGCCCCGGTGGCGGCGCGGCCCACGGGAGGTGCCGGCCGGCGGCGAGCAGGTCGCGCAGGAGCCGGCCGAGCGCGGCGACGTCGTCGGCCGTGCCGTCCCGGGTCAGGTCGCGGGCCTGGCCGAACCCGCACAGGCGCGGCCGGCCCCGGGCGTCGAGCACCACGTGGTCGGCGTCCACGTCGCCGTGGACGACGCCCTGGCGGTGCACGGCGTGGACGACGTCGGCCACGGCCGAGACCACGGCGGCCGCCTGGTCGGCGGGCAGCGGACCGAGGCGGGCGAGTGCCGTGCCCGCGTGGCGCAGCCGGATGGCGCGGTCCTCGACGGCCACGAGGTCGACGACGCCGGGGTGCCGGGCCCGGGTGAGCATCGAGGCCTCGTGCCCGAGGCGGGCGACGTCGCCGTCGGTCCTGGCCTCCTTGACCACGACGAGGGGCCCGTCGGGACCCTCGGACTCGGTGCGGACCGCGATCACCATCGAGCACTCAACCTACCGAGAGTGCACGAGATGCATCAAGGGTCACATCGGTTCGTGCGGGCACGACCTTCACGGTGCCAGGACGCCCTCGGCTCGGGCGGTGATGGTCACCTCGTCCCGAGCCGGGGCGCCGAAGGCCGGGGCGAGCAGCCCCTCGACCCCCACCGTGACGGTCACGACGACGGCGTCGCCCTCGGTGGTGGCCGACACCAGCACGAGGTCCTCGATGCCGGAGGCGGCGACGGCGTCGGCGGCCACCCGGGCCACGGCGACCGGGTCGTAGGCCAGCTCGCCGGTGTCGCGGGCCACGGCCAGGTCGATGCCGGCCCCGGCCGCGTCGTTGGCCGCGTCGAAGGCCACGTTGTACGCCTGGCGCTGCCGCAGGTACACGACAGACGCGTCGACGGCGATCGCGCCGAGCATGAGCACGATCAGGATCGCGACGGGCATGAGGAGGAGCACCGAGGCCCGATCGCCGCGCCCGCCCGTCGTCGAGGGCGCGGTCAGCCGATGCACGTGGCCTCCCCGCCGACCCCGGAGCGGGTCGGGTCGATCAGCTCGCTGTGGGTGGCGCGCACGGCGAATCCGTCGCCGAGGTCGCCGACGAAGGGGATCCGCAGCGTCGGCACGCTGGTCTCGACGGTGACCAGGATCCGCTCGCAGCGGACGAAGGCGAGGCTCTCGGGCCCGACGGTGACCGTGGCCGGCCGCTCCCGGCCGTGCTCGGCGAGCGTGTCGACGGCGATGGTCGTCGCCCCGGCCCGGAGACCCTCGGGCGTGGTGTCGGTCGACGCCCGCTCCACCACCCAGCGGGCCGCCTCCCGAGCCGCGGCGTCGGCGGCGAACTTGGCGTCGACGACCCCCCACAGGTTGACGAGCAGCAGGGTGCCGGCGACGAAGACGAGGAGCGAGAAGGGGAGCACCTCGATGCCCGCGACCTGGCCGCGCTCGCCGGCCCGGCGCCGGCCCTTCACGGCGTGCCGCCCGGGTCGGCCTGGACCTGCTCGATGCGGGCCCGCATGGTCCGCGAGAACTCCGCCGGTCCGCTCCCGGCCCATCGGATCGGGAGCAGGCGGGGCAGCCGGGCCCGGACCCCGACGGCGACGGTGTCGTCGACGCCGTCGCCGTCGACGTCGAGCAGGGAGAGGGTCACCTCGGCGTCGTCGCCGTAGTCGCCGAGGCGTCGTCGACCCTCCTCGGCCCAGGCGGCGCGACGGGACTCGTCGAGGGTGCCGCCGGCATCCGCGGCTCGCTGGGCCAGGTCGGCGGCCACCGCGGTGACCGTCGTGCGGGCGTAGAGGCCGAAGAGCACCTGCACGGTGAGCAGCAGGAACAGCAGGAAGACGGTGAAGCCGAACGCCGTGCCGAACACGCCGGTCGCCCGCTCGTCCCGGGCCCGACGGGCGGGGGCCCCGGCGGTCACGGCGTGGCGCCGGGCGTCCCGCCGCCGTCGGTGCCGATGATCTCGACCTGGTTGGTGGTGTTCTCCGACGTGGTGTCCCAGACGTTGTCGAAGGTGAGCCACATGGCCGCGCCGAGCAGGGCCATGATCAGCACGGCGATGGCGGTGGAGATGACGCCCTCGCCGCGATCGCCGCGTCGGGTGGGGACGGGGGTGGGGGTGTGCACGGGTTCGCTCCGGTCTGTCGGGGTCGGGGTCGGGGTCAGGCCGCGCCGAAGGCGCGCAGGGCCTGGAAGAAGGGGATGGCGATGAAGATGGCGCCGGGGACGAGGGCGGCGACGGTGACGGGGATCCACACCTGCTGGCTGCGCCGCTCGATCTGCTCGACGAGCTCGCGCTGCACCTCCCGTCGGATGGATCGGGCCTCCTCGGCGATCAGCCGCCCGAGGTCGCCGGCCTCCCGGTTCAGGGCCAGCACGGCGACGAGCCGTGACAGGGCGTCGAGGTCGACGACGGCGGCCCACTCGCGCAGGGCCTCGACCTCGGAGCGGCCCTGGCGGATGCGGGCGACCACGAGGCGCAGGTCCTCCCCGGTGACGCCCTGGCCGCGCACGGCCAGGCGCTGCAGCGCCCCGGACAGGGAGAAGCCGGCCGAGAGCAGCATCCCGAGCTGCTCGGAGACGACGGGGAGCTCGAGGAACAGGCGCCGCTTGCGCCGGTCGGACTCCGTGGCCAGCTGCTGCTCGAGGAAGAGGAAGGCGAGGGCCGGGGCGCCGAGCAGGAACAGCAGGGCGACCGGTGCCGGCGGGCCGAGCGCGGCGACCACGAGCACGGCCCCGACGGCGGAGGCCGCGGCCCAGCCCAGCTGGCGCACGCGGAAGTCGGTCTGGTCGAGGGGCGAGCGGACCCGCTCGAGGCGGACGGCGAGCTCCTCGTCGACGCCGAAGAGGCGGGCCACCCGCTCGCCCACGGTCCGGGCCAGCGGGCCGATGACCTCGGCGAAGGACCCCACCGACAGCAGGCCGGGTCCGGAGGCGGAGGTGGCCAGCCCGCCGGGCTCGTAGGGGCGGAGGCGGTCGGCGAGGTCGCGACGGGCGAACCACCGGCGCTGGGACAGGACCAGCGTGGCCCCGACCCAGGTGGCGAGGAAGGCGAGGACCGAGACGCGCGTCATCCCTGGAACACCCGCTGCTCCTCGGGGATCCGCAGGATGCGACCGGCCCACAGCCAGCACGCGACCACGAGTCCCACGGCGAGCAGGCCCAGGAGCTGGCCGGTGGGGGAGCGGTAGGCGCTGCGCCCGTCGCCGACCGACATGCCGGCCAGCGCCATCCCGAAGGGTGCGAAGACGACGAAGCGCCGGGCGAAGCGGGCCCCGGCCTGCTTGGCCCGGGCGTCCTTGCGGCCCTGGGTGTCCATGATGCGGTCCTCGACGAGGGCCTGGAGGCGGGCGTCGAGGTCGCTGCCGCCGACGGTGTGGGCGACGAGGAGCGTCTCGCACGTGGCGTCCGCCGTCGGGTCGGCGAGACCGGCCTTGAGGACCCGGAGCGTGCGCTCGAAGTCGGTGGAGATGAGCCACTCGCGGTGCGCCGCCTCGAAGGCCGGGGCCATCTCGTCGGGGGCCCGACGGCCGACGTCGAAGAGCGCCTGGGGGATCGACCGCCCCAGCGACGACGTCAGGATGCGGATCTCCTCGATCATCCTCGGCCAGGCGTCCTGGGCCCGCGCCCGACGGTTGGCGCGCCGCACGCGGTAGGACGCGATCGGCGTGCTCGCTGCGCACAGCCCGACGGCGACCGCAGGGGCGATCGCGCCGAAGAGGGCGAAGGTCAGGGCCGTGACGACGGCGAAGAGGACGACGACGACGGCGGCGACGTCGCGCAGCCGGAGCTCGGCCAGACCGGCTTGCACCAGCCACTCCCGGACGAGGCCGTCCTCGCCCAGGGCAGGCCGCCGGGCGCGGCGTCCCATCCCGGGCGCGAGGCCGAGGCCGCGCCAGCCCGATGCGACGGCGGTCCAGAGGTAGAACACGCCGAGGGCGGCCAGGGCGGGGAGCGCGAGCGCCGTCACCGCGTCACCTGCCCGGGGCCGAGGCCGCGCCGCGTGCGCAGCTCGTGCACCTTCGCGGCGAGCGCCTGGCCGTAGTCGTCGCCCTGTCCGACGGGGCCGGCACCGGTGGCGGGGGACCGGGATGGGGTGTCGGACCGGTCCTGCGTGGAGGCCTCGGGCACGCCGAGGAGGCGGCGCAGGTCGTAGCCCGCCTCCTCCAGGGCGCGCGACGCCCGGTCCGGGAGCAGGCCGGTCCAGGCGAGCGGCTCGCCGCTGCGGGACCGGCGGAACAGGTCGGTGACCGTGAACTGCGTGGCATCCCAGCCGGCGGCCTGGTCCTCCACGGTGAGGATCTCGGTGACCCGGGGCCCGTCGGCGTCGCGGGCGCAGTGCACGACGACGTCGACGGACTCCGACACGAGGCTGTTGAGCGCCGGCATCGGGATCTCCGACGACGTGTCGGCGAGCTGGCAGATGAAGCGGAGCCGGGACAGGGCCTGGCGGGCGGATCCGGCGTGGATCGTCGTGTACCCCTTCACGCCGGAGGAGAGCGTGAGGAGCAGCGGCAGCGCCTCCCGGTCGCGGACCTCGCCGACGATGGCGACGTCGGGGGCCATGCGGAGGAAGCCGGCCACGAGGCGCCGCAGGTCGACCGCCGGGCGGTCGGCCCGCGCCGCCCTCGTCTGCATCGACGCGACGTTGGGCAGGGGCACGTCGGCCTCGAACACCTCCTCGGCCACGACGACCCGCAGCGAGGGGTCGAGCTCGGCGGCCGTGCACGACAGCAGCGTCGTCTTGCCCGACCCGGGTGCCCCGGCGAAGACGACGGTGAGCCGAGCCCGGGCGCAGGCCCGGAGGAACTCTGCGGCCTGGGCGGTCAGCATGGACCGGTCGACCAGCTCCTCCAGCGAGCGGAACGCGACGCCGGTGAACTTGCGGATGTTGACCATGACGTGGCCGCCGGAGGACACGTCGGAGTGGACGATGTGGAGCCGGGCGCCGTCGTCGAGCTGCGCGTCCTGGAGGCCCTCGGTGGGGTCCAGCTTGCGGTGGGCGCCGGAGGCGTCGTCGAGGATCTTCGTCAGCGTCCGGATGACGTGCTCGTCGTCGTGGAAGACCTCGTCGTGGTAGCCCGACGCGCCGAGGTGGCGCTTCACGAAGACCTGGTCCGGTGCGTTGACCATGACCTCCCAGACGTCGTCGTCGGCCAGCAGCGGCTCGAGCGGGCCGTAGCCGACGAGGTTCCGGTAGGCCCGGTCCACCACCAGGTCGGGGTCGGCGAGGTCGTGGGCCCGGAGGCCCCGGCGGTGGTCGGCGGACCACCGCTGCACCTCCTCGACCAGCAGCTCGCGCAGCCGGGCGGGAGCGGTGTCGTCGTCGAGGTCGAGGCGCAGGCCCTTGGCCCGCTCCAGCACGGCGGACTCGATCTGCTGGAGCGGCGTGGCGTCGTCGGCGGCGCTGCGGTCGCTCATCCGGCCAGCTCCTCGCCGTCCTCGCTCCCGTCGTCGGACCAGGACCCGAGCGATCCCGGGGTCACCAGCACCGGCTCGGGGCCTGCGACGGCCGCGCCACCCCGGTCTCGCTCGGGCAGGGCGTCGAGGCGAGCGGCGACGGCGGAGGTGACGGGGTCGACGAGGCCGGCGGGGAGGGCGACGGCGTCGCGCAGCACCTCGTCGAGTCGTCGGAGCTCGGGCACGAAGACGGGGGAGCGCAGCTCGCGCCCGGGGTGGGACGCGGCGAGCAGGTCGTCGACGGCGGCGGCGAGCTCGGCCCGGGCCCGCCGCCCCTTGGGCGCCCGGTTGACCGCGGGCAGGATCCGCTCGGGCGCGACGTCGGCATCGAGCAGGTCCCGCACCACCCGCAGCAGCCCGTGGGCGCCCTTCGGGCCCGGGGCGCCGACCGCCACGACGACGTCGGCCACCTCGACGGTGGCGCGGGCCAGGAGGTTGCGGTCCTCGACGTCGGCCGAGCCGGTGGCGCGCTCGCCCTCGAGGTCGTCGTCGACGTCGGCGACCACGACGGTGAAGGCCCGGCGGAGCCCGTCGAGGGCGGCACGGGTCGCCCGGGGGCGCAGCCCCGTCCAGTCCCGGTGGCGGCGGAGCCCGAGCAGCAGCCGGTAGCGGCGGTCGGGGACCTCGAAGGTCAGGGCCCGGACCTCCTCCGCCGACGGGCTCCCACCCCGGTGCGCCTCGACCAGCTCGGGCAGCCCGGGGATCACGTCCCGTGCATCGTGCAGGAGGGCCTGGTCGGCGTGGAGGGCGAGGTCGGCGAGCACGACGGTGTCGGCGTGGGCCGGGGTCGCCCCGAGCCCCTGGGCCAGCGCCATGGCCACGGTCGACCGACCCGTGCCGCCCGGCCCCGTGACGGCCACGGTCCGGGCCCGGAACCCGCTGGACGCGGGCTCCGCCGCCTCGGTGCCGGGCACGTCGTCGGCGCGCCCGATGGGCCGGGCGTGCTCGGCCAGGACGGCCTCCAGCTCCAGCGGTCCGAACCCGGGCTCGAGCACGTCGATCGCCCCGACGCCCCGCCAGTCCCGCGCCGACTCGGCGGCGACGACGATCGGGGCGCAGCCGAGCTCCCCGGCCAGCTCGAGCAGGTCGCGGTCGACGCCGGGCAGGCCGCCGTCGACGAGGAGCGCCGAGAACGGCCGTCCGCTGGCGAGGCGGGCGCGCACCTCGTCGGCCGAGACGGTCTTCACGAAGTCCATGGCGAGCTGGCCCGACGTCGCCCAGCGGGCCACGTCGGAGAACCACGGCGCCCGCGCCCGGGCGAGGCCGAGGGCGACCCAGCGGTCGGCGGCCATCAGCGCTCGCCCCCCGGGTCCCCGTCCGGGTCGTCGTCGGGTGCGGGGGCCGTGCGGGGCGCCCCCTGGCGGTAGGTGCGGCCGACGTCGGCCGTCTCGGTGCCGATGCCGGCGCGGATCATCGTGAGGTCGCCGGCCGCCTGGGCGTGGACCAGCGCCTCGACCTGCGAGAAGTCGGCCAGGGCGAGCCGGACGACGACGGTCTCGCCGCCCCCGAGGGCGGTGGCGGATCCGCCGGCCACCTCCAGCACGCGGGCGTCGACGGCGATCAGCTCGGTCTCGGTCGACGACCAGGTCGAGAACACGTCGACGCGCTCGCCGGGGCGGAGCCGGCCGACCGCCCGGGATGCCGGCAGCGACAGCGCGAGCTCCAGGGACTCCGCTCCGGCCACGGGCACGACGGTGGCCGAGGCGAGCAGGAACTCGCCGGCGTCGACGGGCGCGGCGACCTGCCGGCCCACGGCGGCGTCGACCGCGCCGAACAGGCCGCGGACGTCGGGGTGCAGGTCGACCTCGACGACGCGCACGTCGTCGGCGGCGATGGTCTGGCCGGGACGCAGGTCCCGCGCCGCGATCAGCACCTCGACGGCGTCGTCTGCGGTCGCCCCCGCGTAGGCGAGGAAGGTGCCCACCGCGGCCAGGGCCATCAGGAGCCCGCCCACCACGGCCCGGGACGAGGGCAGGCCCACCCGCCGCTCGATCCGCCGCTGCTCGGTGGTGTCTGCCGCGGTGCCGGGTGCATCCGACCCGCCCCGCCAGGTGCGTCTCGTCACAGCGAGTCCCTTCGCCCGCGACCGGTCGCGTTCCTGCACGATCCGGCCGGAGATGCCGTCACCCGCGGTGACACGACCGGACGCGCCCGTCCGGATGGAAGGGGAGGAGCGGAGATGCATCGAAACGCCACATGCGCATCCTGGCACCCTGATGCACCCGGAGGGAAGGGAAGGCGACGAGATCCCACGAGAGTGGTGGCCAGGCACCGACGGGTTCGGTAGGGTCGCGCCAGCGCCGACCCAGGAGGATCCATGACCGGCAACGTGCACTGGCTGTCGACGGCCGACGCGGCCAAGGCGCTCGGGGTGACCCCGCGCACCCTGTACCGCTTCATCGACCAGGACGAGCTGCCCGCCTACCGCTTCGGTCGGGTCATCCGGGTCAAGCAGTCCGACGTCGACGCCTTCGTGGAGGCCTCGCGCATCCAGCCCGGCAGCCTCGGGCACCTGTACCCCGACTCCGGGTCGCCCGAGGCGGCCGAGGAGGAGACCGAGGTCGGCTGAGCCCGCCGGCCGGTCCGAGGGGCCGGCTCAGGGGTCGAGGAGCACGATCGCCGCGGCGCCGAGGGCGACCGTGACGGGCGACCGGTCGTCACCCTCGGGGCGCAGCGTCGCCACGTCGGTGCCGACCCGGCGCAGGCCGCCCCGCACGACGGTCCCCGAGCGCGTCCGCACCGCGACGTCGGGCCGCTCGCCGGCCACGACGACGAGCACGCCGGCCAGCGACGTGGCCACGACGGCGACCCGGTCGCCGAGGACGTCGGCTGCGCCGGGCTGGCCCCGCACCAGCTCGACGGCGTCGAGGCGGACCAGGGCCGCGGTGCCGTGCTCGGTGCGGAGGGCGGCGAAGTCCTCGCCGAGCCCCTCGACCACGCCCCGCAGCCGGGTGCCCGCCACCTCGACCACGACCGGGTCGCCCCGCTCGGCCAGGTCGAGCAGCGTGCCGGCCAGGCTGGCGCCCTCGTCGGCCTGCTGGCGGAGCCAGCGCTCCCGGGCCCGGGCCGCGGCGGCGTCGTCCACGGCCGCCTCGGCCGCCCACCGCTCCAGCGCACCGGCCAGGGACGCGCCGCCGAGCACGCCCCGTGCGTCGGCGGGCCAGGCGCCGGTGCCACCGGCCCGGTCCGAGGAGGTGGCGGCGGCGTCCGGGGTGCCGTCGCCCCGACGGGCGCTGCGGTCGGTCACGGGGTGCGACGGTAGGCTCACCGACCTCGTGTCCGACACCCAAGTCGTCGTCAACGTCCCCGGCAACCACCTCATGGCTGGTCTGCTCGGCCAGCGCGACCAGCTCCTCCGGCTGGTGGAGGACGCGTTCCCCGACACGGCCATCCACGCCCGCGGCAACGAGATCTCCATCGACGGCCCCCGGGCCACGGCGGCCGGCCACGTGTTCGAGGAGCTCGTGCTGCTCGTGGCCAACGGCCAGCCCCTCGATCCCGAGACCGTGCGGCGCGCCATCGACATGGTCGTCCACGACGAGCGGCCCTCCGAGCTGATGGCGACCGAGATCCTGCGCTCGGCCAAGGGGAACCTGGTCCGGCCCAAGACCGCCGGCCAGCGCCGGTACGTCGAGGCCATCCGGGACAACGTGATCACCTTCGGCCTCGGCCCGGCCGGCACCGGCAAGTCCTGGCTCGCCGTGGCCATGGCCGTGCAGGCCCTGCACCGCGACGAGGTCGAGCGGATCATCCTCACCCGCCCCGCGGTCGAGGCCGGCGAGCGGCTCGGGTTCCTGCCCGGCGACCTCATGGCCAAGATCGACCCGTACCTGCGGCCGCTCTACGACGCCCTGTACGACATGGTCGATCCCGAGGGCGCCCAGCGCCTGCTGGAGCGGAACATGGTCGAGGTCGCGCCGCTGGCCTTCATGCGCGGGCGCGCCCAGCCGGTGGACCGGCGCGTGCTCACCCCCGAGGGCTGGCGACGCATCGGCGACCTGGCCGTCGGGGACCTCGTCGTCGGGTCCGACGGTCGACCGACGCCCGTACTCGGCGTCTTCCCCCAGGGCCGGAAGGACGTCTTCGAGGTCCGCACCCAGGACGGCGCCTCCACCCGCTGCTGCGCCGAGCACCTCTGGCAGGTGCGCACCATCGACGACAAGCGGCACGGCAGGGACGGACGCGTCCTCGAGACGCGCGAGATGATCGGAAGGGAGCGGCGCGCCCACCAGCGTCGCTTCGAGCTCCCGCTGCTGTCGGGGCCCGCCCGCTTCGAGCCGCGCCCGGTCCCCATGGACCCCTACGCCCTCGGCCTCCTGCTGGGCGACGGGTGCGTCACCGGCAAGACCACGCCGACGTTCGCGACCGCGGATGCGGAGCTCGTCGAGTCGCTCGGCACGGCCCTCGACGGCGTCGAGCTGGTCCACAGGAGCGGACCCGACTACGTGCTGCGCAATGCTGCGCACGTCGGGCGCGGCGGCCCGACGAACCCGGTCACCGCCGTCATGCGCTCGCTCCGCCTGGACGGCACCCGTTCCGCGACCACGTTCGTGCCCCTCGAGTACCTGTTCAACGACGCCGACGTGCGCATCGCCCTCCTCCAGGGCCTGCTCGACAGCGACGGCGGACCGGTCACCCAGGCCGACCGATCCTGCCGGATCCAGTACACGACCTGCTCGGAGCGCCTCCGCGACGACGTGGTGTTCCTCGTCCGCTCGCTCGGCGGCGTGGCCCACGTGCGCACCCGCGCCGCCGACGGCCGACGCCCAGGACGCACGAAGGGCCGACCCGTCCACCATCGGTCCGACAGCCACATCCTCGACATCCGTCTGCCGGCCGGGATCCAGCCGTTCCGGCTCTCCCGCAAGGCGGCCACGTACACCGAGTTCGGCGCCGGCCGACCGATGCGGATGATCGAGTCGATCGAGCCTGCGGGCGAGGCCGAGTGCGTCTGCATCCAGGTGGGAGCCGCCGACTCGCTCTACGTCACCGACGACTTCCTCGTCACGCACAACACCCTGAACCGGTCGTTCATCATCCTCGACGAGGCCCAGAACGCCACGCCCGAGCAGATGAAGATGTTCCTGACCCGCATCGGCTTCGGCTCCCGCGTCGTGGTCACGGGCGACACGTCCCAGGTCGACGTGCAGGGCGGCCGGTCCGGCCTGTTCGACCTGGAGCGCATCCTGAAGGGCATCGACGGGCTCGCCTTCTGCCACCTCGGCAGCCGCGACGTCGTGCGCCACAAGATCGTCCAGGACATCGTCAACGCCTACGACCGCTCCGCTGCGGACGACGACCGCGGCCGCGGCGACCGACGAGAACGGGGTCGGTGAACGTGGCGGCCACCGTCTTCGGCGTCGACGAGCAGGACGACCACCCCATCGAGCTGGCCCGCTGGGTCGCCCTGGCCGAGGCCGTGCTGCTCGACGAGGGCGTGCGCCGCACCGCCGAGCTGTCGCTGCTCTTCGTCGACGCCGCGGCCATGGCCGAGCTCAACGAGCGCCACATGGGCAAGGACGGGCCCACCGACGTGCTCGCCTTCCCCATCGACGAGGAGCCCCTCGAGGCCGGCCGCTGGCCCGACAACGGCACCACCGGCCCCGACCGGCCACCCGAGGACGCCGACGACGTGCCCATGCTGCTCGGCGACGTCGTCGTCTGCCCCTCGGTCGCCGCCGCCCAGGCGCCCGAGCACGCCGGGCCGCTGCACGGCATCGGCCCCGACCACGCCGGCACCCTCGAGGACGAGGTCGCCCTCCTGGTCGTGCACGGCATCCTCCACGTGCTCGGCCACGACCACGCCGAGCCCGACGAGACCGCGGCCATGCAGGCCAAGGAGCGGGACCTGCTGTCCCGCTTCCACGCCGGGAGCTGACGGTGGGCATCCCCGCCGCCGTGGCCCTCGGGCTGGTCGGCCTCCTCGCCGTGGGCGTGCTCGCCGCCTGCGAGCTCGTGCTGGCCCACACCACCCGGGCCCGCGCCTCGACCATGGCCGACGAGGGCGTGGACCGGGCCGACGAGCTGCTCGGCCTGCTCACCCGCCGCCAGACGAACCTGTCGGTCCTGGTCGTGGTGCGCCTCGCCGTCCAGGTCGGCCTCGTCGCCCTCGTGCTGTGGCAGGTGGAGGCGGCCGACGCCGAGGCGTGGGTGCCCCCCGCCGCCCTGGCCGCCACCGTGGTGGTGCTCGTCACCGTCGAGGCCGTGGCCAAGACCCTCGCCCTGGTCCGCACCGACCGGGTCGCCCGCCGCGTCGTGCCCGTCGCCCGCCTCGTCGCCGGGCTGCCGGTGCTGTCCCTCGTCGGCGAGGTGCTGGGCCGCCGCATCCGGGGCGGCAACGGCGGCGTCGACGACGACGAGACCCGGCCCAAGGTGTCCGAGGAGGAGCTGCTCGCCTTCGCCGAGGTCGCCGTGGAGGCCGAGGCGATCGAGGAGGAGGAGCAGGCGCTCATCGCCTCGATCATCGAGTTCGGCGACACCATCGTCCGCGAGGTCATGGTCCCCCGGCCCGACATGATCACCGTCGAGGCCACGTGGGCCGTCAGCGACGTCGTCGAGGTCGTGATCCTGAACGGCTACAGCCGCATCCCCGTCCTCGGCGACGGCATCGACGACGTGGTCGGCATCGCCTACGCCAAGGACCTGATGCGCGCCGAGCGGGACGGGCAGGGCGGCGAGCCCGTCGGCCAGCACCTCCGCTCGGCCCGCTTCGTGCCCGAGCAGCAGCGGGTCAGCGTGCTGCTCCCCGAGATGCAGGCCGAGCAGTTCCACATGGCCGTGGTCGTCGACGAGTACGGCGGCGTCGCCGGCCTCGTCACCCTGGAGGACCTCATCGAGGAGCTCGTCGGGGAGATCGTCGACGAGTTCGACGTGGAGGACCCGATGGCCGAGCCCCTGCCGGGCGGCGGGTACCGGGTCAACGCCCGCATGCCCCTCGACGAGGTGAACGACCTGCTCGGCGCCGACCTGCCCGAGGGCGACTGGGACACCGTCGGCGGCCTCCTCTTCGGCTCCCTCGGCCACGTGCCGACCAACGGCGAGGCGATCGAGATCGGGTCGCTCCGCCTCACCGCAGCACGGGTGCAGGGTCGACGCATCGGCCTCGTCCGCATCGACCGGCTCCCGCCGGCCGACCCCGACGGCGAGGGCCGAACCGGCGCCGCCACGACGCAGGCCACGGAGCGATGACCGACCACGACGACCCCGACGACGACGTCGACGGCCCGAGCCTGGAGGACCTGTTCGCCGAGGACCTCGACGACGAGCGGGACGAGGCACCCGACGGCGGCGACGGCGGGCCCCGCCCCGGCTCGCCGCTCCCCGGCGGGGAGCCCGGGCTGCGCTCCGGGTTCGTGACCATCGTCGGTCGCCCGAACGTGGGCAAGTCGACCCTGCTGAACCGCATCCTCGGCGAGAAGGTGTCGATCGTCTCGGACAAGGTCCAGACGACGCGCTCGCAGGTCCGCGGCGTGCTCGACGTCGGCCCGGACCGGGGTGGGCCGGCCCAGGTCGTGTTCGTCGACACGCCCGGCATCCACAAGCCCCGCACGCCCCTCGGCGACCGCCTGAACGCGACCGCCACCGAGGCGACCCGCGACGTCGACGTCGTCTGCTTCCTGGTCGACGCCACCATGCCGATCGGCCGGGGCGACCGCTTCATCGCCGAGCGGGTCCCCGCCGACGCCGTGCTCGTCGTGAACAAGGTCGACCGGGCCACGCCCGAGCAGGTGCTGGGCCAGCTGGCCCGGGCCGCGGAGCTGGACAAGGCCGAGTACTTCCCGGTGTCGGCCCGGACCGGCGAGGGCGTCGACGACCTCGTCGCCCACCTCGTGTCCCGCCTCCCCGAGGGGCCCCGCTACTACCCCGAGGGTCAGGTGTCGGACCTGCCCGACGCGGTGTGGGTCGCCGAGCTCGTGCGCGAGCAGCTCCTGGCCGTGACCCGGGACGAGCTGCCCCACTCGATCGCGACCCGGACCACCGAGCTGGAGTGGCCCTACGTCCGGGTCGAGATCATGGTGGAGCGATCCAGCCAGAAGGGCATGGTCATCGGCAAGGGCGGCGCCGTGCTCAAGGAGGTCGGGTCCCGGGTGCGGTCCCAGCTGCGCGACGGCGCCTACCTCGACCTGCACGTCGTGGTCCGCAAGGACTGGCAGCGCAAGCCCGCAGACCTCGACGACCTCGGCTTCTAGCGACGTCCGGTCCGTCTAGATCAGGCCCTCCATCGGCCGGTCGTGCCACCAGCGGGTCGCGAGCACGCCGGTGGCCACCGTCGCCCACAGCGCCGCCTCCGGTCCCACGGCCATGCCCCAGGCCGGCTGCCACTCGATGATCCAGCCGAGCCAGGCGACCGGGAGCAGCATCCCGATGGCGGCGACCTGGGCGGCCCGCTCGGAGCCCTTGAGCAGCCAGCCGGCCGAGAACGCGATGGCGGTGCCGGCGAACACGTAGGGGAAGTGGGCGGCGAGGAGCGCCGCGGTCGGCAGGAGGCCGTCGGAGCCCTCGAAGCGGCGGAACGGCGAGGCGACGAGCCCGGTCACGCAGGCGAGACCGGTCCACAGCGACACCGACTGCCAGGCGGTGAGCGCCTGGATGTCGGCCAGGGCCACCCGGGAGATGCTGCCCCGGCCCCCGGGCGACACGGCCTCGATGGCGGCCCAGGCGAGCGTGGCCACCGCCATGGTCAGCGCGGCCTCGGCGACGCGGTCGACGACGCGGGGCAGGCGGTCGGGGTCGGCCCGCCACCACGACCACGCCGCGCCGGCCAGGAACCCGAGGACCAGCAGGGGGCCGGCCAGCTGCGCGATCGACTCGAGGCTGCGGGTCACGGGGGCACGCTAGTGACGGGTCCGGCCCGACCCACCCACGGGGACCGGCCCGCCCGCGTCAGCCGTCCGCGGCGGGGGAGGGTTCAGGACGACGAGCGGACCAGGCGACCGGGGCGGGCGTCGGTGAAGGCGTCGTCGACGCGCGTGATCTCACCGGCCAGGATCGTCCACCGGTACCCCTCGGCCTCCTGCAGGAAGCGGGTGCCGCCGGCGGGGAGGTCGGCGACCAGGTGCGGCTCGCGCAGGACCAGGTGCTCCAGGTCGATGACGTTGATGTCGGCGCGCCTGCCGGGCAGGAGGCGGCCCCGGTCGGCGAGCCCGAACAGGTCGGCGGTGTCGGCCGTCATCCGCTTCACGGCGTCGGCGAGGGGGATGCGGGCGCCGTCGCGGTCGCGCACCCAGTGGGTGAGCGTCCAGGTCGGGGTCGACGCGTCGCAGATCAGGTTGCAGTGGGCGCCGCCGTCGGCCAGGCCGATCACCGCGCCGGGCTCGGTGAGCATGGCGTGCAGCGCGTCGCCGTCGCCGTCGACGTAGCCGAGCAGCGTCATCATCAGGATCGCCTCGCCGTCGCGCTCGAGCAGCGCGTCGTAGTACGCCTCGACCGGGTCGACGCCCCGGGCCTCGGCGATGCCGGCGATGGAGGCGTCGCGCCCGGGCTCGTAGTCGACGGGGTCGCCGAGCACGTAGGTCCGCTCGAAGTCCTTCAGCAGCCGGGCCGCGGTGGGGAACTCGGCCTCGAGGAAGGCGACCATGCCGTGGGACTCCTCGATGAGGCGGGCCTTGAGGTCGGGGTCGCGCATGGCCTCGGCCTTCTCGGCCGGGGTCAGGTCCTTCAGCGGGGCGAAGGAGGGCAGGTCGGCGAAGCGGTGCCGGGCCGGCAGCCCGAGCAGCACGCCGAAGGGACGGGCCGCGACCTGGGCGGTGATGTCGTGGCCCTCGGCCCGGGCCTTGGCGATCAGGTCCAGCTGGGTCCGCCACATGGTCGGGTCGTAGGCGGTCTGGAGCAGCAGGAAGGTGACGGCGCACCCGGTCTCGGCGGCGAGGCGGCACATCCAGTCGACCTCGATGCGGGGGTCGATGTGGTCGTCGTCGGTGATGCCCGACGGGGCGACCTCGAACACGCCCCGGGCGCCGGTCTCGGCTGCGGCCTCGGCCACGGCCCGGCCGATGGCGAACAGCTCGTCCTCGGCGGCGTAGGTGCCCGGCACCGGCTCCCCGGACATGGCCCGGTGACCCAGCGTCCGGGACGTGGAGAAGCCCATGGCCCCGGCCCGCACCGCCCGACCGACCAGGTCGGCCATGGTCGCGACGTCCTCGGGTGTGGCCGGCTCGTTGGACACGCCCCGAGCGCCCATCACGTACGTGCGCAGCGCGCCGTGGGCGACCATGGCGCCGACGTCGGCGGTCCACCGGCCCCGGGACAGCACGTCGAGGTAGTCCTCGAAGGACTCCCAGCCCCAGGTCATGCCCTCGTGGAGCGCGGTGCCGGGGATGTCCTCGACGCCCTCCATGAGCTCGATGAGCGACTGCTCGTCACCGGGGCGGACCGGCGCGAAGCCGACGCCGCAGTTGCCGAACACCACGGTGGTGACGCCGTGGGGGGTGGAGGGCTCGAGCAGCTCGTCCCAGGTGGCCTGCCCGTCGTAGTGGGTGTGGACGTCGACGAAGCCGGGCGTGACCACGAGGCCGGTCGCGTCGAGCTCGCGCCGACCCGGGCCGACGTCACCCCCGACGACGGCGATGCGGTCGCCGTCGACGGCCACGTCCGCGACCACGGGCTCGCCGCCCGTGCCGTCGACGACGAGGCCGCCGCGGATGACGAGGTCGTGCACGTGCTCGGTCATGGGTCCCCCTGGAGTGTCGACCGTCGACCCCGTCCGGGGTCCGCCCGGTTGGCAACGGGCGTTCCCAGACTAGGGCAGGCGTCGACCGCGTCGCCCGGGGGTCAGTGGAGCAGGCCGACGAGGAAGTCGTTGGCGAACGTGCGATGCGGGTCGAGGGCGTCGAGCGTCGCAGCGGCCCCGTCGATGCCGTCACGGCGGCGCCGCCCGTCCCGGAAGCGCCCGCGCAGGTCCTCGACCAGCCCGGTGTCGCCCTCGGGCGTGCCGTCGGCGCCGTAGGCGAAGTCCTTGGACCACTCCGGGCGCACCACCGCCGACGTCGGGGACAGGGCGGCGCGCAGCGCGTGCTCGAACTCGTGGCAGAAGCGGCCGAAGCCCGCGGTGCCCACGAGGGCGAGGCAGTTCACGTACAGCACGACGTCGTGGTCCGGCCGGGACGGGTCAGGGGACGTGGGCGACAGGATCGGCGAGCGGCCGAGGTCGTCGTCGAGCGACGAGGCCCGGATCTCGAAGGGCATGTTCACCGGGTAGGAGCCCCTCGTCGCGTGCTCGTCCACGAGGCCCGCGTACGTCGCTGCGGTCAGGGAGATCACGTCGGTCAGGTCGGCCCGACGGCACAGCACGGCGATGCCCACCTCCCGGATCCGCAGCGTGGTCGACCGCGTGTAGAGCTGGGTGTGGTGGGGCGGGCCCCACAGGTCGAGCGAGCCGGTGGCCACGAGGCCGGCGGCGGCGACGTGGAAGACGAGCTCGGTGAACACCGGCGTCGCCTCCGGGTTCCCCGACACCAGCTCGGCAGCGAGGTCGGCGACCTCGTCGGGGATGTTGTCGCTGAAGGGGTAGTTGTACGGGCCCGACGTGGCACGGGACGTGAGCGGCTGCTCCGGTGCGACCGACCACACCTTGAGCCACGGGCGCTCGGTCAGCGGGAACCAGAGGGCCTCCACCCGACCCGTGGCCTCCAGGAACGAGGCCATCGTCTCGCCCGGACCCGTGCCGAACAGCTCCTCGGCGGTGATGTCGACCCGGCTCAGGCAGCGGACCGGCACCAGGTCGGGCACGTCGAGCACGACCTCGGTGAGCAGCGACCGCCCCAGGCTGCAGGACAGGGCCGCCCACTCGTCGCTGCCGCGGACGAACCGCCGCCGGGCGAAGCGCCGCAGGCCGCGGTCCCACACCACCGCCTCGAGCTCGCGGGTCGCGTGGCTCAGGCTCCCGTAGGTGCCGCGCTCGGGCCGGACCTCGCCCGCCGCCGGGATGGCGGCACCGTGCGCGCCGACGGCGAGGGCGCCCCCGACGGTGATCTCCCCGACGGCGGGGTGGGAGACGATGGCCAGGCCACGCTCGGCCAGCTCGTCCAGCACGGTCTCGAGCAGGGCCCCGGCGCCGACCCGCACGCCGCCGTCGACGGGTTCGATCGCCGCCAGCGCCGTGGTGTCGACCAGGACCACGTGGTCCTCGCCGGAGGCGTCCCGGTCGAGCGTGATGGGGGACCAGGCGTGCATGGCGCCACGGGCGCGCACCCGCCACCCGGCGTCCACGGCCCAGTTCGCGACGACCACGACCTCGTCGGCCGTGGCCGGCGTGCAGGTCCAGACGTCGTCGACCGCCTGCTCACCCGACCAGTTCTCGTACCGCTGGCGGAACAGCGGGATCCCCGACGGGAAGCCGGGCGGACCCGGGTCGCCCTCCGCCCACGCGATGCGACCGACCGGCTGCCACGCGGCCAGCGCCGCTGCGCCGGCCAGGAACGCCCGTCGGTCCACTCCCCGATCCCCTCGTGCTCCGCCCACGCCGTGGAGGTTGGACGTCGCGAGCCCCGGTCCCTGCTCGGTCCCGCGTTGCGGGTCGGACCGTCAGCCCTCGGCGCGCAGGGCGGCGAGGAAGGCGCGCACCTCGACGGGGTCCTTGGACCGCTTCATGGGCGGCAGCCCGCGGACCAGGTCCCAGCGGTAGCGGGCCGTGGCCAGTCGTGGGTCGAGCACGGCCACGACCCCGCGGTCGTTCGAGGACCGCACGAGCCGTCCGGCGCCCTGGGCGAGCAGCGTGATGGCCCGGGGCAGGTCGATCAGCTCGAAGGCCTTCGGGCCGACCCGCCGTCGCCGGGCGTCGAGCAGGGGGTCGTCGGGGCGGGCGAAGGGCAGCTTGTCGATGATCACGCACGACAGCGACGGGCCGGGCACGTCCACGCCCTCCCAGAACGACATCGTGGCGAACAGCGACGTCTCCGGGTCCTCGGTGAACTCGCGCAGGAGGGCCGGCTTGGGCTGCTCGCCCTGGGCCAGCACCGGGGTGTCGAGGCGATCCCGCAGGGCCTCCACCGCGTCCTGCATCGCCCGCCACGACGTGAACAGGGCCATGGTCCGCCCACCGGCCGCCTCCACGAGCGAGGCGATCTCGTCGTGGACGGCGTCGGCCCGACGGCTGCCGCCGTCGCGGTCGGCCCGGGGGTCGGGGAGGTGGGCGGCGCAGTACAGGAGCGCGTTGGCCTCGTAGTCGAAGGGGGAGCCGACGTCGAGCTCGGTGACGTTGCCGCCGGGCAGCCCGAGGCGCTCGGGGAGCTTCGGGGGGATCGTCGCCGAGCACAGCACGGCCGTGGTCTCGCTCCACAGCGCCTCGGCGAGCAGGCCGGCCACGTCGATGGGGGCGATGCGCAGCCGGGCCGATCCGACCCGGCCCTCGACCCAGGCGACCGACCCGGTCGGGACGACGGTGGCGGTGAGGAGGTCCTCGGCGAGGCCGGTGAGCAGCTGGCTGGCCCGGTCTCGCCGCGTGACGACGTCGGGGTCCCTGTCGGGCACCTTGCGCAGGGCGGCGCCGGCGGCGTCGAGCTTGGACCGGAGGCGGGTGAGCTGGTCGGTGATGCGGGCCGGGGGCGGGTCCAGCGCCTGGCCGACGTGCTCGTCGAGCGCGTCGCCGAGGGTGGTGGCGATGCCGAGCAGGTCGGCGACCAGCTGGTCGTCGGCGATGACCCGGCCGATGGCGTAGGCCGTGGCCTGGACGCGCCCCGCGGACAGCTCGGTGCCGGCCGTGGCCGAGATGACCTCCTCGACCCGGTGGGCCTCGTCGAGGACGACGACGTCGTGGGGCGGGAGCACGACACCGCCGGCGGCCACGTGGGTGCCGTACAGGTGGGTGTTCACGACGATGACGTCGGCCTCGGCCGCCCGCCGGCGGGCGCCCTCCGCGAAGCAGGTCTCCCCGCTCGGGCACTTCGACGCACCCGGGCACTCCTGGGAGGACACGCTGACCGCGTCCCACACCGCGGCCCGGGGCTCGCGGTCGAGCTCGGCCCGGTCGCCGACCTCGGTCTCCTCGGCCCAGGCGAGCACGGCCACCAGGCCCGGGTCGTCCACGGCGACGTCGAGGCGGCCCTCGCGGTCGGCCTTCAGCTCGGCGACCCGCTGGCGGCACACGTAGTTCGACCGCCCCTTGAGCACGGCCCACGAGAACCCGCCCAGGTGCCGCTCCAGGAACGGCAGGTCCTTCTCGGCGAGCTGGTCCTGGAGCGCCTTGGTCGCGGTGGCGACCACGACGCGGCTGCCGCTGCCGATGGCGGGGACCAGGTAGGCGAGCGTCTTGCCGGTGCCGGTGCCGGCCTGCACGACCAGGTGCCGCCCGGAGTCGACGGCGGCGGCGACGGCCTCGGCCATGGCCGCCTGGCCCTCGCGCACCTCGCCGCCGCCGGGGAGGTGCGCGACCAGGTCGGCGAGCGTGGCGGTGGGATCGGGCACCGTGCGACGGTAGCCAGCGGCACCGACGGCGGGGTCGACCGCCCGGCCGGGGTCAGCGGTTGCCGGCGCCCACCGCGGTGGTCGTCTCGCCGGGCAGCACGGCGGGCGGGGCCTCGGCCGGGTCGAGGGGTTCGAGGCGGTCGGTGACCTGGCCGGCCCGGTTGGCGGCGGCGGCCAGGGCCGAGTCGACGCGGGGGGCCTGCAGCGGCACGTCGACGGTGCCGTGCTCGCGCTCCCAGGCCAGCACGTTGACCACCGAGCCGTACACGAGCAGGCGGCCGAAGAAGCCGAGCCAGGCGAGGATGGCGACGACCACGCCCAGCGAGCCGTACAGGGCCGAGGAGTTCGCCACCAGGCGGGGGATGTACACGGTGCCGATCAGCTTCAGGACCTCGAGGCCGACCGCGCACAGCACCGCGCCGGGGAGTCGGGCCCGGATGCCGAGGGGGAGGCGGCCGAGGGCGACGAACAGCCACAGGAAGAGGGCGACGTTCACCGCCAGGCCGGTCAGCACCGAGACGGGGGCGAAGATCCCCGGCAGGAAGTTGATGAGGATGCTCAGGGCGAAGGAGGCCACGAAGATGACGACGGCGCCGAGGATGACCAGCACCGCCCGGGCCTTGTCCTTCAGTCCCTTGCCGAAGGTCTGCCAGGTGCGGTCGACGGCTCGCTGGAGCGCCGTGACGATGGCGAGCCCGGAGTACACCAGGCCCGCGATGCCGATGGCGCCCGCCGTGCCCTTGGACTCCCGCGCCGTGTCGATGGCGGTGCGGAGGTCGTCGCCGATGGTGTCGGGGCCGTCGGGCAGCCCGAGGGTGTCGATGAGGTCGTCGGCGAAGGAGACGTCACCCTCGGCGATGAAGCCGACGACGGCCACGGCCACGATCAGCAGCGGGAAGATCGACAGGAACGCCTGCAGCGCGATCCCGTTGGCCAGCGCCGTGCCGCCCACCTCGGAGAAGCGGTCCTGGACGCGCAGCGCCCCACCGAGCACGGGCACGTCGTAGAGGCGCTCCTTCATCACGTCCCTTCTACCCGCTCCGGGCGGGGTCGCGGTCCGGACCCGCTCGGAGCCCGTCCCGGGGTGCGGTCGTGGGTCGCGGGGAGCGTGGCGGTAGCGTCGCCCCGCATGTCCGTCGAGGGGATCGACCCGGCCCGCGTGCCGAGGCACATCGCAGCCGTCATGGACGGGAACGGCCGTTGGGCGCAGCGCCGCGGCCTGAAGCGCACCGACGGCCACGCGGCCGGCGAGGAGGCGCTGCTCGACGCCACCTACGGGTGCCTCGACCTGGGCGTCGAGTGGTTCACCGTCTACGCGTTCTCCACCGAGAACTGGCGGCGTCCCCGCGACGAGGTCGCCTACCTGATGAACTTCAACGAGTCGCTGCTGCTGCGCCGACGGGACGAGCTGCACGACAACGACGTGCGGATGCGCTTCATCGGCCGTCGCAGCCGCCTGGTGCCCAAGCGGGTGCTGCGGCGCATGGACGAGGCGCTCGAGCTCACGCAGCACAACACGAGGATGACGCTGACGATCGCGTTCGACTACGGCGCCCGGGCCGAGCTCGTCGACGCGGTGCGGGCCATCGTCTCCGAGGGGATCCCGGCGTCGAAGGTGGACGAGGCGACCATCGCCGCGCACCTCTACGACCCCGAGATGCCCGACCCGGACCTCATGATCCGCACCTCCGGCGAGCACCGCATCTCCAACTACCTGCTGTGGCAGCTGGCCTACAGCGAGCTCGTGTTCCCCGACGTGCTCTGGCCCGACTTCCGTCGCGAGCACCTCTTCGACGCCGTGCGCGAGTACCAGGAGCGTCGCCGCCGCTTCGGCGGCCTGGACGAGGGCTGAGGTCGATGGCCCCGTGAGCGGCCTCTACCGGGACGAGGGCGTGGTGCTGCGCACCTACAAGCTCGGCGAGGCCGACCGGATCGTCGTGCTCGCCACCCGGGACCGGGGCAAGGTCCGGGCCGTGGCCAAGGGCGTGCGCAAGACCCGCTCGAAGTTCGGCGCCCGGCTGGAGCCCACCTCGCACGTGGCGCTCCAGCTGTACGAGGGTCGCAACCTGGACACGATCACCCAGGTCGAGACGATCGACGCGCACGGCGGGATCCGCAGCGACCTCGACCGGTGGGCCGCGGCGGCCACGGTCCTGGAGGTCGTGGACCAGCTCACCCTGGAGGGCGAGGCCGACGTCCGGCGGTTCCGGATGCTGGTCGGGGTGCTCGGCACCCTCGAGACGAGCGACAACCCCCTGATCGTGCCCGCGTTCCTCCTCAAGCTGCTCGCCCACGAGGGACTGGGCCTCGAGGTCACGTCGTGCCTGGGGTGCGGGTCGCCCGGGCCCCTGGTCGCCATCGACACCACCGTGGGCGGGATGCTGTGCCAGTCGTGCCGGCAGGGCCGGGCGGTCTCCCCGGAGGCGCTCCGCCTCCTCCAGGCGGTGCTGGGCGGCGGTCTGGCCACCGTGCTTGCCGAGGAGCCGTCGCCGGCTGTGGCCGAGGTCGGCGCCATCGCGACCGAGGCGGTGGAGCAGCTCCTGGAGCGGCGGCTCCGCAGCCCGGGCCTGCTCGAGCGGGGCGACTGGACCCGCTGACCCGGAGCCGAGCGAGGACGCCCCGGTGTCACGGGCGCTCCGAGGTCAGGAGTCGATGGGCTCCCATCGCTGGGCGAGCGCGTCCCACTGGAGCCAGACCTGGGCGTTGGGGTCCCACTGGAGGTAGGTGTTCCGGGCCGCGTCCCACTGCGGTGGCGGCAGCTGGTAGCGGACCGGCTCGGCGGGTCGCTGCGAGGCCTCCCACGCGTGGGCGCCCGACTCGCCGGGGCTCTGCGCGCCGGCCTGGCCCAGGGCGGGGTCCTGGTCGGCCGGTCCCTCGGCGCCGGGGGCGACGAAGGGGGAGGGGCCGGCAGCGCCCGGGTCGAGGTCGCCCGACGCCCCGGCGTCGGGCACCTCGAGGGGCGTCGTGGCCTCGGGCGTGCGGCCGTGGTCGTCGAGCGGCCCGGCCGTGGTGGCGTCGGGGGCGACGGGTGATCCGCCCGGGATCGGCCCGGGCGACGGGTCGGCCTCGGGTGCCGGGTCGTCGAACGCGGTGGTGGGCGGCTCCCAGGCCGGGGGCCGGGCGGGTGCCGACGGATCGTCCCCCGTGCCCTGCGCGCCGCCCGTCGGGTCCCAGGGCTCGTCGCCCGCCGGGTCACCGGCGGCGGGGTCGGCCTCGGGTCCCCGCCACCAGTCGGGATCGGCCTCCGGTGCGGGCGCGGCCTCGTCGACCCGGCCGGTGGGGTCGGGCACGTCCAGGGAGCGGATGTCGAGGTTCGCGGCCGGGTCGACGGGCGGCCCGGGCGTGGGCGGGGTGGGCGTGGGCTGGGCGGTGCCGGCGACGGGCGGTCCGGTCGGGGCCTCGCCCCAGCCGGGCTCCCACGGCATCGGGCCGGTCGCGGGGCCCTGGGCGGCGCCCCACGCCCGCTGGCCCTCGGGCGGGGCGGCGGCGTCGGGGCGCACGGGACGGCCGACGTCGCGGGCGTGCACCACGTAGGTGCCGGCGGCCATGTCCCCGATGCGCCGGTTGCCGGGCGTCGTCAGGACCAGGACGGGCCCGACGAGGGGGATGATCCACGGTGCGCCGTCGACGGCCCAGAGCAGGGTGCGCCCGAGGCTCCGGCCGATCCCGCAGATCCGTCCCTCCGCGGTGACGACCCGGACCCCCACCAGGAGCTTCCCGGGCGAGGCACCGATGCCGCCCTGGAGGATCACGAACAGGGCGAAGTAGAGGAGCGTGGCGCCGGTCTGGACCAGCACGTCGTCGGAGTCGAGGACGAGGACGTCGTCGCCCACGTCGATGCAGCCCGCGACCCGGTCCTGGCCGTAGACGTCGGTCAGCAGCTCGCAGGCGTCGTCGCCGAAGGCGTCGGCGCCCGGCACCCGCTCGGCGAGGGCGACGTAGACGCCGGCGACGAGGGCGATGAACAGCAGCCCGTCGAGCAGCCAGGCGAGGCCTCGGCGGGCGATCCCGGCGGTCGCGGTGGTGGCGCCGCTGCCGGCACCGGGCTCTGGGGGCACGGGGACGGTCACGGCGCCGGTCTACCACCGGGTGGCGGCAGCCTCCGACGGGCTCGCTCGGACCCCTCGCCGCTCGGTCGGGGGCACGACGGCCGGCCCGGCTCCCGGTCGGCGGAACGGGATCGGGCCGGTCGCGGGGTCGTCGGTAGGCTGCCGCCACCATGAGCACCGACGCCGCGCCAGACGCCGAGACCGGGCCCGAGGCCAGCTACGAGCTGTTCGAGAAGGTCGTCAACCTGTGCAAGCGGCGGGGCTTCGTGTTCCCGTCGGCCGAGATCTACGGCGGCTTCCGCTCGACCTACGACTACGGCCCGGTCGGCGTGCTGCTGCTGCGCAACGTCAAGGACGCCTGGTGGCGCTCCATGGTGCAGCTCCGCCACGACGTGGTCGGCCTCGACGCCTCGATCCTGTCCCCGCCGCCGGTGTGGGAGGCCTCGGGCCACCTCGCGAACTTCACCGACCCGCTCGTCGACTGCACCGAGTGCAAGACCCGGCACCGCCTCGACAAGCTCGAGGACCCCGACACCTGCCCCGAGTGCGGCAAGACGGGGACCTTCACCGAGGCCCGCCAGTTCAACCTCATGTTCAAGACCCACGCCGGCCCGGTCGAGGGTTCGGGCCACGAGGTGTTCCTGCGGCCCGAGACGGCCCAGGGCATGTTCCTGAACTTCAAGAACGTGCTCGAGACGTCGCGCAAGAAGCCGCCGTTCGGCATCGCGCAGATCGGCAAGTCGTTCCGCAACGAGATCACGCCCGGCAACTTCGTGTTCCGCACCCGCGAGTTCGAGCAGATGGAGATGGAGTACTTCGTCCCGCCGGCCGAGAGCCCGCAGTGGTACGAGTACTGGTGCCAGCAGCGTCTCGACTGGTACCTCGACCTCGGCATGCCGGCCGACAAGCTGCGGCTCCGGGCGCACGACGAGGACGAGCTGTCGCACTACTCGTCGGGCACCAGCGACGTCGAGTTCCTGTTCCCGTGGGGCTGGGACGAGCTCGAGGGCATCGCCAACCGCGGCG